>DATMVU010000192.1:0-35944 GCA_035562875.1 Actinoplanes sp. | reverse complement strand
GAGTCCGGTGGGCACAGGAGTCCGGTGGGCACAGGAGCCCGGTGGGCACAGGAGCCCGGTGGGCACAGAAGTCCGGTGGGCACAGAAGTCCGGTGGGCACAGAAGTGGGCGCAGTGGGTGGCGGTGAGGGGCGCATTCGGCCCGGCGGTCGCGGGGTGGCGGTGAGGGGCGCGGGCCTCGCGGGGTAGTCCGGTTGCCGGGGATTCGGCGGGGACTGGTGTGGCGTACCGGATAAGGGGTTTTTGGGCGTCTCGCCGTGGTCGCCGAAACCTTGTGTGGCGTGGAAGGCTGTAGTCCATGGGGATGGTCAAGGTCGTCGGGCTGGTGTTGCATCCGCGGCGGGACTGTGGGGCCGCGATCGAGGCGATCACCGGGTGGGCCGAGGCGCGTGGGGTGACCGTGCTGGGGCTGCCGGATGAGGTGAGCCGGATCAGTGGGTGCAGTGCCGAGGCGGTGGAGGCCGCGGAGATGGTGGAGCGGGCGGGGCTGCTCGTCAGTCTCGGCGGGGACGGCACCATGTTGCGGACGATGCGCCTGGTCGAGGGTCGGGAGACGCCGGTGCTCGGGGTCAATGTGGGGCGGCTGGGGTTTCTCGCCGAGGTGGATCTGTCGGGGCTCGGTGACGCGCTGTCCGCTATCGACGAGCACGACTACCGGGTGGAGTCGCGGACGGCGGTGCGGACGGTGTTGCCGGATGGGCGGACGGTGTCCGCGTTCAACGACATCGCGCTGGTTCGGGTGCCGGGGCACGGGCTGGCCGCTGTCGGGATCCGGGTGGAGGGCGGCGGGTTCGTCAACTATGCGGCGGACGCGGTGATCGTTTCCACGCCTACCGGGTCGACGGCGTACAGCTTCTCCGCCGGTGGGCCGATCGTCTCGCCGAACGTGCAGGCGCTGATCGTGTCGGCGGCGGCCGCGCATTCGTCGTTCAACAGGTCGCTGGTGCTGGACACGTCGGAGCAGCTGGCACTGGATGTGCTGCCGACCAGTGGACGGCTGGCGATCGAGGTGGACGGCATCATCGAGGGGTATGCCACAGCCGGTTACCGGCTGGAGATCACCCCGGTGCCGGCCGCCGCGACGGTGATCCGTTTCGGGCGGACGTCGTTCTACGAGCGGGCCCGGCGGAAGCTGCGGGTGGAGGGCAGCGCGTCGGCGGTTGCGCTCGATCCGGCCGATGCGGTGGTGGTCGACAACTTCGAGCACCAGCGGTACGAACTTCTGCTCGGCGGCGATCCGGTCGGAACGCTCACATACCACCGAAACGACGGACGAATCGACCTGCTGAACACCGAAGTTGATCAGGCATTCTCCGGGCGAGGGCTGGCGGGACGACTGGCCGGCGCCGCCCTCGCGGACGCCCGGTCACGAGGCTTCACGATAAAAGCGACATGTCCCTATATTCAAGGCTACCTCGAACGCCACCCCGAGAGCTGATCTCGAGCGTCACCCGAGCTGATCCCGAGTGTCACCCGAGCTGATCTCGAGCGTCACCCGAGCTGATCTCGAGCGTCACCCCGAGAGCTGATCTCGAACGTCACCCCGCGAGCTGAAGGATAAGAACACACATGGGCCAAGCCGCGATCCTCACGGTCGACGACGACCCGTCCGTCTCCCGCGCCATCGCACGTGACCTGCGTCGCCGCTACGCCGACAAGTACCGGATCGTCCGCGCCTCCTCCGGCGACGAGGCCCTGGAAGTGTTGCGCGAACTGAAACTGCGCGGCGGCCGGGTCGCGGTGATCCTGGCCGACTACCGGATGCCGCAGATGAACGGCATCGAGTTCCTGGAGCAGGCGATGGACCTGTTCCCGCACGCCCGCCGGGCACTGCTGACCGCCTACGCGGACACCGACGCCGCGATTCAGGCGATCAACGTGGTCGACGTCGATCACTACCTGCTCAAGCCGTGGGATCCGCCGGAGGAGAAGCTCTATCCGGTGCTGGACGCGCTGCTCGACGCCTGGCAGGCGGCCGGCGACCAGGAGTTGCCGGGCATCCGGGTGGTCGGGCACCGGTGGAGCGAGCCGTCCTTCCAGATCCGCGATTTCCTGGCCCGCAATCTGGTGCCGTACAAGTATTTCGGCGCCGACGAACCGGAGGGCCGCCGTCTGCTGGAGGCCGCCGGTGCCGGGCCGGAGTCGGTGCCGCTGGTGGTGACCGCCGACGGGCGGGCGCTGTCCCGTCCGACGGCGCAGCAGGTCGCCGAGGTGGCCGGGCTGTCCACCAGCCCGGACCGGGACTTCTACGACCTGATCATCGTGGGCGGCGGCCCGGCCGGGCTCGGTGCCGCGGTCTACGGCGGCTCGGAGGGCCTGAACACGCTGCTGATCGAGCGGCAGGCGGTCGGCGGGCAGGCCGGGCAGAGTTCCCGGATCGAGAACTATCTGGGCTTCCCGGACGGCATCTCCGGTGCTCAGCTCACCGATCGGGCCCGGCGGCAGGCCGACAAGTTCGCCGCCGAGACGCTCACCACCCGTGAGGTGGTCGGGTTGCGGGCCGACGGTTCGGCCCGGACCCTGACGTTCGCCGACGGCGGCGAGGTCTCCGCGCACTCGATCCTGCTCGCCACCGGTGTCTCCTACCGGCCGCTGGTGGCCGACGGTGTGGCCGGCCTGACCGGGTCGGGGGTGTTCTACGGATCGGCGGCGACCGAGGGCCCGGCCTGCGCGGGCACCGACGTCTACATCGTCGGCGGTGCCAACTCGGCAGGTCAGGCGGCTCTCTTCTTCGCCCGGTACGCCAACCGGGTCACCCTGCTGGTCCGTGGCGGCTCCCTCGAATCGTCGATGTCGTACTACCTGATCCAGCAGCTCGCCGCGGTGGCGAACATCGAGGTGCGGACCCGGTGCGAGGTGATCGGCGCGCAGGGTGACGGCCACCTGCAGGCGATCACCATCTGTGACAACAAGGGCGGTACGAAGACCACCGTCGAGTGCGGCTACCTGTTCGTCTTCATCGGGGCCGAGCCGCGCACCGACTGGCTCGGCGACGCACTTCTCCGGGACGACAAGGGATTCATCCGTACGGGCACCGACCTGCTGTCGAACGGGACACGCCCGCCGGGATGGGATCGGGACCGGGATCCGTTCTATCTGGAGAGCAGTGTCCCCGGCATCTTCGCGGCCGGCGACGTCCGGGCCAGCTCGGTGAAACGGGTGGCCTCGGCGGTCGGTGAGGGTGCGATGGCCGTCGCGCTGGTCCACCGTTATCTGGAGGCGCAATGACCGTCGAACCGTGTGAACCCGGCCGGCTCACCCCTGCCGAGCTGAAGACGTTGTTCCTGTTCGAGAAGCTGACCGGCGAGCAACTGGCGTGGCTGGCCGAGCACGGCTGCACCATGCGGGTCGGCTCCGGTGGCCTGGTGGTGCGTGAGGGTGACCCGGCCGAGTCGTTCTTCGTGCTGCTCAGCGGCGCGGTCTCGCTGACCACCCGGGTCGGCGACGACGAGGTGACCACCAACCGCACCGATCAGCGCGGCGTCTACATGGGTGCCACCCAGGCCTACCTGCGGGACGACGGGCTGCCCCGCAAATACATGGCGTCGATGCGGGCGCTGTCCGACGCCGAGTTCTATGTGCTCTCCGCCGAGGATTTCGGCCGGTTGATGCACGAATGGTTCCCGATGGCGATTCATCTGCTGGAAGGGCTCGCCCTCGGGATCCGCAGCAACCAGGCGGCGGTCGGCGAGCGGCAGCGGCTGTCCGCCCTGGGCGCGTTGTCGGCCGGGCTGATGCACGAGCTGAACAATCCGGCGGCGGCCGCTTCCCGGGCCACCAGTGCGTTGCGCCAGCGGGTTGCCGCGATGCGGATGAAACTCGGCAAACTCGCCGCCGGCAAGGTCGCCCCGGATCGTCTCGTCGCCCTTCTCGAACTGCAGGAGGAGGTGATCGAACGGGCCGCCAAAGCACCGGTGATGACCGCCATGCAGGTCGCCGACCTGGAGGACGAACTCGGCGAGTGGATGGAGGAACGGTCGATCACCGCCGGCTGGGACATCGCGCCGGTGTTCGCCCAGGGTGGCATCGACACCGACTGTCTCACCGAGCTGGAGACCCGGCTCGCCTCCCCGGAACTGCTCGACCAGGCGATCCACTGGATCGGGTACGCCTTGGAGACCGAGCAGTTGATGAGCGACATCGAGGACGCCACCGGCCGGGTGTCCAATCTGGTGCACGCCGCCAAGCAGTACTCGCACGTCGACCGGTCCGCCCACCAGTGGATCGACGTGCACACCGGCCTGGACAGCACTCTGGTCATGCTCGGTCACAAGATCGAATCGGTGCGGGTGGTCAAGGACTACGACCGTACGCTGCCGGAGATCCCGGCCCACCCGGCCGAACTGAACCAGGTGTGGACCAACATCATCGACAACGCGGTGCAGGCCATGGGCGGCTCCGGCACGCTCACCGTCCGCACCTACCGGGACGACGACCGGCTGGTCGTCTCGGTCGGCGACACCGGGCCCGGGATCACACCCGAGGTTCGCAAACGGATCTTCGAGCCGTTCTTCACGACCAAGGCGGTGGGGGAGGGCACCGGGCTCGGGCTGGACATCTCGTACCGCATCGTGGTCAACACGCACGGCGGCGACATCGAGGTCCGCTCCGAACCCGGCGACACCCGCTTCCTGATCCGTCTGCCGTTCACCGCCCCGGCGTCGTTCTAGAGCAGTCCCGTCGTTCTAGAGCAGTCCCCTCAGATAGGCAGCCTGCCCGGCGTGCTGGGTGTCGTCATCCAGCACGCTGACCAGGCGCACCCCGAGAGAAACCGGTGGATCCCAGTCGCGGTCGACGATCCGGTCCAGGTCGGCGGCGGTCCGGGTGCCGACCCACTTGACGGTACGGTCGTGAACGGCGCCGTAGTACTCCACCAGGGGTGAGGTCGCGGACGGCTGCCCCGATCGTGTCCGGCAGCCGTCCGTAACCGTCGGTCAGGATGTCGCTGACGTCCGTGCTCACTCGCCCTCCGTGGTGGTCCCGCTGGCGTCCTCGGTCCCGGTCTGGTCCTGAGTCTGCTCCGGGACGCCGGTCTCCGGCTGCTCCCCGGCCGGGGTCGTCACGGCGGGGGCCGGATCGGTGGCTTCCCGGGTGGGCTCGTTCGTGGCCGGAACGCCGGTCTCCGGGGCCTCAGCCGGCTGCGTCGTCTCCTCCGGTGCCGGTGACGGCGTCTCCGAGGGAGCCACCACGGCGGGCTTCCGGTCGTCACTGTTCTCGCTCGCCCGGTCGAACACGATGGTGGGGCTGCCGTGTTCGCGGCCGCTCGTGACATCCGCCGCCGACCGGCCGGCGAACAGTTCGGCCGTCGTCAGCACGCCCATCCCGAGGAGGAAGAACGCGCCGGTGACGAGGGCGACCCGCTTCCAGTGGATGCGACGTACGGGCTTCTCCTCCTCGGCGGCCTCGACCGCCGGGGAGTTCGCGGTCTCGATCGCCTGGGACTCGGCGGCCTCGACCGCCGGGGTGCCGACCGCCGCCGGAGCCACCAGGAACGTCGACTGGATCCGCTTGGTGCCGTGGTTGATCGACCGGTGGTAGATCTCCGTCCCGATCGAGCTGATCAGGCTGGCCAGTGCCGCCCCGATCAGGGTGCCGGCGACTCCGAGGAAGGAGCCCAGTACCGCTGCGGAGACTGCCGCAAGTGTGCCGGCGACGGTCTTGGGAACGTCGATTCCGGACCAGAAACGGCCCGCTGCCTGCTCAGACATATCCTCCTGATTCCTTGCGTCAAGGGGAGCCCTCCGGAGACGGCTCTCGATGCGTGGACTAGGAAGCTTTTACCTCATAAGCCGGTGCTAAACCCGCAGACTCGGCGGCCACGTGCCGGCGCGTCAGGTGCCGGCTGCGCAGAATCCCCGCCACCCCGGCCGCGGCCACCACGAACTGGACCGACATGGCGATCCGGAAGTCGTCGATGTGATAGTAGTTACCGCCGCCGGTGCGGTAGTCCAGGATCAGTCCGATCAACTGGATCGTGATCAGTGACGCGGTGAACCCGCCCACGTTGACCACCCCGGTCGCGGTGCCCAGCCGGCTCGGCGGGTTGAAGGTGCGCGCGAAGTCGAAACCGATCATCGACGCCGGCCCGCCCAGGCCGATCGCCACCACCAGCACCACCAGCAGCCACAGCGGGGCGTGGCCCGGCCAGGCGATCACCGTCGCCCAGGCGGTCATGTTGATCGCCACGATGCCGAGGACCAGCCACGAACGGCGCAGCGGATGCCGCTGGGTGAGCAGCCCCAGGACCGGGCCGGCCGCCATCCCGGTCAGGACGAAGACGGTCAGCAGCACACCGGCGGTGGACTGGCTCAGGCCCTCCCCGGCGACCAGGAACGGGACACCCCACATCAGCGCGAACACCGTACCGGTGAACTGGGTGGTGAAATGCGCCCACAGCCCCAGCCGGGTCCCCGGATGCCGCCACGAACTGCCCAGATCGGTGCCGAGCCGGGCCCAGCTCATCGCGGCGCCACTGTTGATCCGGCGCTCCGGCGTGTCCCGCAGTGTGGCGAGCGCGACGATCGCGATGAACAGCCCGACGGCCGCCGTGCCGAGGAACGCGGTACTCCAGCCGGCCCCGGCCAGCACCGCGGCGAACGGCACCGCCGACAGCACCTGCCCCGACTGCCCGAGGATGCCGGTCACCTGGCTGACCACCGGGACCTGCCGGTCGGGGAACCAGAACGGCACCAGCCGCAGCACACTGACGAACGTCATCGCGTCACCGGCGCCGACCAGCACCCGGGCGGTGATCGCCCCGCCCATCCCGTCGGTGAACGCCATCATCGTCTGCCCGGCCACCATGACCAGGGCGCCGGCCACCACCAGCCGCATCGACCCGAACCGGTCCAGCAGCATCCCGATCGGGATCTGCAGGACGGCGTAGACCAGGAGCTGCAGCACCGCGAACGACGCCAGCGCGCCCGCTCCGACACCGAAGCGTTCCTGGGCGTCGAGCCCCGCCACCCCGATCGAGCTGCGATGCAGCACGGCGACGGTGTAGGCGGCCACTCCGGCAGCCCACACCGCCCAGGAACGCAGGCGCATGAGGTGCCTTCCGCTGGTCCGGCGATGGTGGGTGTGCCCACCACACTTCTCCCCGGACCCGGCCCCGGCAACGTGCCCCTGCTCACTGCACCCCTATTGAGCAGCGCTTCAGCTCTCGGGTGTGGCCGAGCCCGCACTCAGGTGGGACTCCAGCCAGGCGAGGGTCTCGTGCAGGAAGGTGGCTCGGGCGGTTCGGTGCAGCAGCTCGTGGCCTTCGCCCGGGAAGAGCAGGTAGCGGTGTGGGTGGGCGCGGGCTGCCAGCGCCTCCACCACCTGGGTGGCCTCGATCACCGGCACGTTGCTGTCGTTGGAACCGTGCACCACCAGCAGGGGCGCCCGCAGCCGGTCGATGCGGTGCAGGGGGGACAGGTCGTGGAGGAGGGCGGCGTCGTGGACGGGATGGCCGTACTTGCTGACCGCGGCGGCGGCGATCCACGGCTCGGTGTGCTCGTAGAACGTGGCGAAATCCGACATGCCGCAGATGTCCACGCCGACGTCGAACAGTTCGGGGTACCAGGTCAGCGCCGCCAGGGTGAGATAGCCGCCGTAGGAGCGGCCCATCACGCCGACCCGATCGGCGACACCGGTGGACCGCAGGAACTGAACGCAGGTCCGCACGTCCTCGATCGCGCCGTACCGCAGGGCCACGTTGTCGGCGTCCACGAACGAGCGCCCGAACCCGGACGAGCCGCGCACGTTGGCGGCGAAGACGGCGATACCCCGGTCCACCAGGGACTGGAAGAGCGGGCCGTGACCGGGGCGTTCCTGTGCTTCCGGGCCGCCGTGCAGCCACACCACCGCCGGGTGCGGGCCGGGTCCGGCCGGGGTGTACAGCCATCCGGTCAGGGACAACCCGTCGTGGGCGGGGAAGGTGAGCAGCTCGGGCCGGACCGCGCCGGGCGCCGCCGGTTCCGCGGACACCGCCCGGACCCGACCGGATTCGTGCACCCAGACGCCGTGCGGCTGGCCCGGTCCCTCGGCGGTGAAGCCGAGCACCGACCCGTCGAAACTCCAGGTCAGGTCACCGACGACGGGTCCGGGGAGCGGAGTCACCGGGCGCGGGCCGCGATCATCGTCGTGGTCGAGGCCGATCACCGCGACCTCGGATTCGCCGCCGCGGACGTTCCACAACACCGCTGCGGTACGCCCGTCGGCGGTGACCGTGAAGTCCTCCACCTCACCTCCGGACGCCAGCACCTCGACCGCGTCTCCGGTGATCCGCAGCAGCACCGGGTACTCACCGTCCTGGCTGAGCGCGTAGACGCAGCCACCGCCGGGGCTGAACACCGCGCGTTCCCCCCGGGTGACCGGCTTCTCCGCACCGGTGGACAGGTCCCGCAGAACGATCGAACGCGCGCCTCGGGGTCCGTACCGCAACAGCGCGAAGCGCCCGGCCGGATCCACGTCCAACAGTGCGAGGAGCGGCCCCTCCGCGACCACCGTCCGTGTCCCGGCCGTCACGTCGACCAGGACGGCGCTGGTCAGGTTCTCGGTGATGGCCAGCACCGGCCGGCCGGGTAGCCACCGCATGTTGTCCGCGGTGCCGGTGCCGAACCCGGCGACCTGGTGCAGGTCGGAGCCGTCCGGCCGGACCAGCCAGATCTCCTGCCGGGGCGCGCCGCCGGGGGCGATCTGGCAGGCCAGCCATCCGCCCCCGGAGGACCAGCGGACCGCCGACACCGGTTCGCCGCCGGTGTCGACGCGGAAGGCCAGCTCACTGCCGACCGGTTGCACCCAGACGGCGGGGC
Organism: Actinoplanes sp.; assembly: GCA_035562875.1. GTDB lineage: Bacteria > Actinomycetota > Actinomycetes > Mycobacteriales > Micromonosporaceae > Actinoplanes. The sequence continues at coordinate 27,150 of DATMVU010000192.1, read as the reverse complement.
AGCCGCCACGGTCGGAGACGTAAGCCATGTGCCGCCCGTCCGGGGAGAGTGCCGGCGACCAGTTGCCGGCTATCTCCGACTCGATGCGGCTGAACCCCGCGGGGAGCACTGTCACGTCGATGCGATGGAGCTGACCTTCCACAGGGTTCCTTTCGGGTCTACAACTGCTGCAACCACATCTCCAGCAGCGCGAGCTGCCACAACTGGTTGGCGCCGAGTGTGGTGCGCGGGGTGTTCGGGTCGGCGAGGAGTGCCTCGACGTAGTCCGGGCGGAACAGTGCCCGGTCCCGGGCGGCGGGTGTGTGCAGGACGTCCCGTACCAGGTCCAGCATCGGTCCTTCCAGGTGCCGGATCCCGGGAACCGGGAAGTATCCCTTCGGCCGGTCGATCACCTCGTCGGGTACCAGCCCGCGGGCCGCCTCCTTGAGTACTCCCTTGCCTCCGTGTGCCAGTTTGAGTTCCGGTGGGCAGGCCGCGGCGAGTTCCACCAGCTCGTGATCCAGGAACGGTACGCGGGCTTCCAGCCCCCACGCCATAGTCATGTTGTCGACCCGTTTGACCGGATCGTCGACGAGCATCACCTGGGAGTCGAGTCGCAGGGCCGCGTCGACTGCGGTGTCCGCGCCGGGCCGGGCGAAGCCGGCGGCCACGAACTCCCGGCTGACGTCGGTCTCCACCAGCCATTCCGGGTTGAGCTGGCCGGCGAGTTCGTGGTGCGGCCGGTCGAAGAAGGCAGCGGCGTACGCGTCGACGGCCCGGTCCCGGGGCACACCGGCGAGTGGTGGGTACCAGCTGTAGCCGGCCAGGATCTCGTCGGCGCCCTGCCCGGACTGCACCACCTTCACGTGTTTCGCGACGTCTTCACTGAGGAGGTTGAACGCGATGCAGTCGTGACTGACCATCGGTTCGCTCATCGCCGCCACGGTCCGCGCGACCGCCGGCAGGAACCGGTCCTGACCGATCCTGATCTGGTGGTGTTCGGTGCCGAACTGTTTGGCGATCAGGTCCGAATACTCGAACTCGTTGCCGCTCTCGCCACCGCCGGAGTCGAATCCGATGCTGAACGTGCTGAGCCCGGCCTGCCCCTGTTCGGCCAGCAGCGCGACGATGAGACTCGAGTCCAGTCCACCGGAGAGCAGCACCCCGACCGGCACGTCGGCGACCATCCGCCGTTCGACCGCCCGTCGTAGTCTCTCCCGGATGGCGGCGGTCCAGTCCGGAGTGGTCAGGGACCGCTCGAACGACGCCTCCCAGTACACCCACTCCGTCGACGTGCCGTCGGCCTGGATCACCCGGACCGTGGCGGGTGGCAGTTTCCGCACCCCGGACAGGATGGTCCGTGGTGCCGGCACCACCGAGTGGAACGTCATGTAGTGGTGCAGCGCCACCTTGTCGATGGTGGTGTCCACCCCACCGCCCGCGAGCAGGGCCGGCAGTGTGGACGCGAACCGCAGCCGGCCGGGCGATTCGGCCAGGTAGAGCGGCTTGATCCCGAGGCGGTCCCGGGCCAGCACGACGGTGCCGGTGTCGTGCTCCACCACGGCGAAGGCGAACATCCCGAGGAAGCGGTTCACACACTCGGCGCCCCAGCGGTGGTACGCCTTGAGGATGACCTCGGTGTCCGACGCCGACCGGAACCGGTAACCGGCCGTCTCCAATACCGAGCGGAGTTCCCGGTAGTTGTAGATGCAGCCGTTGAAGACCACTGTCAGCCGCAGTTCAGGGTCGGTCATCGGCTGCGCACCGGCCTCCGACAGGTCGATGATCCGCAGGCGGCGGTGGCCGAGCACGACCCGGCCACCGTCCCACAGCCCTTCACCGTCGGGTCCCCGCGATTCCAGGCGGGGCAGCATCCGTCGTACCACCGCCGGGTCCGCTTTTCGATCGCCGTGACAGATCTCGCCGGCGATTCCGCACATAGAAAACTCCTCTATCCGAGCAACCAGGTGTCCTTCGAGCCGCCGCCCCGGGATGAGTTGACGATCATGCTGCCGGCCGGGGCGACCCGGGTCAGGGCGGCCGGGGCGACCACCGACTCCGTCCCGGTGAAGACGAACGCGCGCAGGTCGACGTGCCGCGGGGCGAGCCGGTGGCCGTCGAAGACCGGATGGGTCGACAGGTTCACCACCTCCTGCGCCACCCACCGGTGCGGGGTGGTCCGGATCTGCCGGCGCAGCGCCTCCAGCTCGTCGCGGCTGGCGTGCGGGCCGATCACGATCCGGTCGCCGCCGTAGCCGTCGACCGGTTTGCAGACCAGTTCGTCCAGGCGGCTCAGTACCGCGGCCCGCTGCTCGGGGATCCCGCACAGATAGGTGGGGACGTCGGCGAGCAGCGGCTTCTCGTTCAGGTAGTACTCGATCAGGCGGGGCACGTAGGCGTACACCGCCTTGTCGTCGGCGATGCCGTTGCCCAGCGCGTTGGCCAGCACCACGGTGTCCGCGTGCAGCGCCGACACCAGGCTCGGGCCCAGCGGCATGCCGTCCGCGCCCGGCGAGTGCACCAGGCTGTCCTCGCCCATCCGCAGGTAGATGACGTCGACCGGGTGCCGGTGGCCGTCCCGCAGACGCCACACCCGGCCCTCGTCGACGAACAGTTCGGTGCTGCGGACCACCGGCACCTCCATCGCCTCGGCCAGCATCCGGTGCTCGAACCAGGCCGAGTCGTCCGGTCCCTGGCTCAGCACCACCAGCGCCGGGTCGTCACCGGCTGCCGGTCCGGCCGCCTCCAGCAGCGCCTTCTTGAGTAGTTTCGGCGTCTGTTCGACCGAGATCAGCGCGGCCGGGCGGGGCAGTTCGGGCAGCACACTCCAGGTCAACCGGCGGTTCTGCATGGCGTAGGCGATCCCGGACGGCACCCGCAGGTTGTCCTCCAGGACGCACCACTTCCCGTCGCCGTCGCGGACCAGATCAACACCGGCCACCTGGGTACGGACACAGTCGCGGCTGATCAGGGCCCCGCTGGCCCGCAACTCGGGCGAGCCGTCGATGACCCAGTCCGGGATGATCCCGTCGGCCACCACCTGCCGGTCGCCGTAGACGTCGCCGAGGAACGCGTTGAGCGCCCGGACCCGCTGGACCAGCCCTGTGCGCAGATCGGTCCAGTCGGCGGCCGGCACGATCCGCGGCACCAGGTCGAACGGGAACAGCCGGGTGGCGGCCTCGCCGGCGACACTGAACGTGATGCCGCGGGCCCGCTGCTCGTCGTCCCGGGCGTCCTCGCGCTGCCGCAGACCGGTCGCGCCGAGCGAGGTGAGGACCGGCAGGATCCCGGTGTACGCCGGGTCCACCCGCCCGTCGGGGAAGGCCTCGTCACCGGCGGCGGAGTACGCCTCGATCAGTGCCGGAGCGGGCACCCCCGCCGGGCCGGCTTCGGTCACCCCGCCCCGGGTCTCCGCCACCAGCATGTCGACGACGTCGGAGAGCCGTCCGCGGCGGGCCAGCGCACGCCGTTGCCGCGCGGCCGAGCTTCCCCGGCTCAACGCCCGCAGGGTCAGGTCGAATACCTGGTCCCAGTCGCCCAGTTCCTCCAGGTGCGGCCGGAGTTCGGCGACGAGGCGCTCGACGGCGACGGCGGCCGGCACCGGGACCGGGGAGCGCGGCAGGTCGAGCAGGTCACCCTCCAGGCCGGAGCGGGCGGCCCGCCACATCGCGGCCCGGTGCAGCGGCGGCCGGGACGGCGGCAGCGCCAGCCCGGAGCGGTGCTCGTTCTGGGCGCGCAGGACCAGGGCCCGGAACAGTCCGGCGATCAGCACCACGGTCTCGGTGTCCGGGGCCGCGTCGGTGACCCGCAACTCCACAGTGGGCACGTGCGCGGACGGCCGGACGTCGAAGTAGACCATCTTCGGATCACTGATCGTGCCGGACGCGATCAGGTCGCTGACCAGGGCGTCGTGTTCGGCGGCCGAGTGCAGCGGCCCGCTGTCGCCGGCGGTCGGCCAGCGTGTCCAGACCAGCGAGCGGACGCTGGCGTACCCGGAGTCCTCACCCATCCAGTAGGGCGAGCTGGTGGAGAGTGCGAGCAGCACCGGCAGAACCGGCGCGACGCGCTGGACCACCGACACCGCCTCGTCCCGGTCCGGCACCCCGACGTGCACCTGGGTTCCGCAGATCAGCTGTTCCTTGACCAGCATCTGGTACTCGTGCAGCATCCGCTGGTAGCGCGAGGTCGGGGTGACCGGCAGCGCGTCCAGGTCGACGAGCGGGACGGTGCCGGCCGAGACCAGGCCCAGCCCGAGCGACTCGGCGACCCGGATCGCCTCGCGCCGCCGCCCGGCCACCCCGGCGCGCAGATCGTCGAGTGTGGCGGCGACCGGCGTGTTCGTCTCCACCACCGAGCGGTGCAGCTCCGCGGAGAAGTGCGCCGGATCCAGGCGGTCCAGGATCTCCGGGGCGCGGGGTACGAGTTCTCGCGTGCCGAGATCGACGACGTGCAGCTCCTCCTCGACGCCTAGGGTCAGCGCCGAGCCTTGCGGGCTCCGGTGCTGTTCTGCCTGAAGTGACTCCGTCATCGAGACCGCCCTTGCAACTGGTCAGCAATCCGGTGGTTTTCGTCGGAGCTTTCCCATCGGATGTAGCGAACCCGTGACGTGCCCATTTCGTGCCACGGTCAAGCATGACGATCACGACACAGCCGCCCGGACGGTAAGACTGCACCAGCTCACCGGTACTCTCGCCCGGTGACGCCCGAAACCGGAGGTCCTAATGAGTAGCGTCGTCGTAATCACCGGTTCGGCCGGTCTGATCGGCTCGGAGGCGGTCCGCCACTTCGCCGGGCTGGGCATGGACGTGGTCGGTGTCGACAACGACATGCGTGGCTACTTCTTCGGTGCCGACGGGTCCACCAAGTGGAACCTGCAGCGCCTGGTCAAAGAGGTGGGCGACCGGTACACCCACCACAACATCGACATCCGCGACCGGGACGGTCTCGACCGTCTCTTCGCCGAGCTGGGGTCGAACGTCGGCCTGGTGATCCACGCCGCCGCGCAGCCGAGCCACGACTGGGCCGCCCGCGAGCCGTTCACCGACTTCGACGTGAACGCGGTCGGCACGATCAACATGCTGGAGGCGACCCGCCGGCACGCGATCGAGGCGCCGTTCATCTTCACCTCCACCAACAAGGTCTACGGCGACACCCCGAACTCGCTGCCGCTGATCGAGCAGGAGACCCGCTGGGAGCTGCCGGCGGACCACAAGTGGTTCGGTGGCATCGACGAGACGATGACGATCGACAGCAGCATGCACTCGGTCTTCGGTGCCTCGAAGGTGGCCGCCGACATCATGGTCCAGGAGTACGGCCGCTACTTCGGCATGCCGACCGCGGTGTTCCGGGGCGGCACGCTGACCGGTCCGGGCCACTCGGCTGCGGAACTGCACGGCTTCCTGGCGTACGTGATGCGCTGTGTGATGGAGCAGCGGACGTACCGGATCTTCGGGTACAAGGGGAAGATGGTGCGTGACGCCATCCACTCGCACGACCTGATCACCGCGTTCGAGGCGTTCCAGAAGGCGCCGCGGGTGGCCGAGGTCTACAACATGGGCGGCGGCCGGTTCTCGAACTGCTCGCACATCGAGGCGTTCAAGATCGCCGAGCAGATCACCGGTCTCGAGGCCCGGACCGAGTACGTCGAGGAGAACCGGGCCGGCGACCACCAGTGGTGGATCAGCGGAACCGGGCGTTTCGAGGAGCACTTCCCGGAGTGGAAGCTGACCTACGACGTTCCGGCGATTCTTCGGGAGATCTACGAGGCCAACCACGAGATGTGGAAGGCCTGACCCGCCTTTTCCTCAGAATGCGCGGTCGTGCGGCGTTTTGCCGCGCGACCGCTTTTTTTGTGCCTGTCCGGTAAGGAGCGACGACGTAATGACCCGTTAACCATCGCAAGGTAAATTACCGACATGTCCGACTTGACGCAGTTCCTGCGCCGGGACTTGCCGGCGTCCATCGTCGTGTTCCTGATCGCCATCCCGTTGTCGCTCGGCATCGCCGCGGCATCGGGAGCGCCCCTACTCGCGGGCCTCGTCGCCGCCGTCGTCGGCGGCATCGTGGCGGGTGCCCTCGGCGGAGCCCCACTACAGGTCAGCGGGCCCGCCGCCGGTCTCACCGTGATCGTCGCGGGGACCGTCGCCGAATTCGGCTTCGCCGCGACGGCGGCCATCGTCACCGTCGCCGGCCTGGTCCAGATACTCCTCGGCGTGTCCCGGCTGGGCCGGGCCGCGCTCGCCCTCTCCCCGGCCGTCGTGCACGGCATGCTCGCCGGGATCGGGCTGGTCATCGCCCTCAGCCAGGTGCATGTGATGCTCGGCGGCGCCCCGCAGAGCTCGGCCTGGAAGAACATGCTCGACCTGCCCGGCCAGATCGCCGGGCACCACACCGTGACCACCGTGCTCGGGGTCCTCACCGTCGCCATCCTGATCCTCTGGCCCAGGCTGGTGAAGGTCTCCCTACTGCCCGCCGCTCTGGTCGCGGTGGTGTCGATGACCGCGCTCGCGGCGGCCATCGGCGCCGACGTGAAACGTGTCGAACTGCCCGACGAACCGCTGGCCGGCCTGATCCGGCCCACCTGGCCGGACGCACCGGTGAGCGCGATCGTCGTCGCCGTCCTGACCATCGCGATAGTCGCCAGCGTCGAGTCGCTGCTCTCCGCCGTCGCGGTGGACAAGCTGCACGACGGCCCCCGGGCGAACCTGAACCGGGAGCTCATCGGCCAGGGTGCCGCCAACACCCTCTCCGGCCTGCTCGGCGGCCTGCCGGTCACCGGCGTGATCGTGCGCAGCTCCACCAACGTGGCAGCCGGGGCGCGTACCCGCGGCTCGGCGATCATGCACGGTGTCTGGATCGCCGGGTTCGTGCTGTTCTTCGCCGGACTGATGGAGACCATCCCGATGGGGGTGCTGGCTGCCGTACTCATCGTGGTGGGTCTCCGCCTGATCAGCCTGGCGCAGATCCGTACCTACACCCGGCACCGGGAACTACCCACCTACATCGTCACGGCCGTCGGGGTGGTCTTCACCGACCTGCTCACCGGCGTCGCCCTCGGCATGATCACCGCGGCGGTGATGATCCTCTGGCGGCTCACCCGCTCGGAGATCCGCTGCGCCGAACAAGCGCCCGGAGCCTGGCTGATCACCATCAGCGGCACCCTGTCGTTCGTCGAATCGGCGCGCCTCAGCCGGGAACTCGGCACCGTGCCGGCCGGCCAGCACGTCGACCTCGAACTGCACCTCGACTACCTCGACCACGGCGCCTTCGAGACGATCAAGGACTGGAAGTCGGGGTACGAACGGACCGGCGGTTCGGTCCGGATCCGGGAGGTCCACGACTCCTGGTTCCATCAGGCCACCGCCGGACGGCTCGGCGACGGCAAACGCACCCCGCGCCTGATCGGCTCCTGGGCCCGCTGGCAGGACATGGACCAGCAGGCCCGGGGCGCGATGGAAGCGGGGATCGCCGAGTTCGAACGCTCGGTCGCCCCACTGGTCCGGCCGGAACTGGCCGACCTGGCCCGGGACGGACAGCGCCCGCAACAGCTCTTCATCACCTGCGCCGACTCCCGGCTGGTCCCCAACCTGATCACCGCGAGCGGTCCCGGCGACCTGTTCTGCGTGCGCAACATCGGCAACATCGTCCCGCCGTACGACTCCGGTGACACGTCGGTCGGAGCAGCAATCGAGTACGCCGTCGACATCCTCGGCATCGACCGGATCACCGTCTGCGGCCACTCCGGCTGCGGCGCGGTCCGGGCCCTGATGAACGACGCCGGCGGCCCCGGCTCGTCGCTGGGCGAATGGCTCACCCACTCCGGAGTGCGGTTCAGTGACCTCGGCGACGAGAAACGCTGCTGCACCGACAACGTGTATCAACAGTTGATCAACCTGCGTACGTATCCGGCCGTGCAGGCGGCCGAGGCAGCCGGGCGCCTGCGCCTCACCGGCATGTACTTCGACCTGACCGAAGCCCGGATGTACACCGTCGACCCGGTTCGGGGCCAGACCCACCCGGTCAACGCCCCGTCCGCCGCCTGACCACCGCCCGACCACCACTGCCCGGCGCCCGCCCGTTCGCGGGTGCCGGGCACCTCTTCGGTCCATCGACCACCGTCAGAACCCCGGATAACGTGCAGGGATGAGACTGCGCCCGCTTCCGGTCGGCGCGACGCCCAGGCTCCAGCTGGCGCATCGGCCCACCACCGACGGCCCTTACGACCTTCACCCCATTGCTGCGGTACGCCCGGAGATCGGCACCGTGGACACGTCCTCCACCTGCGGCACCTGCCACGACGACGTACCGCTGCGCCTGTCCAGCACAGCGTGGGTGCACTCGCGGCGGCACCGTCAGCTCCTGATCGGCCTGACCGTCGACGTGACCGCCGTCGTCGTCGGGGCCGGCCTCTTCATCCTGGACATCCGCCACGACTGGGGCGGCATCCCCGGCGTCCTGGCCTGCATGATCGCGCTGTTCACCCTGATCGGGGCCGGCTCACACTTCGCCGAGGCCCAGGAGGAGGACGGCGTGGTGAGCCTGGACCCCCGACACCCGCTCCGCGAACCCGGCGACCGCTACGACTACGCCGACAACGACGGTGGCAACTACGAAGCCGGTCTCTGAGCGTCCCGGCGCGGCAGGGCGATGCCCGCGGCGGCGACACCGTTCAGGATCGCGAGCAGGAGCAGGGGACCGGGGTAGTCCCCGGATTCGTTTCGATAGATCATGACCGCCGCGGTGACGGCCAGCGTGAGGACGATCGCCAGGAGCTTCGCCCCTCGGGTGACCTTCGCAGCCAGCCGGGCCGACATGACGACACACGAGACGGCGAGCAGCACGATGCCCGCCCAGGAGGCCAGGAAGCGGGGAACCGAGAAGCCGCCCATCATCAGGATCAGGAAACCGGCGACGGCGACCAGGCCCAGGACCACCGCGTCGACGAGCAGCACCACCCAGCCGATGGTCAGACCGTCGAACCGCCCCCAGGGCGGCACCTCCACACCCTCCATACCGGCCCCCCGTCTCGCTGGCGAAGCGGCGACGGTAACACGCGGTCAGCGCGGGATGAAGATGAGGCGATCACGGAAGGTCGCCAGCTTCTCCGGAGTGAGCGAGTCACAGTAGACGATCAGTTCGTCCGGGCTGGTGAGGCCGTGGTGCACGTCACGGACGGTGACTATCTCGTCGGCCAGCGGGCGTTCGATGTGCAGGTGCCGGACCAGGTGCTCGGCCGGGACGTGGTTGACGTCGACCAGGCCGCCGTCGTCGTACTGGCGGCCGGGCAGGTCGGGACGGCCGATCATCAACTCGGCGGCCATCGACGGCTGGGCGGACTGGAGCTTGCGCGCCTCGTCCCGCCGGGCGGCCCGCCACTGGGCCCGGGCCAGAGCCGGGTCGACACCGGGCTTCTGCCAGGGCGGCGGAGGCGGCGGGTAGTGGGACAGCGCGGGCGGGGCCGGCTGGGGTGCCACCTCGAAGCGGTGCACCCGGTCGGGGCGGTGGGCCCGGCCCGGGTGCTGGGTCCGATCGGCGCCGGGCTGGTTCGGATAACGGACGTGACCGGTCCGCGGGCTCGCCGTACCGTACACCCGCGGTTGGGGGTTGCGGTGGAAGTGCTCGTTGCGGACCCGGGCGCCCAGGTAGGCGACGTGCACCAGCCCGACGATCATCACCAGGAAGTAGGCCATGCTCACCAGGGCGCCGGCCGTCGAGTCGTAGTCGTCACCGCGGAGCGAGGAGAGGCCGCAGTTGACGATGAGCACCGCGAAGTAGCCGCCGGCCAGCATCCCGTGCAGTTGGGACCGCAGCTTGATCGCGCCGGCCAGCACCATCGGCGCGGTACCGAGGCCACAGGTCAGCAGCGGGACCAGGAACCACCACCAGGTGACCGGCGGTTCCGGCGGACGCTGCCATCCGGTGGCGGAACGCGGATCGGGCTGCATGCCACGACGGTAGAACCATCCGGCAAGTCTCAGCTACGCCGCCAGGGTGGCAATCCCCCGGACAGGGGTGGGAGGAGACCCCGGTTCCGTAGGTGAGCGTCGATCTCGGCATCGGCTTGCGGTATCTCCGGGCGGGGCAGATCGAGTCGGTGCGGACTCTCCAGCTCCAGGCGGTACCGGTCCGGGTGAACGGTGGCCGAGCGGATCAGGTTCCAGCTCCAGCGGTAACGACTCTCCGCGGTATGTAGGGAGATCGACTCGTCGGTGACGATCCACGTCTCCGGCAGTGAGCGGGTGCGCGGGCCGGTCGCCGGCAGTGGGAACCGGCGCTCGTGGCCGAGGGCGGCCAGTCCGGCGACGACGGCGATAGCGGCGGTGACCGTGACGGCGGCGGGCGCGTTCAGCCGTAGCCCGATCGCGGTGCCGGCCGTGCCCAGGACCGTGGTCGGCACGACGATCGGGGACCAGGCGGGGCGCGTCCCGGGCAGCGGTGCGTCACGCCGGAACTCGATGTGCACGCCGGTCACGGCGCGAGGGGCTGCCGGTCGATGGGCAGGGCAGTGAGGAAGGTGTTCAGCTCGGTGTCCTGCTCCGGGGTGAGCGGCTCCCGGGGGATGTCGATGGCTCGGCCGGCCGCGGTCCGCAGTACGTAGGCGTCGTCCATCGTCCACAGCGACGTGAAGGACGACCAGGTGAACTCGGCGGACGACTCGGTGGTGTGGGAGGCCATCAGTTCGTCGGTGAGGACCCAGGTCCGCAGGGTGAGCATGCCATCCGCCGGCCGGGTGCTGATCCGGGCGGCGCGGCGGGCCAGCGTCCGGGACAGCACCGCCACCACGACGGCGAGCACGATCAGGCCGCCGCCGGTCAGCACCGCCTTCGGCGCGAGCCCGCCGAAGACCAGGATGAACAGCGCCAGGAAGACGATCGGGATCACCAGGTAGTGGAGCAGTACCGCGGCTCGCGAGGGTTCGGGCTGGAATTTGTTCCGGAAGTACTCCGGGGTCCTGGCGTATGCGAACTCGATGTGCACCGATGGATGGTAGAGGGGTGCCCACACCGGTCGCCGGTGCGGGCACCCCGGGTCAGTTGCGGGTGATGGTGAAGGTGGTGGTCGGGTTCTCGATGTCCCGGTAGTTGTTGCTGAGCTGCAGGTTGGTGAAGGTCACCGAGCCGACGGCGGGGCCCTGCCCGGTCTCCGGCAGCGGGTTGGCCCAGACCGCGTAACCGGACCTGGCGTCGTACCGGTCACCGCTGCGCTGCGCCCCGGTGATCGACACGTTGGTGAAGACGGTGTCCGTGATCGGGTTCTGCGGCTGCCCGCCGGAGTAGTTGGTCTGGAACATGATCCCGGAGTAGGTCGGGTCGACGATGTCCACGTTCGACACCCGGATGCCCTGGAACACCTTCGAGGCGGAGAACACCCAGATCGCCGGGAAGACCTGGTCGCCCCAGAAGTGGCCGCCGGCCCGGACGATCGAGATGTCGTCCAGGACGGTCGGCGGGTCGGCACCGAAACCGTTCATCGGGTAGCCGAAGTCCAGCGAGCTGATCGTGATGCCCGAGTAGACCAGGGTGTCCGCGATGTAGATGTTCTTGAACGTGTTGGCGTAACCGCCGTAGACCGCGATGCCCGCCGCCCGCCACGTCAGGATCGACGTGAGGTTGGAGAACACGTTGTTGATCTCGTCGGCGCCACCCGCGTCGATCGCCGAGAACAGCGCGAAACTGTCGTCGCCCGTCGCCCGGGCCTCGTTGTTGTCGACCAGGTTGTCGGTGCTGCCGTTCGTCATGTTGACGCCGTCGGCGAAGGTGTTCCGGATCCGGGAGTTGGTGATCCGCATGCGGTCGGTGTTGGCGCCCCAGTACAGACAGACCACGTGCTCGGCCCAGATGTCATCGATGGTGATGTTCGCGACGTTGGCGAAGTCGAACACCTTGCCGGGGCCGTCGATCCGGATCGTGTAGTTGCCGAAGAACCCGAAACTCGCGAACGTCGAGCCGTTGGCGGTGCTGTCGGCCCGGAACCCGGCATCCGTCTCGGTCCGGGTGGCCGGCGTGTGGAAGCGGGTGAACCAGGGTCCGGCGCCGATCACCTTGATCGCCCGGCCGTACACCTGGAATTTGCTTCCGGTCTGGTAGTCGCCGACGGGCAGGTAGACACCCAGCTTGGTGCTGTCCTGCCGGGCGGTGTTCAGGGCGTTCTGCACGGAGTCGTGATCAAAACCGGCCGGCACCACGTACTTCGCGGCGTCCGGGTTGGCCCGCGGTGCGACCTGCTCCAGGTTGATGAAGTCGATCGCGATGTTGCCGGTGTTGCCGGTGTCCTTCTGCAGCTTGATCGTGCTGCCGGCCGGGAACGATCCGGTCAACATGATGTTGGCTTCGTCGTAGATGTGCCGCGGGCCGGAACCGGAGTTCTGCGGTGCAGCCTCGTTGCCGTACAACCATGCGTACTTTGAGGTCAGCGGCAGTGTCCTGTTGAGTTGACCGTTGACGTACACGTTGATCGAGCTGTCTGTGCCGTCCGGGATGGAGAAACGCGCGACAACCGTGTTGGTGGCCGCCCGGGTGGTCCACTGGACGTACGAACCGGTCTGGTTCAGCGTGACCGCCTTCCGGCCGGACGCCTCCCCGGCCAGGTCACCGACGATCCGATTCGGTCCGACGATCGCCGCGCCACCACCGGTCTGACCGTCCTCGGCCTCGTAGAAGTCGAACGGCAGGTTCGCGCCACGGCCCACGAAGAACGGTTTCTCAGCGGTGTTGTTTCCCTGCTTGACCGGCAACTCGGCGGAGTCGGCGGCCACCACGGTGCGAACCGTGTACCGGCCGTTCACCGCGATCCACGAACCCAGGTTGATCGTGGTCGAGGCGCCGGCCGCGAGGGCACCGGTGAACGAACCGGTAAGGGTGCGAACCGTCGAGGATCCGGTCAGGATCGTCGCCGTGACGGCGTGCGCGCCCGCCGACGTCGGTGCCGAACCCTGATTCCGCACCGTCACCGAGAACGACACCGTGGCGCCTGCCGCCGGGGCGGACGGAGACCAGGTGACCGCCGAGGCGATCAGATCGGCGCTGCTAACCGGGGTGACCACGAGCGCGGACGGGTGGGTCCACGAGTTGTTCGCCTCGTTCGACTCGGTGACCGTTCCCGCCTCGTCGACCCGGGCGGACAGCTGGTGGCTACCGGCGTCCCTCGTCCCGATGTTCGCCGACACCGTCTGTGACTGGCCGGCTGGCAATGTCGCTACGGGTGCGGTGCCCACCTTTGTCGTACCCAGGTAGAAGGTGACGGTGGTAGCGGCTGCGGACGCCGTGCCCGCGTTACGTACCGTGGCCGATGCGGTGATCTGGTCCGTCTCCACCGGGGCCGCCGGGGTGAAGGCGGTCGCAGTGACGGTGAGGTCCGGGTTCGGTGCCCACGAGCCGAACGCCTGTACCTCGGCGACCTGGCCGCTCGGCGCGCCGCTGTTGGCGGTGAAGGAGAGCCGCAGGTCGGCGACGGTCCCGGTGATCGGCACGGTCACCGTGTTCCCGGTCGCGGGATTGAAGCTGTACGACTTACCCGCGGCGACGGTGGTGAACGACGAGGCGCTCTGCTCCCGCCCGAGGATCGCGAACGCCTGGGTCCGGGTGCTCCACGCGGCGGCCGGATTGAGTTTGACGACCACCGAGGTCAGGACGGCGTTCGCACCCAGTTTCACGGTCAGGTCGGCGGGGAGTCCGCCGCCCTCCCAGTAGGTGGCGGTGTCCTCGTCGTTGGCGTTCGTGGCCACGAAGTTGTGCACCGTCGACGACGCCTCGATCGGCTTCTTCGCCGCCAGATTCGGGCCGGCCGGCGGCTCCGGCTCCTCGGTTCCGCCGTCCGGCCCGTAGACCTCCAGTTCGGAGAGTTGCCCGGCAGGCCAGCCGGTGTTCGCGGTGAACGTCAGCCGGAGGTACCGGGTGTTCGTGTTGACGAGATCAATGGTGACGGTGTTAGCGGTTGACGGGTTGAATGTGTAGGCGGCACTCGACTTGATCGTGGTGAACGTCGAGTTGTTCGTGCTGCCCTGAACCGTCAACGTCTGGGTGCGGGCGGCCCAGGCGGCGGCCGGGGGCAGCTTCAGAACGGCCTGGTTGATCTCGGTGCCGGCACCGAGATCAACCTGAAGCCACTGCGGGAAGGCGTTGTTGCCGCTCTCCCAGTAGCTGCCGGCGTCGCCGTCACCAGCGTTCACGGCCGTGTAGACGCCGGAGCTGCTGCTCGCGGTGAAGGACTTGCCGGCGGCCAGGTTGGGGGCGGCGGCATGTGCGGCGGGGGCGTGCCCGAGAGCGGCGAGGAGGACGGCCGCCGATGCGGTGGCCAAGAGTTTTCCAGACAATCTGGACATGCGGGAGCGCACCTTTCTTCCGTGAGAGGTGTTCTGCGGGGTGCCGGGCGGGCGGTCTCGGGTGGCTGCCGCCCGCCCGGGGGGTCTCAGGAGGTGTAGGCCTCGAACTCGGAGAGTTGCCCGGCGGGCCAGCCGGAGTTCGCGGTGAACGTCAACCTGAGGTAGCGGGCGTTCGCATTGACGGCGGCAATGGTGACGGTGTTGGAGGTTGACGGGTTGAACGTGTAGACGGCACCTGACTTGACTGTGTTGAACGTCGAGCCGTCAACGCTTCCCGAGACCGTCAGCGTCTGGGTGCGGGTGGCCCACGCGGCGGCCGGTGGCAGTTTCAGTACGATCCGTCCGACCGCGCGACTCTGACCCAGATCGACGGTGATCGACTGAGGGAAGGCGTTGTTGGTGCTCTCCCAATAGGTGCTCGGATTGCCGTCGGTCACGTTCGCCGGGTGGTAGACGTCGGCCTGACCGGTGGCCGTCACCGTCTTCCCGGCCGCGAGGTTGCCGGTCGGGTTGCTGGGCGACGGCGAAGGGCTACCCGGTGAGGGACTGCTGGGCGAGGGGGTCGGGCTGCCCGGCTTGGGGCCCCAGTTCGGGGCCGGCCATGGCCCGCAGTAGGGGTTCGCTGTCTGCCAGCCCGAGTTCCCGCCACCGTCGGTGATCGCGAATCCGGTGCCCACGCAGCTGTAGGTCGGCGGGTTCTGCGCGATCCCGGTGGCTTTGACCCCGGTGAACCGCGCGGTGACCGGCGCCTGCGCCTGGAGCGCGAACGTGCCGGCACCATCAATGTTGACGTTCGTCAGGTTCAGTCCAGACGTCTGGTTGCCGATCCATTGGATCCCGGCGTACGAGCTGTCCAGAATGTCGGTGTCGGTGATGTTGATCGTCGCCCCGCTGATGGCACCCTGGTCCGGCCAGAACCACAGCGCGCCGATGCCGAAGTTCCAGTTGTAGTCGGAGTTCCCGGTGCGCAGCAGGGTGTTGCGGGCCATCGTCCAGGTGCCGGCCACCGCTGTCGGCCCGGTGACGCCCGGATACCGGTTCCCGACGTGCAGGCCGCCGCCGTTGGTGACGGTCTCGGCCATCACGTTGTCGCTGATGGTGATGTCCCGGCCGCCGTAGCTGACGATGTTGTTGGCCAGGATCGGCGCGACGACGGTGTTCCGGGTGAACGAGTTGCCCACGTTCGGGATGTTCTCGGCCCACATCGCCAGCCCGTCGTCGCCGGTGTTGCGGACGAACGTGTTGGTGACGGTGGAGTTGGTGACGCCGATGTGGAAGTTCACGCCGTCGGCGGTCTGGTCCAGGATCCGGCTGTTCCGGATGGTGAATCGGTCCATCGGCCCGTCCATCCACGCGCCGACCTTGGTGTGCTGCATCCACACGTTGTCGATGGTGGAGTTCGACATCGCACCACCGAACGCATTGACTTGATGCTCGTCAACACGTTCCTGGATGTCACCGATGATCGCGAGATCCTTGACGACCACGTTCTGGCTGGGCCCGCCCTGACCGGTGTACTTCCCGTAGATGCCGGCCGCCTGGTCCCGCTGGGTGGGGTGCCGGCCACCGAGAACCGTGTACCACGGCCCGGCGCCGGCGATGGTGACCCGGTCCGCGATCACGTGGCTGTACAGGGTGTAGTTGCCGGGCGGCAGGTAGACCACCCCGCCCCGGTCGACGGCGGCCTGGATCTTCGCCGTCGAGTCGGTGGCTCCGGTCGGGTCGGCACCGAAGTCGGCGACCACGTCGACAGCACCCGCCGGTCTCCCGATCGGTGCCGGGACGTTCTCGAAGTCGGCGAGGTCGATGGTGAAACTGGGCGACTGTGCGACCGACCCGACCTGGATCCGGATCTTCGTACCGGCCGGGTAGGTCGTCCCGAAGAGTGCCCGGGCCTCGTCGTAGAAATGGTGCGGCCGCCCGTCCGCGGGGTTGTTGGTGAACGGGTAGTAGCCGTAGAACCAGGAGTACTTCGCCGTCACCGGCACTGTCTTGATCAATGTTGATCCGGTGCGCACGTCGAGGGAGGCGTCCCGGCCGTCCGGGATGCTGTACCGGAAGGTGACCGCGTTGGCGGGCCGGGTGAGGGTGAACTCGACGTATTCACCGACGGCGTCGAGGGTGACCGCCTCCCGGCCGGACGCCTCCGACGAGAGTGTGCCGTAGGTCCGGTCGGTGCCGGTGGAGGTGCCGGTGTGGGTGGCCTTCTCGGCCTCGAATTCGGTGAACGGCACTGTCGCACCGCGCCCGGGGAAGTCGAACGGGGATGGTCCGGCAGCCGTGGCCATCGCCGGGAACGACGTGACTGCGGCGGCCGCGAGGAGAGCGGCGAGTGTTACCAGTGGGACGGTTCGGTTGGCCATGGTCCCTTCCTTGGTATGGCCGGCCCCCGAGGTGGGCACCGGCCGGCGGTGGAGCCGGCCGATGCCCGTTTTCGCGCTACAGACGCAGCCAGACCGCGGTGTCCCGGGGGAGGAGGTCACCGTCGAGCGGACTGCTGGCGAGCAGGAGGGCCCGGTGCTCCGGCAGGGGAACCGGGGCGCCGGACAGGTTGAGCACACAGGCGAAGCCGGCCCCGCGGCGGTAGGCGAGCACCTCGGCGCCCAGGTCGAGCCAGGTGAGGTCCGGATCGGTGAACTCGCGCAGGCGGATCGCCGACCGGTACAACTCGAGCATCGAGTTCGGGTCGCCGGTTTGCGCCTGGACGGTCCGGTCCTTCCACTCCGCCGGCTGGGGGAGCCATGGTTCGGTGGTGGAGAATGTGGTGGAGAAGTCGTAGGGCGGTTCGTCGCCGGACCACGGCAACGGCACCCGGCAGCCGTCTCTCGAGTGCCCTCTCCGGGCGTACATCGGATCCTGGAATTGATCCTCGGGAATGCTCTCGTTCTCCCAGAGGCCCAGTTCCTCACCCTGATAGATGTAGGCGGAACCGGGCAGGGAAAGGGTCAGCAACGCGGCGGCGCGGGCCCGCCTGGTGCCCGTTTCCAGGTCGGTGGGGCTGCCGTCCAGGTTGTTGTCGAAACTGAACGTGGTGTCGGCCCGGCCGTAGCGGGTCACGTGCCGGGTCACGTCGTGATTGGACAAGACCCAGGTGGGCGGGGCACCGACGTGGGCGTGCGACTCCAGGGTGCGTTCGATCGACCCCCTCATCCGGTACGCGTCCCAAGCGCACCCGAGCAGGTCGAAATTGAACGCCGCATGCAGTTCGTCCGGTCGCAGGTAATTGGTGAATCGCTCCACGTCCGGCATCCACACTTCGCCGATCAGCGCCCGATCCTGATATTCGTCGGCGATCCGCCGCCACGATCGGTAGACGTCGTGCACCGCGTCGAGGTCGTGGAACGGGTGCGGCTCACCGTCGACCACCTCGGGCAGCGCCGGATCCTTGAACAGCAGGGCCGCCGAGTCGATCCGGATTCCGTCAGCTCCCCGATCGAACCAGAACCGCAGGATGCTCTCGAATTCCGCTCGGACGTCGGGATGTTCCCAGTTGAGATCGGGTTGTTCCGGTGTGAACAGGTGCAGATACCAGCTGTCGTCGTCGGCGCGCGTCCACGTCGTACCGCCGAATTCTCCGGTCCAGTTTGTAGGCATATTTTGGCCTTTACGGAACCAGAAGTAGTCGCGTTCCCTACCTCCGGCCAATGCGGCCCGGAACCACGGGTGCTCGCTGGAGACGTGGTTCGGGACGATGTCGATGATGATCCGGATACCGAGTCCGTGTGCCTCGGTGATCAGCGCCTCTGCCTCGGCCAACGTGCCGAAGACCGGGTCGATGTCCCGGAAGTCGGACACGTCGTAGCCGGCGTCGGCCATCGGCGACGGATACCACGGGCTCATCCAGATCGCGTCGACACCGAGATCCCGCAGGTGGCCCAGTCGCGCCCGGATGCCGGCCACGTCGCCGACCCCGTCGCCGTTCCCGTCGGCGAAACTGCGCGGGTACACCTGGTAGATCACTGCGTCACGCCACCACTGCATGGTCATCCCGCTCATCCCTTGAGGCTGCCTGAGGTCAGGCCGGACATGATGTTGCGCTGGAAGATCAGGAAGATGATCACGGTCGGCAGGGCGGCGATGACCGACGCGGCGATCACCACGTTCTGCGGGGTGCCGCCGGCGAAGGCGTAGATGCCGACGCTCACCGTGCGGGTCTCCGGATGCGGCATCACCAGCAGCGGCCAGAGGAAGTCCTTCCAGACCGCGGTCACCGCGAAGATCGACACCACGCCCAGGATCGGCCGCGACATCGGCAGGATGATCGACCAGAGGGTGCGCAACGGTGAGGCGCCGTCCATGAAAGCCGCCTGCATCAACTCCTCCGGAATCGAGTCGAAGAACCGTTTCAGCAGGAAGATGTTGAACGCGTTCGCGACCATCGGCAGCCAGATCGCGAACGGCGAGTCCAGCAGGCTCAGATCCAGGACCGGCAGGCTGATCACCGTCTGGTACTGCGGCACGATCAGCACCATCGCCGGGATCATCAGGGTCGCCAGCATCGCGCCGAGCACCACGTTGCCGAGGACCGGGCGGAGCTTGGCCAGGGCGTACGCCGCCGCGGTGTCGAAGACCAGTTGGAAGACCACCGCGCCGGCTGCGTAGTAGAACGTGTTGAACAGCAGTTTCCCCAGGTTGAGCTGCTCCCAGGCAGCGGTGTAGTTCGACAGCTGTGGATCGTTCGGGAACAGCGTCGGCGGGGTCTGCGCGACCTCCTGCGCCGACTTGAGTGCGCCGGTGACCATCCAGTACAACGGCCCGAGGAAGACCAGTGTGAACACCGTCACGACGACGGCCAGCAGAGTCCAGTAGAGGACGCGGCCCCGCTTCAGCTGGGTGGTGGAGATCAGGGTTCGGCTCATGACTCGTTCCTGGTCGTCAGCCGCAGGTAGAAGCCGGAGAAGACGGCAAGCACCCCGAGCATGATCACGCCGAGCGCGGCGGCGCCGTTCAGGTCGTTCTGGAAGAATCCGTGCTGGTAGATGAGGTACGCGACCGAGGTCGCCGAGTCCTGGGTGCCCGCACCGTTCGCCAGGATCAGCGGCTCGATGAACAACTGCATGGTCGCGACGATCTGCATCATCGCCAGCAGCGCCAGGATCAGCCGGGTCTGCGGGATGGTGATGTGCCAGATCCGTTTCCACAGTCCGGCGCCGTCCAGTTCGGCGGCCTCGTACAACTCGCCCGGAATGTTCTGCAGTGACGCCAGATAGATCAGCACCGCGCCGCCCATGTTCATCCACGTCGACGCGAGCACCATCGCCGGCATCGTCATGGTCGGCGACTGCATCCACTCCGAGGTCGGGAGGTTGAGGCTCGTCAGGACGGCGTTGAAGAGTCCCGCCTCGCTCGGGTCGTACGCGTAGTACTTGAACAGGTAGAGCGCCGACGCCGGGGGCAGCATCACCGGCAGGTAGACGAGCACCCGCAGATAGCCCCTGGCGTGCCGGAACTCGTTGAGCAGCAGCGCCACGAAGAACGGCACCACGAACCCGACGATCAGGGCCAGGCCGGTGAAGTAGAAGGTGTTCTGCCACGCCACCCAGAAACTCGGGTCGTCGAGGATCCGGACGTAGTTGTCCCAGCCCACCCAGGTGGTCTCGCCGCGTCGTGTGCGCTGGAAGCTCATCACGAAACCGCGGATCATCGGGTACCACATGAAGAGTGCGAAGCAGAGGATCGCACCGATCAGGAACCCGTACCCGCTGAGGTTGTCCTTGATCCGGCGGCTTCTCGCCGTTGCCCCGGCAGCTGTCGTCATGTTTGCCGGGGCAACGGATGTGATGGTGGTCATGCTCAGCTACCGGCCGCCAGCAGTTGGTTGACCTTGTCCTCGGCGGTCTTGAGCAGGGCGTCCACATTCGCGTTCTGGTCGGTCAGCACCCCGGACATCGCCGAGTCGAGGATCGCGTAGATCGCCTGCGCGTCCCGCGGTTCACCCTTGATCGGCACCGGAGTCGCCTCGAACAGCTGGAAGTTGGAGGTGTCGATGTTCGCGTTCGCCTTGCGCAGCTCCAGTTCCTGCTTCTGCGCGTCGCTCCCGTTCGCGAACAGCAGCGGCTGCGGCAGACCCACCGGGTAGTTCTGCGGCTTCGCCCGGACGTAGTCGAGCTGGCCCTTACCCGGAGTCAGCTTCTGGTAGGCGATCCACTTCAGACCCGCCTCGACCTGCTCCTTCGTCAGGTCCTTCTTGAAGAAGTAGCCCTCGCCGCCACCGAGCGTGCCCTTCGCGGTGCCGTCCTGACCGGGCAACGGTGCCATCGCCCAGTCCTCGTACCTCCCCTGGAACTGGCTGACGATCGCCTGTGTGGTGTCCGGCGCGCCGACGAACATGCCGACCTTGCCAGCAGCGGCGCTGGTCAGCAGATCACCCCACTGCAGGAGCTGGCGGGCGCCCATGCTGTTGTCGCCGTACCGCATGTCCTTCAGGTTTTGCAGGACCTGCTTGCCTTCTGGACTGTTGAAGGCGGCCTTCTTGCCGTCCTCGCTCAGGATCGTGCCGCCCTGCGAGTAGATCAGCGACGTGAAGTGCCAGCCGCCGGTGTTGCCCGCGCTGTACTCCGAGTAACCGGCGACGCCGTCACCCAGCGCGGCGATCTTCTTGGCCGCCGCGCGGACCTCGGGCCACGTCTTCGGCGGGTTCGCCGCATCCAGGCCGGCCTTCGCGAACAGCGTCTTGTTGTAGACCAGGCCCATCGAGTAGTTCTTCGCCGGAACCGCGTAGATCTTGCCGCCGTCGGTGAAGACGCCGGTCAGAGCCGGGTCGATGCTGTCCCAGGTGGGGACGTTCGCCTTGTTCGCGTATGCGGTGATGTCCAGCGCCTGACCCGAGTCCAGCACCTGCTGCAGGTCGGTCATGTAGCCGTAGAAGACGTCGGTCGTCGTGCCGCCCGCCAGCCGCGCGGTGAAGTCCGGCGGGTTGTTGCACTGCTGGCCGACACTGATGCTCTTGATCACGATGTCGGGGTTCTGCTTCTGGAACTCGGCGACATCCGCGTTCCAGTTGTCCAGCAGTTCCTTCTGGGCGGCGACCGGCTGGCAGTCGACGGTGATCGTGACCTTGCCGCCGGCTTCCGAGCCGCTGTCGTCGCTCTTCGTGGAACAGGCCGTCAGGCTGAGTCCCAGTCCGGTCGCGAGCGCGAACGCCGCCACCTTCCGGTACTGCGGTACGGGCATCTGTCCATCCCTTCGGGAACGGGTCTATTCATGGAGATCGCTGAAAAGGCGAGAGTCGTCACCGCGGGTATTCGTGAGGACTGTTTCCCGTAGTGAGTGGAGTCACTGTAACTACGCGCCCATGTTGCCGCAAGGTTTCGATTTCTAACTGCAAAAACGCGACTGTCTCCCGGCAGGTGTTGACAAAGGTCCGTTTAAGTCTGATTTTGTACGTTCAAAGCCCACCGCCCGCACTCGCCTGCCCGCCACCATCAGCCGTCGGCCGGGCCGGTGATCGCTGGCATGCAGAAGGCCGCCGACCGCTTCGTGCGGTCGGCGGCCCTCTGTGCGTGCCTGCCGGTCTTCCAGTTGTCGGGGGATGCCCCACCGTCTCCGATGGCCGGCACCACGAGGTCCGTCTCTTCAGTGGCCGACGCCGCAGGATCCACCGGCGTCGCAAGGCCTGTTCTCGGTGGGTCAGTGCGTCGTAAAGCCTGTTCTCGGTGGTCAGTGCCGTGCCCGGAACCGGCGCTCTATCCCCTGCGAACAGGCCCGGTGGAGCCGCAGACCACCAGTTCGGGCTCGAACAGCAGCTCGTCGGTGAACTCGTGAGCCTCATCGATCTGACTGACCAGCAGATCCACCGCAGCCTGCCCCATCGTCTCGATCGGTTGCCGAACCGTCGTCAACGGCGGATCGGTGCAGGTCATGAACGCGGAATCGTCGAAACCGACCACCGAGACGTCGGCCGGAACCGCCTTGCCCAGCCGCCTGGCCGCCCGGATCGCGCCCAGAGCCAGCACGTCACTGGCGCAGATGATGCCGGTGATCCCACGTTCGACAAGCTTGGTAGCCGCGACCCGGGCGCCCTCCATCGAGAAACTGGACCGCTCGACAACGGCCTCCTCGTCGGCCGCCTGCATCATCGCGATCAGCTTGCGCCGGGATGGGATGTGCCCCTCCGGACCGAGCACCATGCCGATCCGCTCGTGGCCCAGAGACCGCAGATGCCCCCACGCCTGCTCGACCGCCACCGCGTCGTCGGTCGACACCCGGGGGAATCCCAGCTCGTCCACACCCGCGTTGACCAGCACCACCGGCAGTCCACGCTCGGTCAGCCGGCGGTAGTGCTCGTGCGACGCGTCGGCCAGCGCATAGGAGCCACCTGCAAAGATCACGCCGCTGACCTGGTGATCCAGCAGCATCTCCACATAGTCGGACTCGGTCACCCCGCCGATCGTCCGCGCACACAGGGCCGGGGTGAACCCGCGCTGGGCGAGGGAGCTGGTCACCACCTCGGCGAGGGCCGGAAAGATCGGGTTCTGCAACTCGGGCAGCACCAGGCCGACCAGCCGGGCCCGCTCGCCACGCAGTTTTGTCGGCCGCTCGTAACCCAGAACGTCGAGCGCGGTCAGCACCGACGTCCGTGTGGCCTCGGAGACGCCGCTGCGCCCGTTGAGCACCCGGCTGACAGTCGCTTCACTGACGCCCGCCTTCTTCGCCACCTCGGCGAGTCGTTTCGTCACGCTGGAATCCTACGTCAGCGTATTGCAAAAAATGAACCACTCCCTGTCCACATTTGCAGCCGCTTGCATCCGGATTGCCGTCCTCGGCAACTCCCCGAAGGCGATCACGGGCCGCCCGCAGATCGGTGACCCCCGAGACGCCCCGCCCCGGACCCCACCGCGACAGCGGTTCGGTGGCCGGCGCTGCCGTCTTGATCCGCCGCGACGGTGATCCGGTGGCTGGCGTTCCCGTCTTGATCCGCCGCGACGGTGATCCGGTGGCCGGCGCTTCCATGCTGATCCGCCGCGACAGCGGTCTCGTCAAAGGTGGCAGCGGCTCGGCCGGCGGCGTGTCGCCGAGGGTGCCGGATCCGGGAAAACGCTCCGCGACCCGTGGGCGGGATGGGATGTTCTGTCTGAATAATGGGCGAGAGGGGTCGCTATCACCATGTCCGACTGGGATCAGAATGACGACTGGTCTTCCAGTGGCCAGCAGGACTGGTCCGCGCAGGACCGCCAGCGCGACTCCGCGCACCGGCTGGCCAACGTCAGCAACGACATGGCAGCGGCCACCGACGCGGCGGTCCGTGCGGCGGAGACGGCTGTCCAGGTGATCCAGCGCCTGGAGGCGAGTAGCAGCGAGATCGGCAAGGTCGTGCAGCTGATTGCGACGATCGCCAAACAGACCAACCTGCTGGCGCTGAACGCGACGATCGAGGCGGCGCGGGCCGGTGAGGCGGGCCGGGGTTTCGCCGTGGTGGCCAGCGAGGTCAAGGACCTGGCGAACGAGACCGCGACGGCGACGAGCGAGATCAGCACCCAGGTCGACGGGATCCGGACAGACACCCAGAACGCGGTCTCGGCGATCGAGGAGATGCAGGGACTCATCGAGCAGCTGGACCGCTGCCAGAAGGTGATCAGCGGAATCGTGGTCGAGCAACAGGCCGGCTGAGGTCGGTTCGGGCATGCCTGGATGAGTACCGCGGCGAGCGTGCCGCGGCGACCCGGCCTGTGGACAACCGAGGAATGTGGATAACTTCCAGGGCTGCCGCAGGGGTGGGGGAGACTTGGCGCCATGGCTCGCAGATCCCCCAGGACCAGGACCGTCCCCGCGCTCTGCCCGTGCGGCGCCGGGGCGTACGAAAGCTGTTGTGGTGCCCTGCACGGCGGAAAGGCCGCGGCTGATCCGGAGGCCGTGATGCGCTCGCGTTTCAGTGCCTACGCGCTGGACGACAGTTCCTACGTGCTGACCACCTGGCATCCGGAGACGCGACCCGAGTCGATCGAGAAGGACCCCGGGTTGCGCTGGACGCGCCTGGAGGTGGTGGATCGCAGCGGCGGTGGCGTCTTCGACGCGGAGGGGATCGTCGAGTTCCGCGCGCACTACGTCGAAGACGGACGTCCCGGTGTCCTGGCCGAGCGGAGCCGGTTCGTCCGCCACGACGGCCGATGGGTGTACTGGGGCTCCCTGTGATCTGCTGGAAGTGAGGAGGATTCGTCATGTCTGCACAGCGGCCGCTGGAAAACGGCATCGTCACCAGCTTCAAGGTCAATCTCTCGTACGGTGAATATCTCCGCCTGGACGACATCCTCGGAGCGCAACGCCCGGTCAGCGTGCCGGAGCACCACGACGAACTGCTGTTCATCGTGCAGCACCAGACGTCGGAGCTCTGGCTGAAACTGATCGTCCACGAGCTGTACGCGGTCCGGCAGTACCTGGCCAAGGACGAGCTGCGGCCGGCACTCAAGGGCCTGGCCCGGGTCAAGCACATCCAGCGCACCCTGACCGAGCAGTGGTCGGTGCTGGCCACCCTGACCCCGACGGAGTACGCGGAGTTCCGCAGTTTCCTCGGCACCTCGTCGGGTTTCCAGTCGTACCAGTACCGCGCGATTGAGTTCATGCTCGGCAACAAGAACCGGGACATGCTGAAACTCTTCGACGAGCAGCCGGAGGCCCGGGCACTGCTCGAGGAGGCGCTGAACGCACCGAGCGTCTACGACGAGTTCCTGCGCCTCCTGGCCCGGCGCGGGCATCCGATCCCCGAGACGATCCTGAACCGGGACGTCACCGAGGCGTACGAATACCAGCCCGACTTGGTCGCGGTCTTCCAGCAGATCTACGAGAAGGCCGAGCAGAACTGGGACGTCTACGAGGCCTGTGAGGAGCTCGTCGACCTGGAGGAGAACTTCCAGCTGTGGCGGTTCCGGCACCTCAAGACGGTGGAGCGGACGATCGGGTTCAAACGCGGCACCGGCGGCTCCAGCGGGGTGTCCTTCCTGAAGGCGGCCCTCGATCTGACGTTCTTCCCCGAGCTCTACGCCGTCCGTACCGAGATCGGAGTTCCGAGTTGACCGGCGAACTGCTGGCGCGTGCCACCGCCCTGGACGCGGCGGACCCGCTCGCCGACCGGCGGGGGCAGTTCATCACCCCGCCACCCGCCGAACTGCTCTCCTATCTCGACGGCAACTCGCTGGGCCGGCCGTTGGAGGCGACCGCGCGGCTGGTCGACGAGTTCATCCGGGAACAGTGGGGCGGCCGGCTGATCCGGGGCTGGGACGAGGGCTGGATGGACTGGCCGCTCACCCTCGGCGACCGGCTCGGCGAGGCCGCTCTGGGCGCGGCCCCCGGGCAGACCGTGATCGCGGACTCGACGACAGTGCTCCTCTACAAGCTGGCCCGGGCCGCGGTGGACGCACGTCCCGGCCGCCGGACCGTCGTGCTGGACACGGACAACTTCCCCACCGATCGGTACGTGCTGGAGGGCATCGCCGCCGAGCGGGGCCTGCGCCTGAAGTGGATCGAGACCGACCCGGCGACGGGCATCGACCCGGAGCAGGTGGCCGGGGCCGTCGACGCGGACACCGCCCTGGTCCTTTTCAGCCACGTCGCGTACCGGTCCGGGTGGCTCGCCGACGTCGCGGAGATCAACCGGGTGGTCCACGCGGCAGGGGCGCTGGCCATGTGGGACCTGTGCCATTCGGCCGGCTCGGTGCCGATCCGGCTCGACGAGTGGGGTGTCGACCTCGCCGTCGGGTGCACCTACAAATACCTGAACGGCGGTCCCGGGGCGCCGGCGTTCGCCTACGTGCGGCGGGAACTTCTGGGCGAGCTGCGGCAACCGATCCAGGGGTGGATGGGGCACCGGGCCGTGTTCGAGATGGGGCCCGGCTACGAGGCTGCGGAGGGCGCTCGGGCGCTGCTCAGCGGCACCCCGCCGATCCTGGCGATGGTGCCGCTGCACGCGAACCTGGACATGCTCGCCACCGCCGGGATCGAGGCGGTCCGGGCCAAGTCGCTGTTGCTCACCGGATACGTACTGGACCTGGCCGACGAGTGGCTGGCACCGTTCGGCGTCGAGGTGGTCAGTCCGCGGGACCCGGCTCGGCGCGGCGGGCACGTGACCCTGCGGCGGGAGGGATTCCAGTCCCTGCTCACGCCGCTGTGGGACAGCGGGGTGATCCCCGACTATCGCCGGCCCGACGGCCTGCGTATCGGCCCGGCACCGTTGAGCACCAGCTTCACCGAGGTCTATCAGGGGCTCCGGGTGTTGCGTGAGTTGCTGGAGAAGGACCCACGATGAGTGCCGAACCGTCGTCCGGCACAGCGGGCGTGTGCGCGAGCGACACGGATGAGCGTGCTGCGGGTGGCTGCTGCGGGGGTTCCGGTGCCGGGGCGGGGTGCGGATTGTCGGCGCTGCGCCGGAGTCCCGGCCCACGGCCGACGGTCACCGTCGCCGAGGAGACCCCACTGCCGGCCACCGGCGTCCCCAACCGGCGGGCAGAGGCCCCTGCCGGTGCGTCCGCGCAGCAGGCGGAGGTCCCTGCCGTCGGTGCGTCCGTGCAGCGTGTGGAGGGGACACTGGCGTCAGCCGGGGCCGGGCGAGTCGGATGGCTGGTCGCCGACTCGGTCTGGTGGGGCGGGCGCCTGCGCACCGGCATCGCCCTGCGGGTGGCGCCGGACGGGGTGATCAGGCCGGTTCCGGCTGAGATGGCCCCGTCGGGGGAGGACACCCGCCGGTTCCCGGGGACGCTTCTTCCGGGACTGGTCGACGCTCATGTGCACTCGGCACTCGTCGACCTGACCACGGTGCGGGCCGGAGGGATCGCCGAGGTGTGGGATCTCGGCGGGGTTCCAGCGGTGGTCTCCGAGCTCGCCGAGCGGGCAGGCAGGGCCGGTTCGTCGGGGTCCGGCCT
>DATMVU010000191.1:0-6266 GCA_035562875.1 Actinoplanes sp. | reverse complement strand
GGTTGACGGGTCTGGACGATGTTTTGGCCCGCATCGCAAGAAGGTTCGGACGCGTCGATCCACGCCGCCGGGCACGAGGTTACCTGCTGAGCCTGTTGTCGCCGTTGGCCGGCAAAAACGGTTGGACGATAGCCGAGGCGGCTGGTGACGCTACGCCCGACGGCATGCAGCGCCTGCTCAACCGCGCCGATGGGGATGCCGACGCGGTCCGCGATGCCCTGCGCGACTACGTCACCGAACACCTCGGTGCCGACGACGGCGTATTGATCGTCGATGAGATCGGTTTCCTGGAGAAGGGCGTCAAGTCCGCCGGGGTCCAGCGGCAGTACTCCGGCACGGCCGGGCGCATCGAGAACTGCCGGCTCGGCGTGTTCCTCGCCTACGCCAGCAGCAGAGGACGAGCTCTCATCGACCGAGAGCTCTACCTGCCCCAACGCTGGATCGACGATCCGACCCGGCGTGCCGAGGCCGGCATCGACGAGAAGATTCCTACCACTGCCGGAAGCTGGCACACCTGACCACGACCATCCGCGAGCAAGATCATATCTGGCATTGGTCATACTGGCGGCGCCGCCATCAATACCGGGCGCGGACCAGCCACTACCTGCGCAGACTCCGGACCTGAAAGTGCGGCTGGAGTACTAGAGCATCGACTTCTGGAGGACAGCGCTATCTGCGGGCGCCCATTGCGCTCTCTGCCACCTGCTGGCCGCCGGCAGAGAGCGCAATGGGCGCCCGTGATCCCGGCCGTGCTGGCAGCGGTGCGGCAGGCGCATCAGCCACGGCCGGGTCGGCGTGCCAGGTCAGTTCCGGGCCGCCTCAACGCGGTTGATCAGTCGTCGTCGCGTTCATCGTCGTCTGCGCGATCGTCGCCACCGCTGAGGATGGCGCCGGTCACCGCGTCGACGTCGACTTCGTTGTCGTTGCCGCGCAGTCGGAACTCCATCTCCCAGATCGGTCCGCCGGCCCGTTCGTCGAGTTCGCCCTTCAACACGCGGGCGCCAGGGAATCGGCGGGTCACGATGTCGGCTGCTTGGACGGCGTTGACCGGCCGCGGGCCGAACTTGGCGTCCAGTTCCGGGTCGATCTCGATCTCGAATCCAGCCGAGGTGTTCCGCCGGTCCGCGGAGTCATCGGCCATCGCCAAAGCGGTACCTGCGCTCAAGGGCACGACAACGCCTGCGACGGTGACCGCGATCAATAGACTTCTGCGCATCAGATCCTCCAACTGCCGGGGCCCGCCGATTCGGCGGGCCGTGACGCCACCGCACGGCGGGGACGTCCGGCGGTACGGGCGATCGGGGCCGACAGACGGGGTCCCGGCGAAGGTCTGGATGTTCCCTGGCCATTTCCTGGCTATCGAGGTGGTCGGGGCGTAGTTGTAGGAATCGTCCAGGGCCCGGTCAGGGTCTGTCCGGGCAGGCATCCGGAGTCTCGTGACGGCACGTCTACTGCTGCGTACGGCCGAGGCGGTGGAGGTTGACATGACGGATACGGCAGCGCAGCAGACATGGTCGTCCGCGGACATCACCAGGGCGGTGGACGCGGTCCTGCGGGAGGCGGGCGGCGGCCGGATGGCCGGCGTGCGGATCGCGTACAAGTTCGGCCGACAGGTGTTCGTGGTGCAGTTCGTCCGGGGCAGTTGGCTGTGTGCGGCGACCGTCGCCGCGGCTACCGGCGAGGTGCTTTCGATCCTGGACGAGGGTCTGCCTGTCGCGCAGACTGACACGCCCGGTGAGACGGCACCGGCGGTGACGGCCCAGTTGGCCGTTCACACCGTATGGGACATGCAGGCCAGCGGGGACGACCCAGCCAAGGGGTATGTGGCGACCGACACGGGTGTCGCAGTGGTCCGGTTGAGGCGCGACATCGACTGGACACTAACCGTCGAGGATCATCACCCGACCGGCTTCGCCGCCACCCGGCGGCTGGCAGCAGTGCCTGGCGGAGTACTCGCTACCACCGCCGACGGCCGGGTGTTCCGCATGGACACGGCGGGACGCATGGTGTGGCAGACCCGGCTGGCCGGTTGCCCGCACAGTATCGCCGCCGACACCGCCGCGACGCGGGTACTGGTCGCCACCAATGCCGGTGCCGTCGAACTCGACGCCCGCACCGGCGCATTCCTCAGCCTGTTCGGTGGTCCCGCCCGGGCAGCGACGTTCCTGCCCAACGGCAACCGGGTCGTTGCCGGGCACCGCGGGGACCTGCACGTCACCACGCCGTCGGGTGAGACGCGGTGGCGGATGGAGCAGGGCGAACTCCCGGATCGCCTGTGGGCGCACGGCGATCGGCTCTTCGTGGCCGGTGAGGGCGGGGTCAAGGAGATCATGGTCGGTGAGGGGGTGGTGGCCCGCTGGTCGGCGCCGGGCGCCGACAGCGTGGACGACGCCGTCGTGGCCGGCGGGTCAGTTTTCACGGTCTCGGGTGGGTCGCGGCTGGAACAACACGGCTACGCCACCGCCGGCTACCACGGCCGACTGGGTCAGGCCACCGACCCGGAGACGATCACCGTGCTCGAGGCCGACCGGCGGCCCTGGCTGCTGGTCGGTCACCGCGACTGCCAGCTGTCCGCACGGCCGGTTTGAGGCGTCCGCCGGGCGGTGATACCCCCTCCAGCCGCCCGGCGGACCCTAGACGAGTAAGTCCTAACTCGGTGGCATGGTGAGCTGTGAAGTGAGGGCTGTACGCGTGACCAGCGCTCAGTTGGGCGCGTGACCGGTGTAAAGGTGAAGGGTGTCGATGATCTGTTTGTGACGACAGACATCCACACCCTTCTCATCGCACTCTACGTGAAGATCGACGACTGGCTCGGTACGCCCCGCCGGACCGGCCGTCCGCCGAGGCTGTCCGACGCCGAGCTGATCACCATGGCCGTCGCGCAGGCTCTGCTCGCGATCCGGTCCGAGGCCCGCTGGCTGCGGTGCCTTCCCCGGCACCTGCCCGGCGCGTTCCCCTATCTGCCGGGTCAATCCGGTTACAACAAGCCGCTGCGGGCCGCGTCGCCGCTGTTGAAGAAGGCGATCAGGCTGATCGCGGCGGACACCGATCTGTGGTTCGACGACGTCTGGGTCACCGACTCGACCCCGGTCGAATGCGGCCGGTCCAGGCCGACCGTGAAACGATCGAACCTGGCCGGCTGAGCCACCTAGGGCTACTGCGCATCGCATTCACGGTTCTTCCGGGGACTGCGACTACACCTGATCTACACGCCCTCGGAGCTGCCGATCTCCTGGTCACTCGCCGACACGAAGGCCGACGACCGGCAGGTCCTTGCCGCAGCCCTCGAAGAGGACCCCGGCCTCCTCTCCGCCGGCCCGGCCAGCTGATCATCGCGGACAAGGGCTACGTCTCCACCGAACTCGACCGCTGGCTCGCCGAACGCGGAGCCCGGCTACTGCGGCCGTCCTACGCAACCGGACCCCACGACCGGGAGAACCCGCTCAAACCCGTACGACAGTTGATCGAGTCGGTCAACGACACGCTGAAAGGCCAACTCGACCTAGAACTGCACGGCGGCCGCAGCATCGAAGGCGTCACCGTCCGAATCGCCCAGCGCACCCTGGCCATAACAGCCGCGATCTGGCACAACCGCACCACCGGACAACCCCTGAACAGGTCACTGATCGCCTACGACCACTGACCTGGACTAGGACTTACTCGTCTAGACCTCGTCGGCGGGCACGACGAGCCGAAAGCCGATCCCGCGGCGGTTCTCGATCCACCGCGGATCGCCGAGCTTGCGCCGCAGCGTCGCGACGTGAAAGTCCAGGGTTTTGCCGCGGCCGAAGAAGTTGGGCTCCCACACCGTCTCCAGGATCCGGCGCCGCTCTATGACCGCTCCCGGGTCCGCGGCCAGCAGGGCGAGCAGGTGGTACTCCTTCGGCGTCAACGCCAACGGAACCCCGGACAAGCTGGCCTGCCGGGTACGGTCGTCGATGGTCAGCGGCCCGAGCCGGTTCTCCGGAGCCTTCGCCGGCGGTGCGGCGGTTCGGGTGCGGCGTCCGATGGCGCGCATCCGGGCGACCAGTTCGCGGGTGCTGAACGGTTTCGGCAGGTAGTCGTCGGCGCCGATCTCCAGGCCGAGCACCCGGTCGGTCTCGTCGCCGCGGGCGGTCAGCATGATGATCGGGACGTCGCTGATCTGCCGCAGCTGCCGGCAGACGTCGATGCCGTCGATGTCGGGCAGGCCTAGGTCCAGCAGCACGAAGTCGCCGAGTGGGGCGCTCAGGGCCGCGGCGCCGGTGCCGACCCGGTCGGTGGTGATGCCGTACCGACTCAACCCGTCAGCGAGCGGCTCAGCGATCGACTCGTCGTCCTCCACCAGCAGAACCCGCATGCATACCTCCTCGACCAGCGATATCCCCGCAGTGACAGATACGGAGCAGACCGCCTCATGGTTGAACCCGCCCGGCAGGACCACCCGTACCGATGCCTGTGATCCGCCGCCTGCTGTTGACCTACGTGTCGCTGACCCTGGTCGTCCTCGCCGGGCTGGCTCTGCCGTTCGGATACGTCTACCAGCGCGGCGAGCAGCAGCATGCCCTTGCCCAACTCGAACACGATGCGGAGACACTGGCCGCGTTCATCGACACCGCGCTGCGCACCGGCCCCGCAACCCAGATCGACACCCTGGTCCGCGACGCCGCACAGCGCTGGACCGCCCGCATCGACCTGCTCGACGCCGACGGGCGCCCCGTTGTCACCACCCGCACCGACGGATCCGCCGCACCGGACCTCAGCCGGGTTCTGGCCGACCAAACCCCGGTGATCAGCGGCATCGACGACGGCCGGATGACGGTGGCCGTGCCGATCCATCCAGGCAGGCCGTCGCAAGGCGCGATGCAGGTCAGCGTGTCCAGCGAGCCGCTCGCCGCCCGGATCCGCCAGTTCCAGCTCGTACTCACCGGTGTCAGCGTGGCCGTGCTGATCTGCGGAGGTCTCATCGCCCTCACGTTGGCCCGCTGGATCGGCCGGCCCGTCCGGGAACTGGAACGCGCCACCCGCCGCCTCGCCGACGGAGCCACGACCCCGGCGTCGACCACCACCGGCCCGCCCGAGCTGCGGCGCCTCGCGGAAACCTTCAACACCACAGCGGTACGCCTGCAGGAACTCATCACCGCACAGCGGTCCTTCGTCGGACACGCCTCCCACCAGCTCAAGACACCACTGACCGCCCTACGACTACGGCTGGAAAACCTCGAACCGGACATCTCCTGCGGCGGGCAATCCAACCTGCAGGCGGCGCTACGTGAGGCCGATCGACTCGCCACCCTGGTGGACACCTTGCTCGCCATGACCCGCAGCGAGCACCAAGCCGTGCCCGCCGAGCCGGTGCCGATCAGCACCACGGTCACCGCGCGGGCTGCCGTATGGCGGCCGGTGGCCGAGGACCGCGGGGTCACCCTGATGATTGCCGGATCCGACCAGGTGACAGCCCAGGTGATCCCCGGGGCACTGGACCAGATCCTCGACAACCTGATCGCCAACGCACTCGACGTGGCCCCGCCCGGCAGCACCGTCACCGTCACCTGGCACAGCGATGGCGACAGCGTCGAGCTGCACGTCATCGACGCCGGGCCCGGTCTTAGCGATGAGGACCGGGCGCTGGCACTGCAACCGTTCTGGCGGGCACCGGGAGCACGCAAGGGCGGCACCGGACTCGGATTGGCACTGGTGGACCAGCTCGCCCGAGCCAGCGGCGGCCGCACCCGCCTCGATGCCAGCGAACCCGCCGGCATCGATGCCGTCGTCGCCCTACGCGCCTGAGGTCCGACATCACCTCACCGCCGGAGCCGGTGGGCGGCCACCACCACAGGCAGTCATCCACACCGTCACGGCAGCCTCAGCCGTCGAGCTCGTGCCCGGAGAGCCGACCCGCGCGCTGGTCCACCCAGATCTCGTTCTCCACACCGTTCAACATGAACGTCAACTCCCACTGCCCGTCCTCCAACTCAGTCTCCACCACCCGGGTACCTAGGAACCTCGCCAGCCGCTGCTCTCCAGGGCCAGGCACAGTACCAGCGTCCGGATCGATCGGATCGTCCGCGGCCGTCCGGCCCGGCGGGGCCGGGACCGTCGGGCCGGACGGCCGCGGACGATCAGGTCACGGTGCCAGCGCAGTACGGTGTCCGGGCGTACGAGCAGCCGCAGATGGGTCAGCACCGTTCGGGGTAGCGGGTGCAGCAGAGCTGCCAGCCACGCCCGGTCTGCGGGAGCGAACCGGACCCGTTCGCCGTCGAATCGCCGTTCGAGCACCATGATCT
>DATMVU010000190.1:0-24025 GCA_035562875.1 Actinoplanes sp. | reverse complement strand
GTCTGCTCGGAACCGGCACTGCGCATGTGTTCCAGGATCGTCCGGTCCACATCCAGGGTCTCGTGCTCCTGGGCGTAGTAGCCGAGCCGCAGCCCGTGCCCGGCCCGCACCTCACCGGTGTCCGATTCGAGCAGGCCGCCCAGCATCCGCAGCAGGGTGGTCTTGCCGGCGCCGTTCAGCCCGAGGATCGCCACCCGTGAGCCACGGTCCACCGCGACGCTCACATCGGTGAAGATCTCCAGCGAGCCGTACGACTTGGAGAGGCCGGTGGCGGTCAACGGGGTCTTGCCGCACGAGACGGGATTGGGGAACCGGACCTTCGCCACCTTGTCCGAGGTCCGCACCTCGTCCAAGCCGCCGAGCAGCTTCTCGGCCCGGCGTGCCATGTTCTGCGCGGCGACCGTCTTGGTGGCCTTCGCCCGCATCTTGTCGGCCTGCGCCATCAGAGCGCCGGCCTTCTTCTCCGCGTTGGCCCGCTCCCGGCGACGGCGGCGCTCGTCGGTCTCCCGCGCCTCCAGGTACGTCTTCCAGCCCATGTTGTACATGTCGACGACCGAACGGTTGGCGTCCAGATACCAGACCTTGTTGACCGCTGCGTCCAGCAGCTCGACATCGTGGCTGATCACGATCAGGCCGCCCTTGTGCTGCGCCATGTAACCGCGCAGCCAGGCGATCGAGTCGTGGTCGAGGTGGTTGGTCGGTTCGTCCAGCAGCAGGATGCCCTTGCCGTTCTGGCCGGAGTTGGCGAACAGGATGCGGGCCAGCTCGATCCGGCGGCGCTGGCCACCGGAGAGAGTGCCGATCGTCTGGGCCAGGGCACGCTCGGGCAGACCGAGGTTCGCGCAGATCCGGGCGGCCTCGGCCTCGGCACCGTACCCGCCGAGGGCGGAGAACTGGTCCTCCAACTGCCCGTACCGACGGATCAGCTTCTCGTCCGCGCTCTCCTCGAGCTGCACCTCGAGCTTCTGCATCTCGACGAGGATGGTGTCCAGCCCGCGGGCGGACAGCACCCGGTCGCGGCCGGTGACGTTCAGGTCGCCGGTCCGCGGATCCTGTGGCAGGTAACCGATCTCACTCGTCCGCTCGACCTGACCCGCGTACGGAACGCCCTCGCCGGCGAGGACCTTCAGCGTGGTGGTCTTGCCCGCGCCGTTACGGCCGACCAGGCCGATCCGGTCGCCGGGTTGCACCCGCAGAGTGGTCGGGGAGATCAGGATTCGCGCGCCGGCGCGAAGTTCCAGTCCGGTGGCGGTGATCATGTGAATTCTCGCTCTCGTGGATTCGGGCTGACTCAGGGCGCAGAAAAGCGCCGGCCATCGGATTGACGGTCGGCGCCGGGGCAGGTCAGCCTTCGCAGAGCAGCACGCCGCCATACTACCGGGCGCCTCCTCCGGGCTCCCACTCGATTAACCGGCGAGATCAACGGGTACACGCCCGGCAACCGTGGTGAAGGTGGGACGAGAATGGAACTCAACGAACGCGCCGACATCGACGCCAGTCAGATCGAGGACGGCCGGGGCTCGGGCGGGGGCGGCGGCGGCATCGGCGGTCTGCCGATCGGCGGTGGCGGCATCGCCGGTGTCGTGGTGACGCTGATCATCGCCGTGGTCGGTGGCTACTTCGGCATCAACACGCTGGGCGGGAGCGGCAGCGAGCCGACCGGGCAGCCACTCACCCAGTGCAGCGACGACGCCCAGAAACTCCAGGTGCTGGAGTGCCGTAACGGGCTCTACGTGACGTCGATCCAGAACTACTGGGCGAAGCAGCTCCCGGAGTCGTTCGGCGAGCAGTACCAGCCCGCCAAGACATACCTCTTCGAAGGCAACGTCAACACCGCCTGTGGGGCTGCCGACTCCGGTGTCGGGCCGTTCTACTGTCCCGCCGACGACAAGGTTTACATCGACCTCTCCTTCTACAAGGTGCTCGCCCAGCAGCTCGGCGCCCCGGGCGAGTTCGCCCAGCCGTACGTGCTGGCCCACGAGTACGGCCACCACGTCCAGGACGTCCTCGGCACCGAGGCCGAGATGCGCCGCCGCCAGGAACGCGACCCCGACTCGGCCAACCAGGAGTCGGTCAAGCTCGAACTGCAGGCCGACTGTTATGCCGGCGCCTGGGCACACTCCGCGTCGAGCACCACCGACAAGGACGGCGACAAGATCTTCACCAGCCTCACCGACACCGACGTCCAGGAGGGCATCCAGGCCGCCGGCCAGATCGGCGACGACACCCTGCAGGGCCGCGGCGGCGGCGAGGTGGACCCGGAACAGTTCACCCACGGCACCTCCGAACAGCGCCAGAAGTGGTTCCGGATCGGCTGGGAATCCGGCGACCCGGCCCAGTGCGACACCTTCAAGGCCGGCGCCGTCAGCTGACCCTGCTCCCCACCGTCACGCGCTCTCCGAACCCGGCCGGTGCCCCTCGGCGCCGGCCGGTTCGTGGATCAGGATCGGCACGGCCCGGGCCGCCGCGACCGCCGACACCAGCACCGCGTGTCGTGGCTCGGGGACCTCCAACATCCGTCCGGTACGCAACCCGGCGAGCGCTGCCAACGGGGGCGCCGCCAGGATCGCGTCCACCGCCGAACGGTCTCCACCGGTCACCAGCGCCGTCAGCGACCGCACCTCCGGTAAGAGAATGCGCGCCACGATCCCCGCCCCGTCGGACGCCGCCGCTCTGGCCTGGTTGTCCCGCCGCCGCGCGAACCGCTGCTGCGACCAGCCACCGGCAGCCGTCCGCCCCTGCACGTAGTGCGTGTCCACCTTGGACGCGACGAGCTTCTCGCCGTCGGCGATCCCCACCGCCACCGCACCCTTGCGAGCCAGCAACAACCCCAGCCTCCGCGGTTCCCGGGCCACGCTGATCAGCTCGTTCACACTGGCCACCGGCCCGGCACCCGCCGGCAGGCGCAGCTCCGCCGTCGCACCGTCCGAGGCGATCAGGGTCAAACCCTCTTCGTTGTACGTTCCATGTCGCCTCCCGAAATTCTCCAGCCATCGCGGTAACCGCTCCGGCGCGACGTCCACCCATTTGCCACCGCCGGCGGCCGCTCGCTCAACCACAACGCCACCCTACGGCCCGGCGGACCACCGGCGGCCGTTGTCCACAGACCGCCCGACGGCGCATCTGTTCATCCACAGGCCGGCGTGATCCACCGGATTCCTGTCGGATCCCGGTGGCAGGATGCGGGGCATGAACGAGTCCTCGGGCTCGAGGCCTGAGCGGGAGTGATCGGTGTGAGCGAGTTCTCCGTGGTCCTGATGGACCGTCTCACCAGCGCGTTCGAGAGCGGCCGCGATCCGGTGCGTGCGGTCGGGGCGGCTGCCTACATGCGTGACCAGTTTCCATTCCTGGGCCTGACCAGCGCCGTTCGGCGGTCGCAGGCCCGGATCGCGCTCAAGGGCCTGCCCGGACCGGCCGAGGCCGACCTGCGGGCGGTGGCGCTGGCGTGCTGGTCCCGCGAGGAGCGGGAGTTCCAGCAGTTCGCCTGCGACTACCTGACCGGTCACATCAAGGTCCCGGGGCCCGGTTTCCTGGACACCACGGCCGAGCTGATCACCACGAAGTCCTGGTGGGACACAGTGGACCCGCTGGCCACCCATGTCGTCGCAGGCCTGGTCCGCCGCCATCCGGCACTGACCGCGCGGATGGACGAGTGGGCGGTTGCGGACGACATGTGGCTGGTCCGGACCGCGATCCTGCATCAGCTGCTGTCCGGCGCGGACACCGACACCACTCGCCTGTTCGGCTACTGCGAGGCCCAGGCCGGGCACCGGGACTTCTTCGTCCGCAAGGCGATCGGCTGGGCGCTGCGCCACTACGCCCGCACCGACCCCGCAGCGGTTCGGGCCTTCCTGACCACCCACGCCGGGACGTTGTCCCCGCTGTCCTATCGAGAGGCGGCCAAACACCTGTGACCCGGCCCCGGGACGAGCGGCTCCCCTTCGTGAGCGACGACACCCACCCGTCTCCACCGGCACCGGACCGCATCGACGGCGACGGACGGCCGTCAGTCGCCGACGAGAACCCCGGCCGGCTGGCTGCGTTCGATTGGTGTCAGACGGCCGAGGCCGCCGAGAAGCGAGGCGACTGGGACTCGGCGATCGGCCTGGTCGCACCGCACGCGGAGTGTTACAGCAACGACCATCACCGGCACAGCACCCATCTCTGGCACCTGCGGCTCCTGGCGGTGGCCGGCCGGTTGCCCGAGCTGGCCGACCTCGGGCGTACCGACGTTCATGCGGTACGAGCCCTCAACACCCGTCTCCATGAGGCCGGTCGTGGCGAGGATCTGCGTGTGCGCGCCGAGGCCGGTGATCGGCACGCACTCACACACCTGGTCCGGTTCCTCACCGAAAGTGGTGACGGACCGGCGGCGATGACCACTGTGGAGCGCCTCGCTCCCGGAGACGAGTTCCTGATCTCGGTCGCCGCCGGGACATCAGTCGGTCAGGAGGAGGTTCAGGGCGAAGCCGGCGATGACGGCGCTGGAGACCAGGGCGGTCAGGAGGCGGCCTCGGGGACCGGTCAGGAGACGTCCGATCAGGGAGCCTCCGCCGGCGATCAGTAGTTGCCAGCTCGCCGAGGCCAGGAAGGCACCGGTCACGAACCACGGGCCGCCGCCGGAACCGCCGCCGCCCAGGACCAGGGCCGCGAAGTAGATGACAGTGGCCGGGTTCAGCAGGGTCAGGCCGAGGACGCCCAGGTAGGCACGGAGGGGTGTGGTCGGGCGTTCGGGGCGTTCGGTGACTGCCGGGTTCCGGATCGCACCCCAGGCGGTCCACGCCGCCAGTGTCAGGAGGATTGTTGCGCCGGCCCACCGCAGTGGTTCGGCGATCGGGGCGATCAGGTTTGCCACTGCTGCTCCGGCGGCTGTCGCGATCAGGGCGTAGATCCCGTCCGCGGTGGCTGCGCCCATGCCGGCCGCGGCGCCGACCCGTAGTGAGATCCGTGCGCTGAGAACGGCGATGAGCACGCCGATGGCCCCGACCGGGACGGCGATCCCGTAGCCGGCGATCACTCCGGCCAGGAACGGGCCGTTCATGGCCGTTGCCGGACACCCGCCGTCGCGTCGGCGGTCGACTGCTGCCGGGTGGCCCGTTCGGCCACGACGACAGGGACGGCACGGATCAGCTTCTCCTCGGTCACGCCGTCATCCTCGAACGTCCGCACGGCTTGGTGCCACCCGTTTTCAGCAGGCCGTGATCCCGATGGGCGCCTGCATCAGGCTGACGGACATCGCCGGCGAAGTGCGGTAGGCGACACCGGAGACGGTGGCATCCGGCAGCAGACGGTGACGGCCCGGCAGCAGCGGGAAGGGGCTGCAGCCGGCGACGGCAGTGGAGCACGACATGAGGCGGTGAAGGAGAGATACGGCGGAAGCTGCGAGGGATAACCGCGGCGCGGGACGGCGCAGGGAAAGCGCGGCATGAGACGGCATGGGAGACCTGGGGCGGGGTGACGGGTCCGGAAGCAGGACAACGGGTCGACTTAAGGGACTGATGGTGCATTTGAGAATGAGGACGAAAGGAATTCGGGGCGGCATTGGTGAGAGGTTGCGCACGTCCGGATGGGGCTGCGGATGCATTGGCGGGTCGTTTCGTGCGGTTGGTGCGGTTACTTGAAGCTTCTTGGGGAATTCGGACCGTGACCGCCGGGGGGACTGGTGGGTAGGGTCCGATCATGGTCGCTGAACTGATCCTGGTCCGGCACGGGCAGAGTCTGGCCAACGTCGCCTTTCCAGCAGCGGATGCGGAAGGGCTGCTGGAGGCCGCGGTGAGCGGGCGGGATGCCGATGTTCCGCTCACCGGGCTCGGGGAGGAACAGGCCGCCGCGGTGGGGCGCTGGCTTGCCGCCCTACCGGAGGAACGCCGGCCGGAGGTGGTGATCACCTCGCCCTATCTGCGGGCCCGGGAGACCTGGCGGATCGCCGCCGAGGCCTCGAAGGTTCCACTGCCGGAGCCGGGTACCGATGATCGGCTGGTGGACCGGCTGCTCGGCGATCTGGAGATGTTGACGCGGGCGGCGGTGCTGGCCCGGTTCCCGGATGAGGCGGGGCGGCGGGCCGCGGCGGGCGAGTTCGAGTACGCCCCACCGGGTGGTGAGTCGTTCGGGGATGTCGCGGTGCGGCTCGGGTCCTTCCTGGACGATCTGCGCGCCGGGTATCCGGGACAGCGGGTGGTGGTGGTCGCGCATGACGCGGTGGTGCTGATGATGCGGGCGGTCATCGAGCGGCTGGACCGGGACGGTGTGCTGGCGGTGGAGCGGGAGTCGGGCTTCGTCCGCAATGCCTCGATCTCCCGGTTCGTCGACTCCGGTGCGGGGCTGACACTGGACCGGTACAACGTGGTCGATCACCTGCCGCCCGCGTGAGACGGGGAGACGCGACGGGTGGGGCACGGTGAGACGCATGGAGCACGGCAAGGCATCGATGAGTGTCTTGCTGATTCCGGGGATGAAAATTATGTTCGAACGGTGCGCGACGTCCCCGGGCCGGCCCGCCCGCATCGAGCGGTGAACCGCCAGATCGGCGCGTTGCTCACCGCCGAAGCGATCTCCATGCTCGGTAGCCGGATCA
This sequence comes from Actinoplanes sp., assembly GCA_035562875.1. Classification (GTDB taxonomy): domain Bacteria; phylum Actinomycetota; class Actinomycetes; order Mycobacteriales; family Micromonosporaceae; genus Actinoplanes. The sequence continues at coordinate 17,451 of DATMVU010000190.1, read as the reverse complement.
CCTTCGTGGCCATCCCGTGGCTGGTTCTGACCACTCACGACTCGGCCCTGCTCGCCGGGTTGGCGGGGCTTGCCGAAATGCTGCCGTACGTGCTGGCGGGCCTGCTCGGCGGGCCGATCGTCGACCGGGTGGGCCCGCGCCCGACGGCGGTGGCCGCGGACACCGCGAGTGTTCTGGCGGTGGCCGGTATTCCGCTGCTCGGCTACTACGAGGGCGTCTCGATGGGCGCCCTGCTGGCACTGATCGCGCTGGCCGGGGCGTTGCGCGGTTTCGGGGACGCGGCCAAACGGGCCCTGCTGCCCCGCACGATCGCCGCGGCCGGGCTGTCCACCGAGCGGGGCACCGCACTGTACGACGGGGTCTGCCGCGCCTCCACCCTGCTCGGGCTTCCCCTGGCCGGGGTGCTGATCGCCGCGTTCGGGGCGGAGACGGTGCTGCTCGTCGACGCATTCTCGTTCGCGGCCAGCGCGCTGATCATCGCGACGATGGTGCGGGTCGGGTGGGCGGACGCGGCGGCCGTGGCCGAGTGCGAGGAGCAGGGGTATTCGGGCGCGTTGCGGGACGGGTTCCGCTACGTCAGGTCGGATCGGCTGATCCTCGGGGTGATGTCGATGCTGTTCGTCACGAACATGTTCGATCAGGCGTTCGCGACCGTCTTCGTTCCGGTCTGGGTGCATGCGGGGCCGCACGGGCCGGCGGCGCTGGGGGTGATCGGGTCCGCGTTCGGGCTGGGCGCGGTGGCCGGCAACATCGTCTACACGCTGCTCGCTCCACGACTGCCCCGCCGCCGTACGCTCGCTGTCTGCTTCTTCCTGGGTGGTCCCGCCCAACTGCTGGCGCTGGCGCTGACCGGCGAGGTGTGGATGGTCCTGACGGTGGCAGCCCTGTCCGGTGCTCTGATGTCGACGGTGAACCCGATCCTGATGACCGCCGCCTACCGGCGGATCCCCACCCGGCTGCACGGCCGGGTGATCAGCGTGCTGATCGCGGTGTCGTGGGCGGGGATCCCGTTCGGCGGTGTTCTCGGCGGCTGGGCGACCGACCTGCTGGGGTTGCGGACCGCCGCACTGGCCGCCGCCATCGGCTATCTGGCGGTCACGATGGCACCGTTCCTCTTCCCGGCCTGGCGCGAACTGGACGACCGGCACCGGCCGGAGAGACGCCAGACGGTGGTATCCGCCTGAAGACCGCCGACGTGGTCACAGACTGAACGACACCAGACTGTGGTCGCCGCCTGAAAGACGGCAGACGTGGTCACCGATTGAGCGAGGCCACCAGCCGGACGAATCCGTGCGGGTCGGGGTCGTCGGGGGTGGGCTGCAGGACGATCGTGTCGGCTCCCGCGTCGGCCCAGCGCCGGATCTGTTCGGCGATCGCGCCGGCGTCCCCGGCGACGGCCCGGTCGTCGATGGTGGGGTAACCCCAGCGCACCCGTTCGCCCTCCAGCCGTTCCGCGGCGTCCGGCCCGGTGGCGGTGTGCAGGTAGACCACGATCTGCCCGTCGCCGACGACCTTCCGGGCCGCGCTCACCTCGCCGGGGGTGGTGCCACCGGCCAGGATGACGCCGTCGCCTGCGGTGCCGGCGAGTTCCAGGGTGCGGGGCGCGGACGCGCCGATGAGGATCGGCACGGTGCTCTGCGGCGGCCAGTCCAGGGCGACCCCGTCGAGGTGCACGTACCGGCCGTCGACGGTCACCCGCTCACCGCCGAGCAGCGAGCGCAACGCGGTGACGTACTCGGAGAGGAGGGTCATCGGGGAGGACACCCGGGCACCGACCTGGCCCATCCAGTCCTGCACCCCGTGTCCGATTCCGATCCGGGCCCGGCCGGGGAAGAGCCGGTTCAGGCTGGCCACCTCCATGGCAGCCGAGGCGACGTTGCGCAGCGGCACCGGGAACAGGCCCATGCCGACGCGCAGCCGGTCACTCCAGGCGAGGGCGGCCGACATGGTGGCCACGCCGCCGCCGAGGAAACAGTCCTCCCACAGCCACAGTTCTTCGAGCCCGGCCTGGTCAGCGGTTCGGACAAGGTCCTGGAACAGTTCCGGTCGCAGTTGGGGGAGACACACGGCTCCGATCACGGTCATGCCGTCACCTCCGCTGCGCTCCGGCGCCGCCATGACTTACCCACTGTGCTGAATGATTCGGTCGCAAGCTCCCTCATGCCGTCACCTCCGCTGCGCCCCGGCGCCGCCACGACTTACCCACTGTGCTAGATGATTCGGTCGCAAGCTCCCTCATGCCGGGATTCTTTCCCGGTCGGTGCCGGAGACAATCCGCCGGTAGAGCTGTTCCGGTTCGAGGTGGGTGTACCAGGGCGTGACCGCGCGCCGTTCGTACCGTTCCATCCCGATCAGGAAGAACACCGCGTAACCGGTGCTGATGGCGAGCGAGGCGGCGGCCCAGGCGGCGATGACGACGTGTTCGCCCTGGATCAGGCGGGTCAGCGCGAAGCCGAAGGCGGACAGCTCGACGAGGGTGAAGATCCGGTACGCCCATTTGAGGCGGGCGTCAGCGGTGCGCCGGGCGCGTTTCTGGGTGACCCCGAACTGCCGTTCCCCGAACAGTGCGGCGGGCAGCGCGGCGAGCATCGGCAGGGTGTCGGCGACGGCGAACGCCTCACTGTGCAGCAGGTGGTAGTGGCCGCGACCGAACTTGACCACGGTGTAGATCGAGAAGACGGTGAAGGCCAGAAAGGCGAAACCATAGATGGCGTACGGCCCCCGCACCTGCGCCACGCCAGTGGTCAGCGCCGCGACCGGGATGAGCAGGTAGAGCAGGCGGTTGAGGCCCTGGAAGTGGGCGACCATGGCGCTGAGATAGTTGAGGCGCTGATGGATCGTCAGCCCGCGGGCGCGCAGTGGCGAGTCGCGGTGGCGCAGCAGGATGTGCAGGCTGCCGATCGCCCACCGGCGCCGGGTGCCGTAGTACTGCCGCAGATTGTCGACTTCCAGGCCGTACGCCAGAGGTTCTTCGAGGTAGACCGACTTCCAGCCACGGGCGTGCAGCCGCAGCGAGGTGTGGATGTCCTCGGTGGACGTGTCCTCGGCGAATCCGCCGGCCGAGTCCAGGGCGGACCGTCTCAGCATCGCCGACGTGCCGGTGTAGATGGCGCTGTTCGTGCTGTTCTTCGTCGGTTGCACACCGCCGTAGAACATCTCCTGCTCGTGCCAGGCCGCTTCGGCGCCGCCCCGGCGGCGGAAGGTGAACGACTCGGTGTTGTAGAAGGACTGCGGCGACTGGACGACGGCGACGTGCTGGTCGTCGAAGTACCCGAGGGTGCGTTCGATGAATTCGGGTAGCGGGATGTGGTCGGCGTCTAGGGTGACCACGAACTCCGCGTCGGTGATCCGCAGGCCGTGGTTGAGGTTGCCGGCCTTGGCGCCCTCGTTGGTGGTCCGGGGCAGGTAGCGGGCGCCGAGCCGGTCGGCCATCGCCCGGACCTCGGCACGGTCGCCGTCGTCGAGGACGATCACGTCGCGGACCCCGCGGACCCGCAGTGCCCCGATGACCGTCGGTTCCAGTACCGGCAGCGGCTCGTTGACGGTCGGTACCAGGATGTCGACGGTGCTGCTGACCGGCAGGGACACGGTCCGGGGTACCGGCCGGGTGCTGTGGCGCAGCGACACCACGAAGATCACGGTCGTCACCACGGCGAACATCTCGGCGGCCCAGGCGAGCGGTCCGTACCAGACGTCCCAGTTGACGACCGCGGTCCGCCAGACGGCGAAGACCGGTACGAAGGTCAGGAAGACGGCGAACAACACCCGGAGATGCTGCGGGTCACGGTCGGTGATCTGTTCAACGCGGTACGGCGACATGGGCTGTCCTGTCCAGGAGTGGTTCGTGCAGGGCGGGCCCGGCGGCCAGGAGCCCGGAGCCGAGCGGGGTGACGACGGCGCCCGCCTCGGCCGCGATCAGGGCGCCGGCGGCGAAGTCCCAGGGGGCGAGTTCGTCCTCGTAGTAGGCGTCGCAGCGGCCGGCGGCGAGGTGGCACAGTTCCAGGGCGGCGCTGCCGTGGCTGCGGATGTCCCGGATGCTCGGCAGCAGTGCGGCAACTGTCGCCGACTGCCGGGCCCGGGACTCCGGGTGGTAGGCGAAACCGGTCGCCACCAGGGCCCGGTCGAGTGATACCGGATCGTTGACCCGGATCGGTTTGCCGTTCAGCCGGGCGCCGAGGCCCGCGACGGCGGTGAAGGTCTCCGCCCGGTACGGGTCGTGGACGACTCCCACGACGGCCCGCCAGGTGCCGTCCGGAAGCAGTTCCTCGGCCGCGATGCTGACCGTGACGTGCGGGGACCCGTACAACAGGTTGGTGGTGCCGTCGACCGGATCCACCACCCACCGCACCCCGGAGGTCCCGGCCCGCGCCCCGCCCTCCTCGCCGAGCAGTCCGTCATGGGGTCGCGCCGCGGTGAGGACCGCGATGACCGCCGCCTCGCTCGCCAGATCGGTTTCGGTCACATGGTCGGTGCCTGTGGATTTGGTGCCGATCGCCCGGACGGTTCCGGCGGCCCGGATCACCCGGCCGCCGTCGTGGGCGGCGCGCACCGCGGCGTCCAGGAGTTCCGCCGCCGGGATCATGGGCGGGTCACCCGGCGGACTTCGGCCAGGATCCGGTCGCGGTACCGGGCGGGCAGCGCGGTGATGGTGTCCCGCACCCGGCAGCTGCCGATGCTGCCGTCCTCGAAGGGCAGGGCCAGTCCGAGCAGCGGCAGCGTCTCCGGACCGGGCGGGACCCCGAGGTCCAGTTCGCCGTCGGTCAGCACGGCGTGCAGGGTGCCGCCGCCGGTCTCCCGCAGCAGTTCGGGAAAGAGCGTGTTCGCCTCGAAGTCGCCGAACGCGCAGGCCAGCTCGACGTCGAGACCGGGCCATTTGTGCAGGAAGTAGCGGTAGTTGGGGGCTTCGGAACGCTTGTTCGCGGCGACGCTGCGCACGTGTGGCAGGTGCACACCGAAGAAGTCGCGGCCCATCAGGATCGGGGTGCCGGAACGGGCCACCCGGTACGCCCACTCCAGGTCCTCGACGCCGTAGCCGTGGAAGCCCGGATCGAACTCGGCGGCCAGCTTCCGGGGCAGGGCGATCAGCGCGGTCCACGCGAACGCCCACGGGATCACGTGCGGGACCGTCATCCGCGGGTCCTGCTCGCCGGGTCCGGTGATCTCCAGATCGGCGAGGAGCTTGCGGTAGTGCTCCCAGGGCTGGACGTCGATCTCGGTCACGTCACCGGAATTGTTGTCGTAGTCGAGCATCTGGCCGACGACGCAGGACTGTTGCCCGTACCGGAAATGGTGGTCGTAAAGATCTTGCAGTGATCGTGGGGGCAGGACCATGTCGACGTCCATCAGCACCACGATCTCACCGGTGGCCTGCCGTAATGCCAGGTTGCGGGCCTCACCGACCTGCCACGGCCGGCTCGACGTCACGGTGACCACGTCGAGCCGGCCGGTGAACTCCCGGCAGATCGCGGCGTGCTCCCCACTGTCGTCGAGCACCCCGAGGACGACCTCGAAATCGGTCATCGGCAGTGTCTGCTCGGCGAGGGCGGAGAGGGCGAGACGCAGATTCGCGGCGCGCTCGCGGTACGGGATGACGACGCTGATCCGGCGGTCACTCATCAACGCCGCCGGGCGCGATCAGGATCTTGCAGCTGGCCTGGTCGGCCGGGCCGAAGCGCTGGGCGTCGATGTCGCAGCCCAGCGCGGCGAAACCGGTCCGGAAGTCGTCGAGTGGCACCACGTGGCTGACCAGGCGTTCCGCCGGGATCCGGCCGGTGGTGATCAGGTGGAACGCCTCGTCGAAGGAGCCGTGCAGCGAGTCGATCGACCCGATGATCGACAGGCTGCGATCCGCGAGCAGCATCGTGTCGATCGAGGCGAATCTCTCCTTCAAACCGATCGACATGTACGTCCCCCCGTGCGCCAGCTGCGGGAAGAGTTCTTCGAGGAGTGCCGAGGTGGTATCCACGACGACGTCCAGGGGCGCGTCCGGGTCGTTGAAGTACTTGCTCCGGGCCTCCTCCAGGGACGCGTAGGCGGCGGTGCCGTCGGGCAGCCGGTCACGGGCGAACTCGAGGCGGGCCGGCGAGTGCTCGATCACCACCGGGGTCAGGCCCTTGAGGGAGAGCACCCAGGTGTAGAGCAGGCCGAGCGGGCCGGCGCCGAAGACGTAGGTGTACGCGCTCATCGACGGCGGCTGCAGCTTGCGGGCTCCAGCGACCACACAGCTCAGTGGCTCGGTCAGGGCGGCCGCCCGCAACGACACGTCGTCCGGCACCCGGTGCACGAACGCCGAGGTGGTCTTGTAGCGGCCGGCGTACGCACCGTCGTAGCTGACGCCGCTCTCGGTGCCGTGCTTGTTGACGCAGTGGTTGATCCGCTGGGTACGGCACATCCGGCAGCGCCCGCAGTACGGCGTCGGGTTGATCACCACCCGGTCCCCCACCGCGACGCTCGTGACGGCCGATCCGGTCTCGGCGATGATGCCGCTGGCTTCGTGGCCGAGGGTGACGCCGGGAACCGCGACCGGGTAGGAGCCGGAGACGATGCCGAGGTCGGTGCCGCAGATCCCGCAGAACTTGATGTCCACGACCACGTCGTCGTCGCCGGTCACGTGCAGGTCGGGGACCTCGGTCAGTACGGCGTCCCAGGGGCCTCGGTACTTGAGGGCTTTCACGGCCGGGTGGCCTCCGTCCGGTAGTCGTGCAGGGAGTCGCGCAGGCGGGCGAGGAGGTCGTCCACCTGGGCGCTGGTGATGATCAGGGGCGGGCGGACCTTGACGGTGTTGCCGAAGCCGTACCGGCTGCCGCGCAGGATCAGGCCGTGCCGCCGGCCGATGGCCAGGAACTGCTCGACGTCGACGCTGGTGGGCAGGTCGAACGCCTGCATCAGGCCGACCCCGCGGACCCCGGTCATCTCCGGGAACACCCGGGCCAGCGCGTGCAGGCCGCGGAGCAACCGGTCGCCGGAGACCGCCACCGTGTCCAGGACCCGGTGGTTGCGCAGGTAGCGGACCGTCTCCTCGAGGGCGACCAGGGCGAGCGGGTTGGCGCCGGAGGTGCTGGAGTGCTCCCACTGCTCGAGGACGTCGAGTTCCGGGCGCATCAGCACGCCGGCGACCGGGATGCCGACCCCACCGGCACCCTTGGCGAAGGTGATCACGTCGGGGCGCAGGTCGGCGGCGTAACCGGTGGAGGCGAAGAACGATCCGGTCCGGCCGAAGCCGGTCTGCACCTCGTCGGCGATGATCAGGACACCGAGGCGGTCACAGGTCTCGCGGAGCACCCGGTAGTACTCCCGGGGCGGCACGATGTTGCCGCCGTTGCCCATGATCGGTTCGACGACCACCGCCGCGACCCGGCCGCTCGACGCGAACTCGACGAAGTCCTCCAGCCGGCGGGCGCAGAGCATGGCACAACCGTCCGGGGTCTGGCCGTAGAAGCAGTTCGCACAATCCGGGCCGGGAATCTTCACCGAATGCACCATCGGCAATGCAAAACTGCGCTGCCTGAATGCATTTCCAGAAATTCCGGTGGTGGCCACCGTCTGACCGTGATGCGACAGGAACAACGAGAATATGTCAGACCTGCCGGTCGCTTTCTGCACGATTCTGACGGCCGCCTCGTTGGCCCCCGATCCGGTGATGTCACGAAACCAGAACGCGCCGATGTGATCGGGTAGATCGGGCCGCATCAGCTCGAAGATCTCCGCCGACCGATCCCGGGTGAATTCGGACGAGAGATGGACGATACGGTCGAGTTGACCGTGCAGGGCCTCGATGATCTCCGGAGCCGAGTAGCCGAGTGAGACGTTGAAGGTGCCGGACGCACAGTCGATGTAGCGCTCCCCACGAATGTGCAGGTAAATACCGTCGCCGACATAGTCGGGCAGGCCGGTCAACGGTTTGGGGACGGTGCTTGAGGTCATCACTGGCCTTTCTCCATCGCGGTGGTTCCACAGTGGCCTCCGCCCTCTCGAACCGTCAACCCTGAACCGGTTAAGCCGAACCTCGAAAAGCGCTTGAGCTGCCGTTTCCGGGCAGTGTGCGCTTGGTCACGGAACGTTTTCCTGTCGCGAATGTCGCCGACAGGTTTCCATCCGGACAAGGAGTAATTGCCAACCGATTAAAAAAACGCGGACCGGTCACCCGATCCGCGCCATATTTTTAGGACGATCAGTCCGAATTGCTCCACGCGATGAGTTGCCCGGCAACCGCCCGATCACCGTCGATCCGAACCTCGGACAGCGGGATCCGCGCGTACAGCGCCAGCACCAGATCACTCGCCGTGGCCTGGATCCGGGTCACCGGATCACCACTCGCGGCCGGGCCCTCCTTGGCCCCCGCCGGAGACAGGTCCAGCGTCCACGACGGACCCTCGATCGCCTGGAACCCCACCCGGGCCGGGCGATGCGGCCACGCCCCCAGCGAGGCCAGGCCGACCGAGAGGAACTCACCCACCCCGTCCACCGCCACCGCCGCCGGAAGCGGCTCGGCCCGGCCGATCGTCTCCTGCGCGTCATAGGCGTGCACCGCGGCCTCCTGCACCTGATGGCGGGCCACCGCGGCGGCTGTCAACGGGGCGCCCGAATCGGACCACCACGCCCAGCTCGGCGACTCGGGGCCGGCGTCACGCAGCGCCGCCAGCAGCAGCTCGGTCGAGGCGGCCGACCACTCCAGCAGATCACCGTGCGGCTCCCGATCGCCGATCCGTTCCGCGGACGGCGCGCGGGAATCGTCGGCATCGGCGACGGTGGCCGCCCAGAAACGATGGACCGCGCCCAGGTGAGCGACCAGGTCGGTGAGTGCCCAGTCGGGACAGCCGGGCACCCGGGCCGTGCGATCGGGCGCCGCTGCCACCGCGTCACGCAGGGCCGCGGACCGGCTCTCGATCAGCGGCAGCAGGTCGGGAAACGGCGGAGTCGAAGTCATTCCCGGTTTCTATCACCGGGGTACGACAGCCGAAGGCCCGGTTACCGCAAAGGGCGGCGTGTTCAGTGAACACGCCGCCCTCCTCGTACCGGAGATGCGATTCTCAGACGTTGAAACCGAGCGCCCGGAGCTGATCCCGGCCGTCATCGGTGATCTTGTCGGGGCCCCACGGCGGCAGCCACACCCAGTTGATCCGGAAGTCCTGGACCAGGCCACCACCAGGACCGGCGGTAAGCGCCTGCCGGGTCTGGTCCTCGATGACGTCGGTCAGCGGGCAGGCCGCCGACGTGAGCGTCATGTCGAGGGTGACCACGTTCTGGTCGTCCACGTGGGTGCCGTAGACCAGGCCCAGGTCGACGACGTTGATCCCCAGCTCGGGGTCGACGACATCCTTCATCGCCTCCTCGACCTCGGCGTCCGTCGCCTTCTTCCCGGTGAACGGGACGGCCTCCGGCTCGTCCGGGACCTTCGACGGAACCGGGGTCCCGTCCCCCTCGGCGGTCGGCGACACACTCGTCGACGGCGTCTCCACCGGCTCGCCGGCCTTCTCGGCCGCGGCCCGCTCCTCAGCCAGCCAGTCCGGCACCTCTTCGCCGGCACCGGGCGCGGCTCCGGAAGCCGGAGCCGAGGCCACCGTCCTGGCGGTATCGGTCAGTTCACTCATGCTCTGCCTCCCTGAACAAGCCCGCCGCCGGGATGCCGCCCGGCGTGGACGGTCACGCCTTGACTTCTGGGCTGACGCCCACGTCCACACCCGCACGCGCCGCGGCGTCCTTGAAGGCCATCCACGGCAGCAGCGCACACTTCACCCGGGCCGGGAACTTGGCGACACCGGCGAAGGCGATGCCGTCACCGAGCACCTCCTCGTCGGGTTCGATCTGGCCACGGCTCTGCATCAGCTCCACGAACGCGTGGTGGATCTCCGATGCCCGGCCCGGGTCCTGGCCGTTCACCAGCTCGTACAACACCGAGGCCGAGGCCTGACTGATCGAACAACCCAGTCCGTCGTACGAGATGTCGGAGAGATCCGCCGAGACCCGGACGGTGATCTCGTCGCCGCACGTCGGGTTGACGTGGTGCGCCTCCCCGTCGAACGGGTCCCGCAGGCCACGACCGTGCGGGTTCTTGTAATGGTCGAGGATGATCTCCTGGTAGAGACCGTCGAGCATCATCAGCCGAACACCTTCTTCACCTGGTCGAGGCCACGCGCCAGGGCGTCGATCTCGTCCGTTGTCGTGTAGAGGTAGAACGAGGCCCTGGTCATGGCCGGCACACTGAACCGGGAGCACACCGGCCGCGCGCAGTGGTGCCCCACCCGCACTTCGACGCCGAGCGCGTCCAGGATCTGTCCCACATCGTGCGGGTGTACCCCGTCGACGCCGAACGACACCGTGCCGCCGCGACCCTCCACCGTGGTGGGGCCGAAGATCCGCACGCCGGAGACCGACTGGAGCGCGTCCAGCGCGTACCGGGTGATGTCCTGCTCGTGCTGGTGGATCGCCGCCATGCCCAGCCCGGTCAGGTAGTCGACTGCCGCACCGAGACCGATCGCCTCGGTGATCGGCGGGGTGCCGGCCTCGAAACGGGCGGGCGGCGCGGCGAACGTGGTGCCGCCCATCGTGACCGTCTCGATCATCGAGCCGCCGGACAGGAACGGCGGCATCTCGGCCAGCAGGTCACCCCGGCCCCAGAGCACACCGATGCCGGTCGGGCCGAGCATCTTGTGGCCGGTGAACGCGATCAGGTCCGCACCCAGCGTCGACACGTCGATCGGCAGGTGCGGCACCGACTGCGAGCAGTCCAGCATGAGCAGGGCTTTGTTGTCGCGGGCGCGGGCCGCGATCCGGGACACGTCGTTGATCGTGCCGAGCACGTTCGACATGTGCACCACAGAGACGATCTTCGTCCGCTCGGTGATCAGCTCGTCCAGGTTCGACTCGTCGAGCCGGCCCTCGTCGGTGATGCCGAACCAGCGCAGTGTCGCCCCGGTCCGCTCGCACAGCAACTGCCACGGGACCAGGTTGGAGTGGTGCTCCATCTCGGAGATCACCACCTCGTCACCCGGCCCGAGCCGCAGCATCTGCCCGAGCGAGTAGGCGGCCAGGTTGATGCCCTCGGTGGAGTTCTTGGTGAAGACCACCTCGTCCGGGCCGGCCGCGCCGATGAACGCGGCGACCCGGGCGCGCGCACCCTCGTAGGCCTCGGTGGACTCGGTGCCCAGCGTGTGCACCGAGCGGGACACGTTGCCGTTGTACCGCTCCTGGTGCGCGCGCATGACGTCGAGCACCTGCACCGGCTTCTGCGAGGTGTTGGCGCTGTCCAGATAGACCAGCGGGTGGCCGTTCACCTCCCGCTCGAAGATCGGGAAGTCCTTGCGCACCCGCGCGACGTCAAAGGTCATGATTGAACTCCTCAGGCCTTGGTGAGGAACTTCTCGTAACCCTCGACCTCGAGCCGCTCGGCCAGCTCGGAGCCGCCCTGTTCGACGATCTTGCCGCCGACGAAGACGTGCACGAAGTCCGGCTTGATGTAGCGCAGGATCCGGGTGTAGTGGGTGATCAGCAGGAAGCCGGTCTCGCCGGTCTCACGGACCCGGTTGACACCCTCGGAGACGATCCGCAGCGCGTCGATGTCCAGGCCGGAGTCGGTCTCGTCGAGGATCGCGATCTTCGGCTTGAGCAGCTCGAGCTGCATGATCTCGTGCCGCTTCTTCTCACCGCCGGAGAAGCCCTCGTTGACGTTGCGCTGGGCGAACGCCGGGTCCATCTGCAGCTTCTCCATCGCGCCACGCAGCTCGCCGGCCCAGGTGCGCAGCTTCGGCGCCTGACCGTCGATCGCGGTCTTGGCGGTGCGCAGGAAGTTCGCCACCGAGACGCCGGGGACCTCGACCGGGTACTGCATGGCCAGGAAGAGACCGGCCCGGGCGCGCTCGTCGACGCTCAGCTCGAGCACGTCGACGCCGTCCAGGGTCACCGAACCGCCGGTGATCTCGTACTTCGGGTGGCCGGCGATCGAGTAGGCCAGGGTCGACTTGCCGGAGCCGTTCGGACCCATGATGGCGTGGGTCTCGCCGGCCTTCACGGTCAGGTCGACACCGTTCAGGATCGGCTTCAGCTCGCCCTCGGGCAGCTTCACCGACACCTGCAGGTCGCGGATCTCCAGGGTGCTCACGGCTCTACTCCATTGCTAGGAATCGTCGAAACGTAGATGTCGCCGTCGCGGATCTCGACGGGGTAGACCGCCACCGGAGTGAAGGCGGGCGGTCCGGAGGGCTCCCCGGTACGCAGGTCGAACCGGGAGCCGTGCAGCCAGCACTCCAGCGCACACCCGTCCACCTCGCCCTCGGAGAGAGCCACCGAGGAGTGGCTGCACTCGTCGCGGATGGCGTAGAACTGATCGTCGTCCGCGTGCACGACAGCGACCTCGACCCCGTCGACCTCCACCTGGAGGGCGGTGCCCTTGGCCACGTCCGTCATCGGACCGACGTTCTCGAAGGTCATTACTGACCGGCCTCGACCAGCCGGGCCTCGATCACATCGCCGAGCCGCTCGCGCAGGGCCTCGTCCGGGATCTTGTTGATCAGCTCGGCGAAGAAGCCACGAACCACCAGCTTGCGCGCCTCACCCTCGGGGATGCCCCGCGCCATCAGGTAGAAGAGCTGCTCGTCGTCGAACCGGCCGGTGGCGCTGGCGTGGCCGGCGCCGGCGATCTCCCCGGTCTCGATCTCCAGGTTCGGCACCGAGTCGGCCCGCGCCCCGTCGGTGAGGAGCAGGTTCCGGTTGATCTCGTACGTGTCGGTGCCGGTCGCGGCGGCCCGGATCAGCACGTCGCCGACCCAGACGGTGTGCGCCGACGAACCCTGGAGCGCGCCGCGGTAACCCACGTAGCTCCGGCAGTCCGGGACCGCGTGGTCGACCAGCTGACGGTGCTCCTGGTGCTGACCGGAGTCGGCGAAGTAGAGACCCCACAGTTCGGCGTCGCCACCACGGCCCGAGTACTCCACGCTGGTGAACTGGCGCACCAGGTCACCACCGAGGGTGACCTGGAGGTGCACCACCCGGGCGTCCCGGCCGACCTTGAGCTTGACGTGCTGGGCCTGGACGGCGTCCCGGTCCCACTCGGCGAGCGTGACGAAGGTCAGCTGGGCGCTGTCGCCGGTAACGACCTCGATGTTGTCGGCGAGCGTGACCGTGCCGGTCTGCTCCAGGATGATCGTCGCCTTGGCGAACGCGCCCACCTTGACGAAGGTGCGCGCGGCCGCCGCGTCACCGCCCTTACCGACCAGGCGGATCACCACCGGCTCGGCGATCTCGGCCTCGGCCGCCACCTCGATCACGGTGACCCCGGCAGCCGAGCCGTAGGCCAGGGCGCTGACCCGGTCGAACGGGGTCAGCACCGGGTCGACGTCGTCGGCCGTCGACACCGTCACGCCGGCCGGCAGGTCGCCGTACTCCACGGACGGGGCGGCGCCGGTCAGCTCGGTGGCCTTGACCAGGTCACGCAGCCGCTTCAGCGGGGTGAAACGCCACTCCTCCTCCAGGCCGTTGAGGGCCGGGAAGTCGGCGACGTCGAAGGAGCGCAGCACCTGCGATTTGGTGCTCGGCGGGGCGATGGCCTCGGTAGTCATTTCTTCCTTATGTCCGCTTCTTCAGAATGGCCGGGGCTGTTGTTAACCCACAGCCCCTTCCATCTGGAGCTCGATGAGGCGGTTCAGCTCCAGGGCGTACTCCATCGGAAGCTCCTTGGCGATCGGCTCGATGAAGCCGCGAACGATCATCGCCATCGCCTCGTCCTCGGTCAGACCACGGCTCATCAGGTAGAAGAGCTGGTCCTCGCTGACCTTGGAAACGGTCGCCTCGTGGCCCATGTTGACGTCGTCCTCGCGGATGTCGACGTACGGGTACGTGTCCGACCGGGAGATCGTGTCGACCAGCAGCGCGTCGCACTTGACCGTGCTCTTCGAGCTGGACGAGCCCTCCAGGACCTGGACCAGGCCACGGTACGACGTGCGGCCACCGCCCCGGGCGATCGACTTCGAGACGATCGTCGACGAGGTGTGCGGCGCGGCGTGCACCATCTTGGCGCCGGAGTCCTGGTGCTGACCCTCGCCGGCCATGGCGATCGACAGCACCTCGCCCTTGGCGTACGGGCCGGTCATGTAGACCGCCGGGTACTTCATGGTCACCTTGGAGCCGATGTTGCCGTCGACCCACTCCATGGTCGCGCCCTCTTCGCAGGTGGCGCGCTTGGTGACCAGGTTGTAGACGTTGTTCGACCAGTTCTGGATGGTCGTGTACCGCACCCGGGCGTTCTTCTTCACGACGATCTCGACGACCGCGGAGTGCAGCGAGTCGGACGAGTAGATCGGCGCGGTGCAGCCCTCGACGTAGTGCACGTACGAGCCCTCGTCGGCGATGATCAGGGTCCGCTCGAACTGGCCCATGTTCTCCGTGTTGATCCGGAAGTAGGCCTGCAGCGGGATGTCCACGTGCACGCCCTTCGGCACGTAGATGAACGAACCGCCGGACCAGACGCTGGTGTTCAGCGCGGCGAACTTGTTGTCACCGACCGGGATGACGGTGCCGAAGTACTCCCGGAAGAGCTCCTCGTGCTCCTTCAGCGCGGTGTCGGTGTCCAGGAACAGGACGCCCTGCTCCTCCAGGTCCTCACGGATCGCGTGGTAGACGACCTCCGACTCGTACTGCGCGGCGACACCGGCGACCAGGCGCTGCTTCTCCGCCTCCGGGATGCCGAGCTTGTCGTACGTCGCCTTGATGTCCTCCGGCAGGTCCTCCCACGAGGCGGCCTGCTTCTCGGTGGAGCGCACGAAGTACTTGATGTTCTGGAAGTCGATGCCGGTCAGGTCGGCGCCCCAGTGCGGCATCGGCTTGCGGTCGAACAGGCGCAGGCCCTTGAGCCGCAGATCGAGCATCCACTGCGGCTCGCTCTTCAGCCCGGAGATGTTGCGCACCACGGCCTCGGACAGACCACGCTGTGCGAGCGCACCGGCGGTGTCGCTGTCGGCCCAGCCGTATTCGTACCGACCAAGAGCGGCGAGGTGCTCTTCCTGAGTGACGATCTGGTCAGTCATGTATCTGTCCTAACCGTGATTTCGGTGGTGTGCACGGCGCGGGATGGGATGTGCGTGGTGCACACCCCGTCGCCGTGCGCGATGGTGGCGAGACGCTGCACGTGGGTGCCGATGAGCCGGGAGATGACTTCGGTCTCGGCGTCGCACAGCTGAGGAAACTCGGCAGCCACGTGAGCCACCGGGCAGTGTTGCTGGCACAGTTGCCCGCCGGAGGCGATCGCCGAGGCGTTGGCAGCGTAACCCTCGGCGGTCAGGACCTCGGCGAGAGCCTCGGCACGTGCGATCGGGTCACCGCCGGCCTCCTGCAGCGCCGCCTCGCAGCGCTCCTCGAGGGCCTTGACCTGGGCGGCGGCGAAGGCGGAGACGGCCTCGGGACCGTGGTGCTGCGCGATCCAGCGCAGCGCGGCGGTGGCGATGCCGTCGTAGTGGTGCGGGTTCAGATCCTCGCGGGCGGCGGCGGTGAGCACGAACGCCTTGGCCGGCCGGCCGCGGCCGCGAGGCTTGTTCTCCCGGAGCGCGCGGGTCTCGACGAGGCGCTCGGCGAGCATCGCGTCGAGATGCTTGCGGATGGCGGCGGGGCTCAGGCCGAGAGCGGCACCCAGCTCGGCCGCGGTGGTGGCGCCGTGCTTCAGCAGGAGCTGCACGACCCGGTCACGGGTGCGCCCGTCGGCCGCGCCGGCCGGAGCCGGTGCGCCGATCTGGATCAGCACCTCGTTTTTCACTACTCCAACGTTACGTATTTACCGGGAGCCCTGCAAACCGGGGTCCGGTGATCCGTCCCACCGGTGGGGAGAGCTGCGAAAACCGTGATTTCCGGCGAGCGTACGATGCGCGGGGTGAAGTCCTCCGCTTTACTGCTCTCCCGTCCTGTTCAGTGGTGCGGACGGTCGCTGCGCGGCCTCGCCCTCGCCTCGCTGATCGCCAACATCGGGATCATCGTCACCGGCGCCGCGGTCCGCCTGACCGCCTCCGGTCTCGGCTGCCCCACCTGGCCCCGCTGCACCGACGAGTCGTACACGACCACCCCTGAGATGGGCATCAACGGCGCCATCGAATTCGGCAACCGGTTGCTCACCTTCGTGCTCATCGCGATCGCGGTGCTCTGCTTCCTGGGCGCGCTGGCCCGCGGGCGCCGGTCACTGATCGTGCTCTCGGTCGCCATCGGGCTCGGCATCCCCGGCCAGGGCGTGATCGGCGGCATCACGGTGCTCACCAACCTGAATCCGTGGGTTGTCGGCCTGCACTTCGTGTTGTCCATCGCGCTGGTTGCCGCGGCCTACGCGCTGTGGCGCCGGGTCGACGCCGGCGACGGCGAGCCGGTGCTGCTGGTTCCCGCCCCGATCCGGCAGCTCGCGCTGGTCAACGTCGCGGTCAGTTTCGCGGTCATCGTGGCCGGGGTGATCGTCACCGGCAGCGGGCCGCACTCCGGGGACCACGGGGCCAAGCGCAACGGGCTCGACCCGGACCGGCTCTCCCAGCTCCACGCCGACCTGGTGTTCCTGCTGATCGGGCTGACCGTGGCGCTGTGGTTCGCGCTGCGTGCGGTGGATGCCCCGCCGGCCGCGGTCAAGGCGGCGGCGACCCTGTTCTGGGTGGAGATGGCGCAGGGCCTGATCGGCTTCGTGCAGTACTTCACGCATCTGCCGGTCGCGCTCGTCGCCGCGCACATGCTCGGCTCCGGCCTGGTCTGGACCGCGACCCTGGCCGTCCTCTGGGCGCTGCGCACCCGCCCGGTCACCACGGCCACCGCCACGCCCGTGCCCGTCACGCCGGAGCCCGAGGTCGCGCCCGCCGCCGCCCACTGACCGTGTGGTGACCTGCGGTTCGTAACGCGCCCAGGTCACCATACGAGAGATGCAGAAGGCCGCCCCGGAGTCCGGGACGGCCTTCTCGCGTGCTGGGGTCAGAGCCGGGCGAGGATCGCGTCGGCGAGACGGTCCGCGGAACCGGGTGCGGTCCGCAGGAAGAGCGAGGGCTCGGTCAGCTCCAGTTCGATCAGCGTGGGAGCGCCGTCCGGTCCTGGAATCATGTCGACCCGGGCGTACAACAGCTGCTTGGCCCCTCCGGGAATGGCGGCGAGCACCCGGACCGCGAGGTCCAGCTCGGCGATCGACGGCTGACGTGCGGTGATCCGTTCGGAACCCGCGTCGACCCGCCCGCCACCGCTGACGGTGAGCATCGCCGACTTGCGGATGCCGTGGCTGAACGTCAGCTCACCACTGGCGTCCGGGAGGCAGAGCACCGCGGTCTCGCCCTCGGTGTCCACCGCGGACAGGTACGGCTGGATCATTGCGGTCCGCCCGGCGGCGGTGAGCCGCTCCACGTGCGCCACGGCCAGGTCGGTCTGGCCGGGTAGCAGGTAGCGGCCGGTGTCCTGGCTGCCGGCGCTGACAGTCGGCTTGACCACCCATTCGCCGCCGGACTCCGGGGTCCA
>DATMVU010000189.1:0-2453 GCA_035562875.1 Actinoplanes sp. | reverse complement strand
GGCCCTGGCCTGGGTGTTTGTCGCCTCCATTCCCCGCGCACAACTCACCCGGTGGCTGGCGGGCTTGGCGGCTGTGATCCTCGGCATGTCAGTGGTGGCGCTGGTGCGGGCCCTGCTTGACCCGCGCGGCTTCAACCGGCTCGGATCCGGCCTCGGTGGCGCCGCAGTGCTAGCGGTTGCATTGGTGATCGCGACGGCGCTGCTGGCAGGTAGGTTCCTCGAAGACCACCGCCGCTGGCTCTCCGGCGTTGGCGTGGTCGTCGGCCTCGTGCTGATCGCGACCACCTTCTCCCGGGCTGGCTATGGGGTGGCGGCTCTCACCGTCGTGGCGGTGCTGGTTGCTGGGCGTGGGGGTAGGCGTCGGCTCTCCGGTGGGTGGGCCTTGACGATCGGCGGAGGGCTGCTCGTCGTCGGCGCCGTCATCGCTGTGTTCTTCCGCGACCATGTGGGCCGAATGCTGAGCCTCGGTGACCCAGGACGTGCGGCCAACACCGCCACCGCACTGAACTTTTGGACCGACGATCCGCTTCGGGTTCTGTTCGGCTCCGGCGTGGGGCGGCTGTGGCCCTGGTTCGCCGTCGACGCCGATCTCGTCTGGGCGCCCGAAACCGGCATGATGGGCTCGAAGGGCATCGACGGCGAACTCCTGGTCAACCCGCACAGCACCTTCCTCGGGGTGCTGGTGGAGCTGGGCCTCGTCGGGTTCGTGCTCCTGCTCCTAGCCCTCGGCGGGGTGTTGGTGGCCGCTTGGACCAGCCGCGGAAAGAGCCCAGCGAACCTGGGTCTGATCGCCGCGGCGGTGTGTGTGGTCGCGTTCCTGTTGGACTACTACCTACTGCGGAACCCCGGGGTGTCCTTCGTGTGGTGGTGCGCCGTGTTCGCTGGATTGGCTGCGCGGGCCACGTCGGCGTCGGGCGCCGGGAGCATCGGCGGTAGGCTGTCGTCGGCAGTAGACGACGGTGGCATGAAGTAGGAGGCCAACAGATGCGGCGTAACCATGTGGGGTGGATGCGACTTGCGCTCGCACTGTGGGACATGGCGGCCTGGGCGGCTGCCGCTCTGGCGTTGGTGCTCACCCGCTACTCACTCGATCTTTCAGACGCGCAGTTCCGCCTGGTGCTGGTCTACGCGGGCGCCGCGATGGCAGCACAATTCGGCCTTGGCTACGTGTCCAAGCTGTACCGGGGCCGGCACAGCGTGGCCTCCTTCGAAGAAGCGACGATGCTGGCGATCATCGTGGCAGCGATCGGTCTGGTGCTCGCCGTCCTGTTCGCAATCTGGGGCCCCGAAAGCTACCCGCGCGTAATGACGTTCACCGTCCCGTTCGCGGCGTTGGTGTTGATGGCAGCGGGTCGCTTCGTCTTCCGCGCGGTCACCCGCGCTGTCCGCCCGGATGTGGATCGCGAACAGGTCATCGTCTACGGCGCCGGCAACGCAGGAGAACAGTTCAGCCGCCTCATCCTCGGCGACCCAGACGCCCCCTTCGAGATCGTCGGCTTCATCGACGACGACCCGGGCAAGCGCAATCTCCACCTCTCCGGCGCCAAGGTTCTTGGCGGCCGCAGCCGGCTGGTCACCGAGGCCCAAGAGCGTGGCGTGGGCACCGTCGTGCTCGCTATTCCCACCGCCTCGCGGGAACTGAAGCGTGAAATCTCCGCGCTTGCCGACGACGCAGGCCTCCGCGTGCTGATGATGCCCTCCACGCGCGACATCGTCAGCGGCCGAGCCAGCGTGACCAACCTCCACGAGCTCGACGTGACCGACCTCCTGGGCCGCGCCCAAATCCAAACCAACCTGGGCGAGATTGCCGATTACCTGTCCGGGAAGGTGGTGCTCGTCACCGGCGCTGGCGGCTCGATCGGCGCGGAACTGGCCCGGCAGGTCCACCGCTTCGGACCCGAAGAACTGGTCATGCTCGACCGCGACGAGTCCGGTCTGCATGGCACCCAGCTGTCCATCTTCAACCAGGGCCTGCTCGACACGCCGAACATGGTGCTGTGCGACATCCGCGACGTTGAAGCCCTCGACAAGGTCTTCGCCGATCACCGCCCAGACGTCATCTTCCACGCCGCGGCACTCAAGCACCTGCCGATGCTGGAGCAGTACCCCGTGGAGGGGTGGAAGACCAACACCCTCGGCACACTCAACGTGTTGCAAGCTGCGGAGAAGTACGGCGTGGAACGCTTCGTCAACATCTCCACCGACAAGGCGGCCGACGCCACCAGCGTGCTCGGTAAGACCAAGCGCATCGCCGAAGAACTGACCGCTTTCTTCGCGAAGAAGACAGGGCATACCTGGTTGTCGGTGCGATTTGGCAACGTGCTCGGCTCGCGCGGCTCGATGCTGCACACCTTCACCAAGCAGATCGAAGCGGGCGGCCCGCTCACGGTGACTCACCCAGAGATCACCCGCTATTTCATGACCATCCCGGAGGCGTGCGAGCTCACCATTCA
>DATMVU010000188.1:0-7313 GCA_035562875.1 Actinoplanes sp. | reverse complement strand
ACCGAACCGCGCTGGGAACTTGCCCGGGAAGATCCGGATCTATGCCCGCTTCGCACTCCAGGATGAAGACCGAGCCGCCGGCCGGGTGCGGCTCGTGCCGGATGTCGCCGTGGTTGGCCCGGGCCAGACTGCGCACGATGTAGAGGCCGAGCCCGGTGCCGCGGACGGTGGCGGCGTCCCGTTCGGCACGGCTGAGACGATCGAAGAGACGAGAGCGGAATTCGCCGGGTACGCCCGGACCACGGTCCTCGACCCGGACGTTCACCCGGTCGCCGGCCGGTTCGATCCGGATCGACATCGCCCCACCGGCGTACTTGGCCGCGTTCGACAGCAGGTTGATCACCGACTGCTGCAGGTGGCCGGCGTTGAACAGGACGGTGGCGTCCGGCCCGAGGATCGGCACCTCCGGCCCGCCGAAACTCTCCACGGCCCGGGTGAGTGCGGGCCGCAGCGGGATCGGCAGGCGGGTGGCGCTGATGTTCCCGGCGTCGACGCTGACCATGCCGAGCACCTCGCCGACGATCTCGTCGAGACGACGGGCCTGCCGGGCGATCACGGCGGCGGCCTCGGCGGCCGGGGAACCCGCGTCCAGGTCGGTGGCGAGCATGTCGGCGTGCCCGAGGATGGCCGCGAGCGGGTTGCTGATCTCGTGGCCGAGCATCCCGAGGACGTCGAGTTTGAGCCGGTTGGCCTCCTCGAGGGCGGTGTTGCGGTCGGCGAGGGCGGCGGCGGCCTGGTCGCGGGCCTGTTCGGCGAGGCGGCGCTGGGAGATGTCGACGGCCACCACGATCAGGTGCTCGGGACGGTCCTCGGCGTCGCGGACCAGGGAGACGGTGGCCTCGACGTCGACCCAGTGCCCGTCGGCGTGCCGGAGCCGGGTCTCGTGGGTGTAGTAGGTGGCGTCCCCGGCGAACAGTCCGGCGATCTGCTCGTGCACCCGCGGGATGTCACCCGGATGCATCAGGTCCGGTTCGACCAGGCGGCCGGTCAGTTCGTCGGGGTGCCGGCCGACGATCCGGGCGAACGCCTTGTTCACCGCGAGCAGCGAACCGTCCAGGCCACGGATCGCCTGACCGACCGCGGACTGGGTGAACTGGGCACGGAACCGCTGCTCGTTGAGGGCGAGCGAGACCTCAGCGGCCCGTACGGCGGTGACGTCGGTGTTGACCTCGAGCACTTCGACGTCGTCGCCGGAGCCGTGCACCGGACGGTAGATCACCTGCCGGCTGAGGACGGTGACGGTCCGGCCGGTGGCGGTGAGGTGCCGCAGCCGGCCCTCCCAGGTTCCCTCGGCCTCCAGTTCGGCCTGCTGGGTGAGGATCGTGCCCTGTTCGAAAGCGGTGTTGAGGAGCCGGTGTGTGCGCCGGCCCAAGGCGGCTCCGGCGGACCAGCCGTACAGGTCCCGGGCACCCTCGTTCCACCACAGGACGGTGCCGTCGAGGCGGCGCACGATGACCGCGGCCGGGATCAGCCGGAGCAGGGCGGCCTGGGTCTCGCTGGCTTCGAGGGCTTCCACCCGGGTCGGCCGGGACTGCCGCCCGCCGATCACACTGAGTTCATCGAGCCGCACCGTGCTCTCACCACCGTCTTCGCGGGTTTCACCGACAGGCAGGCAGATCGGCACCGGGACAGCGGACTTGAGAGCCTTCAGCCGGGCAGGAAGACGCCGTCCAGGACCAGGTCGACGGAGCGGTCGGCGGCGGCCCGCGCGGCCCGGACGTCGTCGGTGGCCTCGGCCACCCCCTGGACCATGGTGAAAAGCAGGGAGAGATCCTCGGGGACCAGGTCGGCGCGGACGTGGCCGTGCTCGATGGCCCGGCGCAGCGGGACCGCGAAGGCGCTGATCACCCGCCGCCGGTAGCGTTCCTGGAGCCCGATGTCGAACCGGCGCACCAGTTTGACCAGGCCGCACAGTTCGATCTGCGAGTGCAGGACCTCGCGGAGCAGGTCCCGGAAACCGGCCGGATGGGCGGAGTGCGTGGCGACCCGGGTCTCCAGGATCGACAGCTGGTAGGTGACCACCGCGGTGGTGAGGGCGAGCCGGTCCGGGAAGTGGCGGTAGAGGGTGGCCTGGCCGACGCCGGCCCGGCGGGCGATCTCGGGCATCAGGGCGACGGCCTCGCCGCGGGCCAGGACCTCGCTGGCGGCCTCCAGAATGGCCGCGCGGTTGCGCTGGGCGTCACGCCGACGTGCGGTCGGGGTTCCGTAGAGCACCTGCACCCCCCTTTGCTACCGACGAGTCACGTTACTTGCCGGTAACGAGAATGTCACCATATTCAAATTCTCGGAACCGGCGGCGGCCCCTCCCGCGCACCTTGTGTCCACTTCATCCGATCACCCACGATGCGGGGAAACGCCGTTCGCGTCCGCCCGCGTGGCACTCGGCCGACAGTGGACACCGTGGTCACAGTGGATAATCAGGCGACTCCTCAGAGTCACGGACCTCGATGCGTGCCAGCCCTCGCCGGGTAGCGTTGTGGGTGCATCTGAGCTGCGTTAACACACTTTGAACCGGGAGTTGCGCCGATGGCTGTGGTGGGAGAGGTCATCGCCGGGCGATACCGGCTGGCCCGCCCGCTGGCCACCGGCGGGATGAGCCGCATCTGGCTCGCCACCGACGAGACGGCCACCCGGACCGGCACCACCTACAGCCCGTCCGGCGAGATCCACCGGGAGACCCGGCCCGCCCTCGCCGTCCTCAAACACTGCACCATCCCGGCCGGCCTGCCACCCGCCCACCACGAGCTCATCCGGCACTGGAGCCTGCCGGAGGCCCGCGCCGCCGCCCGGATCCGCCACCCCAACGTGATCCACACCCACGCGGTGCTGCCTTCCTGGGACGGCCCGTGGCTGGTCATGGAACACCTGCCGGCCCGCACCCTGCAACAGGTCACCGACGAGTCCGGCCCGCTGCCCGCCGCCCGCGTCGCAGCCCTCGGCCTGGCCGTCCTGTCCGGTCTGCGAGCCGCCTGGGCGGCCGGCATCCTGCACCTCGACGTCAAACCCGGCAACATCCTGATCACCGCCGACGGCCGGGCCGTCCTCACCGACTTCAGCCCGGCCGTCACCCCCGCCGGCATCCGCGCCCTAGCCGACGCCGGCATCATCCTCGGCTCCCCCAAGTGGATCGCCCCCGAACGCATCTTCGACCACACCTCCGGTACGGCCTCTGACCTGTGGTCCCTCGGCGCCGCCCTCTACCAGGCCGTCGAAGGCCACCCGCCGTTTCCGCGCAGCACCACCGCGCAGATCCTGCAGGCACTGGCCGACCCGCACCCCATCCCGCCACGCCGGGCCGGCCCTCTCACCCCCGTCCTGACCGGCCTGCTGCGCCGCTCCCCCGCCGGCCGCCTCACCGCCGACCAGGTCGAGCACCACCTCCAGGCGGCACTCGGCCCCGGCCGCCGCCGGCGCCCGGCGCCCTCCCCGCCGCGCACCCCGGCCGCCCCCGCGGCCCGGCACCGGATTCCCGCGATCATCGCGGCGGTCGCGCTGGTCACCGGCCTCACCACGGTCGCCGCAACAGCCGAGGGCATGACCCGGCCCGGTACGACCGGAGCCCCGCCCGCCTCCACCACGGCCCCCGGCACCCCATCGCCGGCCTCGTCGCCGTCCAGCCGCGCGACCATCGGGTCACCGGGTTCACCGGTCACCGCTCCGGTTTCGCCGGCGGTCCCGTTACCGGAGGGTTTCACCTGGTGGGCCGACCCGATCGGCTACCGGGTGGCGGTACCGTCCGGCTGGCGCCGCGACATCCCGCCGAACGGCGGCCTCACCTTCACCTCCCGCCGCAACCGGGTCGCCATGGGCATCACCCCGCTGGCCGAACCACCGTCCGATGTGGTCGCCACCCTGACCGCCGCCGAACGGGCCGCCGCCCTGCCGGACTACCACCGGGTCCGCATCGAAGCCCTGCCCGAACCGGCATCGGCGATCTGGGAGTACACCTTCCAGGCCCCCGACGGCACCGTCATGCAGGCTCTGCAGCGCATCATCGGCACGGCCACCCACAGTTACGTCCTGGAGTGGCGCGCCACCCGTGAGAACTGGCCCACCGAACTGACCCGCTTCACCGTCGTCCTGGCCTCGTTCACCCCGAGCCCCTGACCCGGGATGCGACAGCAGGGCGGCATACCCCGGGTCAGGGGGTGGTCAGTCTTCTGGGGTGGACCTCGGCGAGTTTGTGCAGGAGGTCGTGAGCCGTGAAGGGCTTCTCGATGAACGCGATGTCGCCGTCGAGGACGTGGGTGGTGCCGAGGAGTCCGTTGCTGTAGCCGGACATGTAGAGGACCGGGAGGGACGGCCGGGCCTCGTGCAGGAGTTCGGCGAGGCGGCGGCCGGACATCTCGGGCATGATCACGTCGGTCAGGAGGACGTCGCAGCCGTGCTGGGTGAACAGGTGCAGGGCTTCGGGGCCGCCGGTGGCGGTGATGACGTGGTAGCCGGCGTTGGACAGGATGCGGGTGACCACCCGGGCCAGGGCCGGTTCGTCCTCGACGACCAGGACGGTGCGGCCGTCACCGGCGGGTGGGGCGTCGCGGCGCAGAGTCGCGGGTACCGCATCGCCGGGGGTGGTGACCAGCGGCAGGTAGATGCGGAACGTGGTGCCGACGCCGGGTTCGGAGTAGACGTTGAGGCTGCCGCCGGATTCGGCGACGATGCCGTAGACGGTGGCCAGGCCCAGGCCGGTGCCCTGGCCCCGCGGTTTGGTGGTGTAGAAGGGTTCGAAGATCCGGGCCACCACCTCGGGGGTCATGCCGTCACCGGTGTCGCTGACGAGCAGGCGGGCGTAGGTTCCGGCGGGTAGCGGCGGCTGCATGTCGAGTTCGGCGCCGTCCAGGTCGGTGATGTCGGCCTCCAGGACGAGGGTGCCGCCGTCGGGCATCGCGTCCCGGGCGTTGATCGCCAGGTTGAGCAGGACCTGCTGGATCTGTCCGGGGTCGGCGTGCACGACTGCCGGTTGCGCGGACCGTATCTCGATCAGGTTGATGTGTTCGCCGATGGTGCGGGCGAGCATGGCGTGGACTTCGGCGATCGCCGCGTTCAGGTCGACGTCCTGCGGCTGGATGGTGTCGCCGCGGGTGAAGGTGAGCAGCTGGCGGGTCAGGTTGATGGCCCGGTCGGCGGCGATCCGCACGTGTTTCAGGTCGGATTCGAGGGCGCTGTTGCCGGCGGCCTCCTCGACGGCGAAGTCGGTGTAGTTCACGATGATCGCCAGGATGTTGTTGAAGTCGTGGGCGACTCCACCGGCGAGCCGGCCGAGGCTCTCCATCCGCTGGGCCTGGTTGGTGCGTTCCTCGACGGCCCGCTGCCGTTCGGCGGCCTCCTTGGCGGCGGTGATGTCCCGGGCGACCACCGACACCCCGGCGAACCGGCCGGACCGGTCCCGGATGCCTGTCACGTTGAGGGAGATGTCGACCGGGCTGCCGTCCTTGGCCCAGCGCCGGGTCTCGTACGACAACCCGCGTTCGCCGCGCGCGACCCGGTCGATGACGCGCCGCTGCTCCTCGGCACCGGCCGGGTCCGCGACAGTCGACGCGGGCTTCCCGATGATCTCGGCGGCGGAATAGCCGAAGAGCCGTTCGGCGCCGCCGTTCCAGGCGGTGACGATGCCGTCCAGGTCGGCGCCGATGATCGCGTCGTCGGTGTGCTCGACCACCGCCTGGAGTGTGGCCAGGTGCGTGTCGGCTTCGTCGAGGGCCTGCTGGCGGTGCGGGTCGGCGTAGATCAGGCCGGGTACGGTCCGGCTGTTCTGCCGGACCGACCAGTAGTAGACGCCGGTCAGCCCGGTGACCAGGTTCCACCAGGACAGGGCCCACACCCAGCCGTTCTGCACGGATCGCCCGAGCAGGCCCGGGTGGGACAGGATCAGCCAGGTGTACAGGCCGTGACCGACGGCCGCGGTGGCGAAGATCAGCGCGGTGGCGACGGCCAGGCGGTTGCTGCGCAGCTGCCCGGCGCGGGCGACCGGGACCGCCACGGCCACCGTGATCGCCGCGTACGTGATCATGGTGCCCAGGTTTCCCAGCAGGAAGAGCTGTTCCGGCACGATCGTCCTATCGGACATCAGGGCGTCATTCTGAGGTCCCGATCTGCCGTCCGGCCTTGCCGGTGAGGAGCACACCCCGGCTACTGTCGCTGCGACGACGAGGGGGGAATGTGCGGGTCGGAATCACCGGGGTGGGCGCTCACCTGCCGGAACGCGAGGTCACCACGGCCGAGCTGCAGGACGGCATCGGCCGGTTGCCCCGTGGTCTGCTGGCCCGGCTGACCGGGATCGAACGGCGCCGGATCGCCGGCGACGGCGAGTACGCCTCCACTCTCGGGCTGCACGCCGCCCGGGCCGCCCTGGCGAGCGCCGAGCTGGATCCGCTCGACGTGGACCTGCTGCTGTTCGCCTCGGCGAGCCGGGACATGGTGGAACCGGCGACCGCGCACATCCTGCAGGACGCGCTGGGCAGCCGGGCGCACGCGCTGGACGTCACCAACGCCTGCAACAGTTTCCTCAACGGCATCGACCTGGCCCGGTCGATGATCCTGGCCGGGCGGGTGCGGCGGGCGCTGGTGGTCACCGGGGAGACCCCGAGCCGGGTGATGCGGCAGTCGGTGGCGAGTCTGGCGGAGGCGCGTCGGTCGTTCGCCGGCTACACGTTCGGTGATGCCGGGGCGGCGGTGGTGGTGGAGGCGGTGGATCGGGGCGGGATCCTGGACGTGGACACCGAGACGTTCTCCGAGCACTGGACGGTCGGCGGGATCCCGGGTGGCGGGTCGCGGCATCCGCGCGGGGACGAGCACAGTTACTTCGTCGGGGACGGGCACCGGCTGCGCGGCGTGTTCGAGAAGATCGGGGCGAGCATCCTGGATCGGGTGCGGGCGCGGACCGGGTTCGAATTCACCGACTATGCGCGGATATTGGTCCACCAGGTGACATTGCCGTATTTAGAGCGATTCATCGAGGTGACCGGTGTCCCGCGCGATCGTCTCGAGGTCACCGTGACAGACCTGGGGAACATGGCCAGCGCCACGCTGGGCGTACAGCTGAACCGCACCTATCCCGAATTGAAGCCCGGCAACCGGGTGCTGTTCGTCGGCCTGGGCGGCGGCGTCAGCATGATGACGCTGGTCTGGGAACGATCATGATGTGGGTGGTGGTCCCGGCGTACAACGAGGCGGCCCGGATCGGGCAGACACTGGACGCCCTCGCCGCCCAGACCGACACCGACTTCACCCTGCTGGTCGTCGACAACGGCTCCACCGACGACACGGTCGCGGTGGTGGAGAGCCGCCGGGTGCGGGTGCTGATCGAACCGGAG
>DATMVU010000187.1:0-6090 GCA_035562875.1 Actinoplanes sp. | reverse complement strand
GGCGCTGCTGGACGAACTGGCCCGCAGCTCCGCGGAGATCCGCCGGGCTTTCAGTGTGGGCATCCTCGGCATCGCCGACGACCTGGCCGTCTTGATGGGGCCGGGCGTGACCGCGGCCGGGCGGCGCAGGGCCCTGGGGTGCATCGCGATCCTCGTCGGTTCGCTGCAGTTGGCCCGGGCGATCGACGATCCGCGGGAATCGGCGTCGGTGCTCGCCGAGGGGATGCGGTCCATCGCCGTACTGCTCGCCGCCCCGGCGGACTGACCCTGTCCGATTGCCGGATCGCACCTCGCCGGGTGTGATCCGGCACTCTTGTGCCGCAATTGAAGTACGGTCATAATATAACCGAGGGTGACAGTAGATCCGGCTGTCGCCAGCCCGACCAGAGCAAGGGACCGCATCATGACCTCACTGAACGGCGCCGTCGTCCTCGTCACCGGCGCGAACGGCGGCATCGGCGGCCACTTCGTGCACGACGCCCTCGCGCGCGGCGCGGCGAAGGTGTACGCCACCGCCCGGACCCCGCGCACCTGGGACGACGAGCGCATCGTGCCGCTCGCCCTCGACGTCACCGACCCGGCGTCGATCAAGGCCGTGGTCGACGCGGCGCCGGACGTCACCGTCCTGATCAACAACGCCGGCGCGGGGGTGTCGACACCCGGCATCCTGACCCACACCGACGAGGAGATCCGCCGCAACGTCGAGACCAACTTCCTCGGCCCGCTCTTCGTCGCCCGCGCGTTCGCACCGATCCTGTCGGCCGGGGGCGGGGACACGGCGATCGTCGACATCCACTCGGCCCTGTCCTGGTACGCCGTCGCCGGCATCTACTCGGCGACCAAGGCGGCCCTGTGGTCGGCGACGAACTCCCTGCGCCTGGAGCTGCAGCCCGCGGGTGTCCAGGTCGTCGGGGTGCACGTCGGCTACGTCGACACGGCCATGGCCGCCCACACCACCGACCCCAAACTCGACCCCGCCGTCCTCGTCACCCGGGTCCTCGACACCCTCGAAGCCGGCGGCCACGAAGTCCTCGCCGACGACACCTCCGTACAGCTCAAGGCCGCCCTCAGTGCTCCGCTCGAAGCCCTCTACCCCCAGCTCGCCACCGCGATCTAGGGTCCCTCCGGCGTCTCGTGGCCGGCTTCGGGTCATCGCCGTCGAGGATGCGTGCCCGGAGCCGGTCGCCAGGCGCGCTGTCCTCGTCAGACCAGGGCGCTGCCGAGTTGCGTACGCAACTTGGTGAGGGCCTTGGTGAGCAGCCGGGACACGTGCATCTGGGAGACGCCGATCTGCTCGGCGATCTGCTGCTGGGTGAGGTTGCCGTAGAAGCGCAGGCTGACGATCTTCTGTTCGCGTTCGTCGAGAGTGGCCATCGCGGGGCCGAGCGCGACGCGCAGTTCGGCGATCGCGAAACCCTCGTCCTCGCCGCCGAGGGTTTCGCCGAGTTCGGTCCCGCCCTCGGTGATCGGGGTGGACAGGCTCGTCGAGTTGTAGGCCCGGGCTCCCTCGAGGCCTTCGATGACCTCGTCCTCGCTGATGTCCAGATAGGTGGCGATGTCGGCGACGGTGGGGGAGCGGCCGAGGGTGTGGCTGAGGGTGTTGTTGGCGCCGGTGATGGCCAGGCGCAGTTCCTGCAGCCGCCGCGGGACCCGTACCGACCAGGTCTTGTCCCGGAAGTGCCGCTTGAGCTCACCGACGATCGTGGGGATCGCGAAGCCGGCGAAGTCGACGCCCCGGTCGGCTTCGAACCGGTCGACCGCCTTGATCAGGCCGACGACCGCGACCTGGTAGAGGTCGTCGCGGGGCTCGCCCCGGTTGGCGTACCGGTTGGACAGGTGCCGGGCCAGGGGAGCCCACGCCTCGATCACCTGGTCCCGCAGTCCGGGCCGCGACGGGTGGCCGGCCGGGAGTGCCGCCATCGCGGTGATCAGCTCACTGGCCCGGTCGGTGCTCCTCGTCGCAGCGGTCGACGGGGCGGCGGTGGCGGTGACGGCGGTCATGCTGGGCTCCTTGCGGTGGCTTGCTTCATCAGGGGGTCAGCGACCAGAGATCCGTGTCAGGGGCCGCTGAGCTCTGCTGACGTCCACATTCCCCCGATCAGCCAGGGCTATAACCACCTTTTCGGACAGCTGTTCGGCACCGTTCGGTGGTTGTGCGGCCAGCCGTCGTGAGATCAAGCGATTCGTCGTACGCCTGGCATCTGTTGTTCCCGGATCCTCCGCACCGTATTCGTTCCCGCTTATCGTTTCGGGAGCCGTGCCACGGTGAGATCGGCGAAGACGACGACGTTGTCCTCGTAGTGCCCGGTGGCGCTGTCGAAACTGCCGCCGCAGGTGATCAGGCGCAGGCCGGCCCGGTTGATCGCGCCGTAGACGGCTTCGGTGGGGAATCGCGTCTTGGCGTAGCGCTCGACTCTCCCCACGGTGAACACGGCCGTGATCCCGTCCGCACGGTCGACGTCGACGGAGGCGCCGGGTTCGAGGTCGGCGAGTCTCCGGAAGGTGCCGGGCTGTCTCCGGTAGTCGACGTGACCGGCGAGCACGGCCGGGCCGAGCGACCCCGGGGTGGGCGCCCTGGTGTACCAGCCGACGGTGGTGGCATCGGTGGGCACCTGCATGGTGCCGTCGGCCTGCAGGCCGAGTCCGGTCAACGGCACGTCGACGTCGAGCCTCCCCGCCCACGGCCTGCACGATCGGGCACACCGTACCAACCAGCCCAATAGCCCCGGGCACCGTGCGATCCACTGTGGTTGTGCGCGTCTCATACTGTGCCGGGGGTGTCCTCCTGGTTTCGCAGACGCGATCACAACATCTTCACGAACGCCACTTCGCTCCTGGTCTGTGGCCTGTTGGCGGGTGTCGTGGTGGCGGCTGCCGCCTTTCCCGCCGCGGCCTTGACCGGACTGGCGGCCAAGGCGGGCGGTAAGACGTTCGCGAATCTGCCCAGTGACCTCAAGGAATTCAGCTCCCCGCAGATCACCCGGGCGTACGCCTCGGACGGCAAGACCCAGATCGCCGTGTTCTACGACGAGTTCCGCAGCGACGTACTACTGAAGGACATCTCGCCGCACATGCAGAACGCGATCCTGGCCGCCGAGGACCGCAAGTTCCGGGAACACAACGGCGTCGACCTCAAGGGCATCGCGCGTGCCTTCGTCAGCAACAACCAGGGCGGCGCGCAACAGGGCGCCTCGACCCTGACGATGCAGTACGTGCGGATGTCGCTGGCCTATTCGGCCACGAACCCGCAGGAGGTGATCGCCGCGACCGAAGACAGCAGCAAACGCAAGATCACCGAGATGAAGTACGCGCTGCAGATCGAGAAGCAGATCGGCAAGGATCAGATCCTGGAGCGCTATCTCAACATCGCGCCCTTCGGCAACCAGGCCTACGGCGTCTTCGCGGCCAGCCAGGTCTACTTCAACAAGAAGCCGAAGGACCTGACGGTCGCCGAGGCCGCGATGCTGGCCGGCATGGTGAAGGCCCCGAGCAGCTTCAACCCGACGGTGCCGAGCGGTCTGAAGCAGATCACCGAACGTCGCGACAACTACATCATCCCGGCCATGCTCTCGATGGGCGTGATCACCGCGGACGACGCGGAGAAGGCCAAGAAGGTCAAGATCCCCACCAAGGTCAAGCAGATCGGCCGGGGCTGCGCCTGGGTTCCCAAGAACCACTGGGGCTTCTTCTGTGACTACTTCGACCGCTGGTGGAAGAGCCAGGAGGCGTTCGGCGCCACCACGTACGATCGGGAACGGCGTTTGAAGAGCGGTGGCTACCGCATCGTCACCACGCTCGACATCAAGGGCCAGGCCGCCGCGCGTAAACGGGTCGCCGAGCGGCAGTCCGACAGCAGCCAGAACGCTCTGCTGCTGGCCGGTGTCGAGCCTGGCACCGGCAAGGTCCGGCTGCTGGCGACGAACCGCAAGTACAAGATCGACGACGCGGACAATCCACAGAACAAGTTGTCGTCGGACCCGAAGAAGCGCGCCAAGAAGATTCGGGGCACCCACCCCAACACCACCAACCCGCTGCTCAGCGGCGGTGGCGACATCCAGGGTTACCAGGCCGGCTCGGTGTTCAAGATCTTCCCGATCATCGCCGCACTGGAAGCCGGTTACCCGCTGGCGTACCCGATCGCCGCGCAGAAGCAGTACATTTCCGGGTATCGGGACGACGGCCCGGCGTCCTGCGGTGGCTACTACTGCCCGAAGAACGCCGGCGGTGGTGGTGAAGGCCTTTACAACATGTGGTCGGCCTTCGCGAAGTCGATCAACACGTACTTCATCCCGCTCCAGGAACGGGTCGGCTCGGACAAGGTCATCGCGGTCGCCAAGCGCTTCGGCGTCCAGTTCCGCGACCCGAAGGAGAACGAGCTGACCACCAAGGAGGGCGGCTCCGCGAGTTTCGGCGCGTTCTCCCTAGGTGTCACGGCGTCCACTCCGCTGGACATGGCGAACGCGTACGCGACCCTCGCCGGTGACGGCAAGTACTGCGTGCCCACGCCGGTGGATCAGATCACCACACCGACCGGCGAGAAGATCGACATCGGCAAGCCGCACTGCATCCAGGCCACCACCAAGGACGTCGCCCGCGCCGCCCTGGACGCGGCCCGGTGCCCGGTCGGCGACTCCGCCCAGCTCGGCTCCTGCAACGGGGCCACCGCGCCCGGGGCTCGGGGCGCCGTCGGCCACCCGATCTTCGGCAAGTCCGGCACCACCGACGGGTCGAAGACCGCCTCACTGATCGTCGGCACCACGAAGATCGTCGTCGCCGGCTACATGGCCAACCCGGACTATCCGAAACACACGGACCAGATGGACCACGACACCATCAACCCCGCGGTGTGGGAGACGGTCGGCGACTACATGGACGGCAAGCCCCGGCAGCAGTTCAAAAAACCGGGCAGTTCCAAGATTGCGTACGGTGAGCAGCGCTCGATCCCGGACGTGACCTGTGACTCGGTCTCCGGGGCCACCGATCGTCTGGAGAGCGCCGGCTTCTCGGTCTCCCGCGGCGGCGAAGTCGCTTCGAGTTGCCCGGCCGGAAGCGTCGCCGGCACCAACCCGTCCGGCCGTACCGTCAAGAACGGTGTGGTCGTTCTGGAGATCAGCAGCGGTCCGGACAAGGAGAAGCCGGGCGGCCCGAACCCCGGCGGCAGCTCTCCGCCACGGCGTAACTAGTCACTGATCGACACGAAACGGCCGGGGAGTGACTCTCCCGGCCGTTTCGTCGTTCAGGGGATCAGGGGATGGTGACGGCGGTGGCGCCGGAGTTCTCCGACGAGTCGGTGCGGTAGCGACCACCTGGTAGGTGCCGGACGACAGGCCGGTCAGGCCCTCGGTGGCGGTGCCCGCGACCAGGCCGAGGCGGTCCAGTAGGTGCGACTCGCCGACGACGGTGTTCTCGACCATGATGAACGCCTGGGCGGAGACCGTGCCGGCCGGGGCGACCGCGGTGTACGCACTGGTCATCCAGCCGGTGGTGGCGTCCACGGTGGAGGCGTTCGAGCTGCCCAGCCGGGTGACCTTGCCACTCGCGTCGCTGAACGCGATACCGGCGCGAACCCGGCGGGCGGTGCCGGTCGCCTGGAAGCTGGCCACCGCGGTGTAGGTGCGCCCACGGTCGGGGTGACCTTCTTGCTGTAGGTGCTGATCCGGCCGGCCGAAGCGGCGGTCAGCTGCAGAACCGGGGTGGGCCGGGCGTTCTGTGGGCTTCTCAGTGAGCGCCCTGTGGCTAAGCGTGTAGCCCGCTCAATCGGCAGCTGTTCATATGATTCTCGGATGGCTGACGATCAGGTGCGCCGGCTGGCAACGGTGGGCCTGGCCCTTCCGCGGTGCAGGCGTCGCCTTCATCATCCTGCTGTTCGCCTTCGTCACCGCCCCCGCCACCCTGACCGGCCTGTTCGAACGCCTGCTCGCCGCCCTGGCCCTCGGCATCACGCGCACTCAGCTCGTCCCGGAGCTGACCGCGCTGGAGAACGTCGCTCTGCCGCTGCGCCTGGACGGTGTGCGCCGCAAGTCCGCCGAGCAGCGGGCCGCCGCCCTGTTGGAACGCCTGCACCTGTCGGACAAGGCCAAGGCCCGGCCC
>DATMVU010000186.1:0-14257 GCA_035562875.1 Actinoplanes sp. | reverse complement strand
CCGTACGAGGCGTGGCAGGTGGTCGGCTGCGCGCTGTCGCTGCTGGTTCTGCTGGTCGGCGCGGTGTGGGCGGGGGCCTGGGAGGTGGCGGCGGCCCCGGCGCTGACCGTCGGGTTCACCGCCGCCTGGACCGTCCAGGCGGCGCAGCAGCCGGATCAGACCGGGCTGTTCGTCATCGGTGCGGTCGCCGTCCTCATCGGTGTGGGCATCGCCTCCGCGGTGGTGTCGATCCTCCTGCACGCCGCTCGCGGCCGCTGGACCAGGTCCCCGGCCGACGGGTCACACCACCAGGCGTAACCCGGCGCCGGCGAGGGCGGCACGCAGCCCGGACACGACGGCCGGACGCGGTTCCGATCAGTCCCACACCGCCGCGCTCGGCCCAGCCGGTCACGTGAAGTCCCGGTTCCCCGGTCACCGCGCCGCCCCGATGCGGCACCCTCCGGCGGCCGGCGACCTGCTCGCCGGGCACTGGTCGCCGATCACCGAGCGG
This sequence comes from Actinoplanes sp., assembly GCA_035562875.1. Lineage (GTDB taxonomy): Bacteria > Actinomycetota > Actinomycetes > Mycobacteriales > Micromonosporaceae > Actinoplanes. The sequence goes on along the minus strand of DATMVU010000186.1, from coordinate 13,767 downwards.
TTCGACCCGACGATGCGGGGCTGGCTGATGCCGAGACTGATGCCGCTCGGCACCGTTCCGGCGATCCTGATCTCCGGCGTGATCTGGGGTGCGTGGCACGCCCCGCTGATCCTTCTCGGCTACAACTATCCGGGGGTTCCGGGCTGGCTCGGCGTGGCCGCGATGATCACGATGTACACCCTGGTCGGGGCGCTCTTCGGCTGGCTGCGGCTGCGTTCGGCGTCGGTGTGGCCCGCGGCCCTGGCCCATGCCGCGTTCAACGGGGCGGCCGGTTCCCATCTGCTCTTCGCGACGGCCGGTGCACCCGTCGACACCACCCGGGCTACGGTCCTCGGCTGGAGCGGCTGGATCGTACCGCTCGTCCTGGTGGTGGCACTCGTCGCGACCGGCCGCTTCGCACCCGCGGCGGAGCGGTGCCCTTCCGGCCGGTGAGCGGGGATGGTCACCGTCCGGGACGAGTCCCTCACACCGCCGCCCTGACCGGTTCGTATCGGAACCAGTCGAAACATGCGGTGCCGGAACCCGCGTACATGCCGATGACCCGCCCGGTGAAACCGCCAGCCACCTCGGTCGACAGATAGCGCCCGTCGAGTTCGGCGAGCACGTCCAGACCACCGTCCGGTGTGGCCAGGCCGAACCGCAGCACATCGGGTCCCTTGCGGGGATCCCAGTCGGCGGGGTCCGCGGCGATCACGTCGACACCGAGCAGCACCGGCCCGTCCGGCACCGGACGGGCCGCCGCGACGTGCCGGATCGTGCCGAGCCGGGCCACCACCCGTACCTCCCCGGCTTCGGTCTCGATCTCGTAGTGGTGGTGTTCGTCGAGTCGTACGGCGAGTCCACCGGTTCCGGTGACCGAGGTCCGGACCCGGCATGCGGGGTGTTGCTGGCGCAGCCCGACGAAGGTGACCTGCGGATCGTCCAGGGACCGGTCGCGGGCGTGCAGGGTCAGCCCGCCACCGGCCGACCAGGTGTCCCGCGGCCGGGAACGGACCGAGATCCAGCGTGGGTGCAGGTCCGGGCCGGGGAAGTCGTCGTGGATCACGTCGGTGCCGGGCCGGCCGGACGTCACCGGGCCGACCACCGGCCAGCCGTCCGACCAGGTGACCGGCGCGAGGAACGTCTCCCGGCCGAGCACGTGCCAGCCGGGGGTACCGCCGCCGGGACGGACGCCGAGGAAGACCATCCACCAGGTGCCGTCGGCCGCCTGGACGAGATCGGCGTGCCCGGTGTTCTGAACCGGATGGTCGACACCGCGGTGGGTGAGGATCGGGTTGGCCGGGCACGCCTCGAACGGCCCCTCCGGCGACGGTCCCCGGGCGATCGAGACGGCGTGCCCACGCTCGGTGCCGCCCTCGGCGATCAGGAGGTACCAGTACTCCCCGATCCGGTACAGGTGCGGCGCCTCCGGGGCTTTGGCACCGGGCGCACCGGACCACAGCCGCCGTTGCTCACTCAGATGCTTGCCGGTGTACGGGTCCAGGCGCACCTGCCCGACCCCGGCCGACGTGCACCAGCAGTTGCCGTCCTCGTCCCAGGCCAGGTCGGGATCGATACCGACGTCGGCCACCGGGATCGGCTCCGACCAGGGGCCGGCCGGATCGGTGGCGGTGACGATGACGCTGCCGCCACCGGCCGCGACGTTGGTGGTGATCAGCCAGAACAGGCCGTCGTGGAACCGCAGCGTCGGTGCGTAGACACCACCTGACGACGGCGCCTCCGGCGGCAGCGACAGCGTGTCCAGGGCGTGCCCGATCAGCTCCCAGCGCAGCAGGTCCCGGCTGTGCAGGATCGGCACGCCCGGCACGTACTCGAAGCTGGAGCAGGCCAGATAGTAGTCGTCACCCACCCGGCACACGCTCGGGTCCGGAAACATGCCGGGAATCACCGGATCGACGCTCATCGCACTCCCGCAGAAGGTCTCCACACCCGTGGATCAAGGACGGACGCTCACGATCCAACCAGGCATCTCGATGCCGGACCAGACCGCTCTCCGGCTCGTCAGGAGAATTTCGGTAGAGACACCCGCCAGCGGTGGCCTGGACCGCCACGTGGCGGTCCAGGCCGGTCACGTCAGCTCGCGTAGGCGGAGAGCATCCACGGGTAGACGCCGGCGTGGCCGGTGCGGTCCGGGTGGAAGATCTCCGAGTAGCGGTTCAGGTCGACGCCGTTGATCCACGGTTTGGCGCTGCACGCCTGGTGGCCCTCGAAGCCCTGCCGGACGTCGACGAACGTCACGCCCGCCTTGGCCGACGCCGACTTGATGCCCTCGACGGACTCGTCGGCGGCGTAGTTGAGCCACTTGCGCTTGGTCGCGTTCGGGGTGATCGCACCGCAGGAGCCGGTGCCCTCGTCGATCAGGCGCGGGTAGCCCATCACGACCACCTTGGCGTTCGGGGCCTTCGCCTTGATCTCGCCGTACAGGGTCCGCAGCTTGTCCGGCACGATCAGGCGGGAGGCCCAGGCGCTACCGAACGCGGCTTCGACACAGGCGTCGTCGGTGCCGGTGAGGCAGGCCGTCACGGTCTTGGTGAAGTCGGAGTCGTTACCGCCGACCGTGACCGTGACGAGCGAGGTGGCCGAACTGAGCGCGCTGAGCTGGCTGCTGCGCACGTCAGCGATGGTGGCACCGCTGCAGGTCCGGTCCTTGAGCGTGTACTCGGGCTTGATCCGGGCCCAGGTACGCGGGTAACTGTCCGTGCTCTGCTTACAGGCACCGCTCGACGCCAGGTACGGCGTGGCACCGACCCCGGAGGCGAAGGAGTCCCCGAGAGCGACGTACTCCTTCGCCGCCGCGTACGCGGGTTGGGCGACGACGGCGGAGACGACCGCCGCCATCGTGGCGGCGGCAAGGATCGACAACGTTTTACGCATGGTTTCCTAACGAAAGAATGATCTCTGATCCGATGTGGTAGGTCGTCCGGTGGCTGCCTCCCGGGGGTTGACGCCTGTCCCGATGCACAGACGGCACACAGGCTGCCATCGGCGTCATGATCACCGCATCGGCTGTTTCCACCTACCGGCATCGTCGCGGGGGCTGCACGGTGCCTAGGTGAAAGTCACCGATACCCTTCCCGCCATGCCGGCTCCGGGTCACTCCGCTACTCCCCCGTTCGTCGGCCGGCAGGACGAACTCCAGCGGATCACCGCCCTTCTCGACGGCGCCCGCTCGGGCCGGGGCGACGCCCTGGTCCTGCTCGGGGAGACCGGCATCGGCAAGACCGCGCTGCTCGATCGCGCCGGGCACACCGCGACCGGTTTCCAGGTGATCCGCTGTACTGGATCACGATCCGAGACGGATCTGCCGTTCGCGGCGATCCACCAGCTGTGCCTCCCGCTGATGTCCGGCAGCGGTGCACTGCGGACGGTCTTCACCGAGGCACCGGCACCCGCCGACACACTCCGGATCGGTCTGGCCGTGCTGGCCCTGCTCACCGGGGCGGCCCGGGAGCAGCCGCTGCTGTGTCTCGTCGACGACGCGCAGTGGCTGGACACGGCGTCGGTGCGCACGCTCACCTTCATCGCCCGGCGGCTCTCCTGCGAACCGGTCGTCATGCTGTTCGCACAGCGCACCCCCGGCCCGGCCGGGCTCCTCGACGACCTGGCGAGCCGCCGGATCGCCGGTCTCACCGACGACGAGATCGACACCCTGCCGGCCGCCCGGCGGCCCATCGGTGACGGCCCGGTGCTGCAACGGCTGCGGGCCGAGGCGCGCGGAAACCCGTCGGGCCTGCTCCAGCGCCCGGTGGCGGGTGGGTACGCCGCAGCCGACCTGACCGCCGAACCGTGCCGGGCCGAACGGGGCTTCCAGGACCGCCTGGACGGCCTCACCGGTGTCGCGACGCTGCTGCTGACGGTGGCCAGTGCCGACCCGACCGGTGATCCGGCCCTGTTCTGGGCGGCCGCCCGCCGGCTCGGTTTCGACATGCCGGCCGCGAGCACGGCGCTGGCCGGTACCGGGCTGGCCGAGGTCGGCACCCGGGTCCTGTTCTGTCACCCGCTGGCCCGCTCGGCGGTCTACCGGGCAGCCGAGCCGGCACTGCGCCGGGCCGCTCACCGGGCGCTCGCCGAGGTCACTGATCCGGCGACCGCACCGGACCGGCGGGTGTGGCACCGGGCCCACGCCGGTACCGGACCCGACGAGACGATCGCCGCCGAGCTGGAGACGGTCCGTACCCGGGGTGGCACCGCCGCGACCGCCGCGTTCCTGGAGCTGGCCGCGGCCTTCTCCGTCGATGCCGGGACGCGCGTGGACCGGACCCTGCGCGCTGCCCGGGCCCACCTGGACGCCGGGGCACCGGCCCGCGCCTCGCACCTGCTCACCACCGTCGACAGTGCCGGGTTCAGCGACGACCAGCACGCCCTGTTCGATCAGCTCCGCGGCCGGGCCGCGTTCACCAGGCGCAGCGGCGGCGACGGGCCACGGCTGCTCCTGCGCGCCGCGGAACGGCTGGCCGGGCGGGACACCCGCCGCTCCCGGGAGAACCTGCTCGACGTGCTGCAGATGAGCCTGCTGACCGGGCGGACCGACGCGCTGACCGACCGGGTGCTCGTCGCCGCCCCGGCCGGCTCGGACCCCGACCTGCTCGACGCCGGTCGTCTGCTGGTCGACGACGAACACGGCGCCGCGGTGCCGCTGCTGCGCGATCTCCTTCTCGAGGACGGCCGCCTGCACGCGAAACGACCGGTGCTGGAGTACGTGTTCGCCGCGGCACTGTGGGATCCGGTGGTGTCCGGGGCCGGCGTGGAGAGTGTGCTGCGGGCCGGCCGGGAGTCGGGACAGCCGGACATGGTGCGGCTCGGGCTCTCGCTGAGCGCCTCCCACCACGCGTTCACCGGTGACCTGGCCACGGCGAAGGCGCTGACCGCCGAGGAGGAGACCCTCGCCGCGGTCGACGGCCGGCCGCCCGCGACGTGTCACCGGCTGCACGTGGCCGCCCTGACCGGCCGGCCGGGCGAGGCGCGGGAACTGTTCACGCAGGTCCTGGACGCCACCGGCGGCACCGGCTACCTGGCTGCCAACGTCCACTGGGGGATGGCGGTGGTCGCTGCCGCGCAGGCCGACTACCGCACGGCACTGGCCGCCGCCGAACAGGCGGTCGCGCTCGGCGATCCCTTCCTGGCCGGGTACTCCCTGCCGGAGATCGTCGAGGCGGCGGTGCGCTGCGGGCAGCCGGCGACGGCCGCGGCCGCACTCACCGATCTGGACCGGCGTACCTCGGCCAGTGCCACGGCCACCGGGCTGGGGATCACCGCGTACTGCCGCGGCCTGGTCACCGGGGACGAGGAGCACTATCGCGAGGCGGTCGATCTGCTCGGTGCGAGCCCGTTGCTGCCGTACCGGGGCCGCGCGCATCTGCTCTACGGCGAGTGGCTGCGCCGGCGGGGCCGGCGCCGGGACAGCCGCGAGCAACTGACGGCGGCTCAGGCGATCTTCGTCGACACGACGATGGAGGGTTTCGCCGGACGCACCGCCGCCGAACTGAAAGCCACCGGGCGCACCACCGCCGAGCTGAAAGCCACCGGTGGCACCGGCCGGCCACCGGCGGCGGACCTCACCCAGCGGGAGGAACGGATCGCCCGGCTGGTGGCCACCGGTGCCACCAGCAAGGAGGTGGCCGTCCAGCTGTTCCTCAGCCCGCGCACCGTCGACGCCCATCTGCGCAACATCTTCCGCAAGACCGGGATCGTCTCCCGGCGCGAGCTGCGCCGACGGTACGGCACAGCCGAGTGAGTTCAGGCGCGGGAGCGGTGCAGCAGCCAGACGAAGTAGGGCGCACCGACCAGGGCCATCATCAGACCGGCCGGGATCTGTGCCGGGGCGATGACCGTCCGGCCCAGGACGTCAGCGACGCAGACCAGCAGGCCGCCGAGCATCATCGCGACCGGGATGATCCGGCCGTGCCGGACCCCGGCCAGGGCGCGGGCCAGGTGTGGGGCGACCAGGCCGACGAAGCCGACGACACCGATCGCGACGACACTCACCGCGGCCACGACAGCGGCCAGGCTCAGCAGGGCGAGGCGGGCACGTTCCCGGCGTACCCCGAAGATCTGCGGGGTGTCCTCGTCGATCGCCAGCAGGTCCAGCTGGCGGCGCATGCCCCAGACGATCGGGGCCGCCACGAGCAGCACCGCCACCACCGGGAGCACGTCGCTGAACTCGCGGCCGTAGGTGGTTCCGGACAGCCAGGTGAAGATCCGCGGGGTGTCCCACGGGTCGGCCCGTAGCAGCAGGAAGGTGCTGACCGCGCTGAGTGCGTAGCCGCAGCCGATCCCGATCAGCAGGAACCGGTCCGGCAGCAGCCCGCCACGCCACGCCAGCAGGGCGATGAGCCCGAAGGTGGCCAGGCCGGTCAGCACCGCCGTGATGATCAGAACCGGTCGTCCACCCCATTCCGAGGTCACCACGATCACCGCGCCGAGGCCGGCTCCAGCGGTGATGCCGAGGACACCCGGTTCGGCTAGCGGGTTGCGGACGGTGCCCTGGACGACGGTTCCGGCCAGGGCCAGCGCCGCGCCGGCCGCGATCGCCGCGGCGACCCGGGGCGCCCGGTCGTCGAGGGAGCGGGCGATCAGGTCGGGGGCGGTGCCCTGCAGCCAGAGCAGCACGTCGCCGGTGCGCAGCATCAGCGTTCCGGACAGCAGTCCCGCGACGGCGGCGACGGCCAACAGGACGACAGAGACGATTGCGACGGTACGGAACCAGAGCGCCGACCGTACCGGGACGTACGCCTTCGGGGTCACGCCGACGTCCCGCAGCCGCAGCGCGAGGATCACGATGACCACCGCTCCGATCAGCGCGGTCGGGATGCCGGTCGGGATCGAGGCCGCCGCCTGCGCGCCGAGCACCGCCCGCAGCACCACGTCGGCGACCAGCACGAGCAGGGCACCGGCCAGCCCGCACGCCGGGATCAGGAAGCCGTGCCGGTTCAGGGCGCTGACCCGGCGGGCCACCAGGCGAACCGCGACCGGCGCGGCCAGCCCGACGAACGCGATCGGCCCGGCCAGTGTCACGGCGATGGCGGTGAGCGTCACGGCGCAGAGCACCGTGACGCTCCGGGTGCTGCGGACCGGCACGCCGAGGGAGGCGGCGGTGTCGTCGCCGAGGCCGAGCACGTCGAGCCGGCGGGCCAGCAGTACGGCGACGGCGAGCGCTGCCACGATCACCGGCGCCGCCCGGGTCGCGGCGTCCAGGTTGAGCTGTGCCAGGGAACCGTTCGCCCACGCGTACAGGCCGATGGTGCTCTCTTTGAAGAGGATCAGCAGCGTGGCGGCGCCGGCGTCGAGGGCCATCGCCACCGCCGAACCGGCCAGGATCAGCCGGGTCGTCCCCGTCCCGCCGGCGGTTCCGGCCAGGCCGAGCACCAGTGCGGCGGCCAGCAGTCCCCCGGCGAACGCCACCGCGCCGGAGGCCCATACCGGCACGGCCAGCCCGAACGCGGCGACCGCGCAGAGCGCGAAGTAGGAGCCGGCGGTGACGGCGAGGGTGTCCGGGGCCGCGAGGTGGTTGCGGGTGATCGACTGGAGCAGTGCCCCGGCCGCACCGAGCGCCACCCCGACGGCTACCCCGGCGAACAGGCGGGGCAGGCGGGAGCCGGCCAGCAGGTCGGTCACCGACACGCCGCCGACGTTCTCGCGGGCGCCGGCCAGGTAGCGCAGCAGATCCCAGAAGCCCACCCCGGACGTGCCCTGGGTGATGTGCCACAGACCGATCAGGATCACCACGACGAACAGGGCGGCCAGAACGGCCGCCCCGCCGACGCCGCGATGGACGCGGAGTGTGGTCACTTGGAGGTGAGGATGTTCACGTACGCGTCGATCGCCTGCTCGTTGGACTTGGGTCCACCGGCGCCCCACACGCTGTTCGGGAAGGTGTGCGCGCGGCCTTCCTTGACCGACGGCAGCGCCTTCCAGATCGGGCTCTTCTCCAGCTCGGTCACGTAGTTCTCGGCGGTACCGTCGTTGGCGTAGAACAGGGTCGCGTCACCGACCGCGGTCAGGCCCTCGATGTCGGTCTGGGCGAGACCGTAGGACGGGTCGACACCGCCGCTGCCGTACGCCGAGTTGATCTCGTCGGTCCAGGCCGACGTCATGCCGAGCTGCTCGCCGATCTCGGTGAACAGGGCACCCTTGCCGTACGGGCGGATCACCACGTTGGCGCCCTCGATCCAGCCGTCGAAGAACAGGAACCTGGTGGCCGGGACGTTCGCGGCGGCGAGCTTCTCCTTGGCGGCGGCGAAGTGCGCGTCGAAGTCCTTGATGACCGCGTCGGCGCGTTCGGTGCGGCCGGTGGCCTGGCCGATCATGGAGAAGACCTTCTTCATGTTGGCGATCTGGCCCTTGGCGTCGGCGCCGACGGTGGCCAGGACCGGGACGCCGCGCTTCTCCAGCTTGGCGAGCAGCTCGTCGTCGGCCTTGTAGACCTCCATGACGATCAGGTCCGGGTTGGTGGCGTAAAGGGCGTCCAGGTCGGGCTCGCCACGCTCACCGGCGCTGGCCACACCCTCGGGCAGCTTCTCCGCGGTGACGTACTGCTTATAGCCGTCCGGGCTGGCGACGGCCACCGGGTTGACGCAGAGGGTGATCAGGTCCTCGGTCTGCTGCCACTCCAGGACGGCGACCCGGGAGGCGGGCTTGTCCAGTTTGACGGTGCGGCCGACGCCGTCGGTCATCTCCACCGGGGCGGTCGACGTGGTGGTGGTGTCGTCGGCGCAGCTCTGCGAGGCGGGGGCGGCCGAAGCCGCGGTGGTGACGTCGGCGACGTCAGTGGTCCCGCACGCGCTTGCCGTGACGGCGACCGCGGTGAGTGTCGCGGCGGTGGCCGCGAGCCGGTTGAAAGTGATCATGCGGGGTTCTCTCCTGGAACGGTGGTGCGATAGCGGACGGGGTGCCGTCCGACCGGGTCGATGCGCAGCCGGCCGGTGAGCGGGTCGGTGCCGACCTCGACTCGCAGGCCGTAGACGGCGCTGAGGTTCTCGGCGGTGAGCACCTCGAGGGGATCACCGGCGGCGTGGATGCGGCCGGCGGAGAGCAGGAGCAGGGTGTCGGCGATCCGGGCCGCGTGGTCCAGGTCGTGCAGGACGATGCCGACCGCGGCGCCGTGGTCGTCGGCGAGGTCGCGGACCAGGTCCAGGGTCTCGATCTGGTAGCGCAGGTCCAGGTGGTTGGTGGGTTCGTCGAGCAGGACGACGCCGGTCTCCTGGGCGAGCGAGGCGGCCAGCCAGACCCGCTGCATCTCGCCGCCGGACAGTTCACCGCCGGGCCGGTCGGCCTTGTCCTGGACGCCGGTCAGCCGCATGGCCCGGTCGACGGCGGCCTGGTCGTCCGGTCCGGGCCCGGCGAAGCGGCGCCGGTGCGGGTGGCGTCCGAAGGCGACGACCTCACGGACGGTCAGGCCGGGCGGGGCCTGCCGGGACTGGGTGAACAGGGTGACCTCGCGGGCGAAGTCACGGGCGCTGAGCCGGGCCGCCGGCCGTTCCGGGCCGTCCCCGCCGCTGAGCGCCACCTCGCCGTCGTGCACCGGGTGCAGCCGGGCGAGGGCGCGCAGCAGCGTGGACTTGCCGCTGCCGTTCGGGCCGACCAGGGCGGTGACGCGGCCGGGTTCGAGGGCCGCGGACACGCCGTCGACGACGGTGGTCCGCCCGTACCGGAGAATGAGGTTCCGGCCATGCAGTACTGAGGTGGTGGGCATGGTTCGGCTCCGCATCCCGGGACAGCGGCATCCTCCGGTAAGGGTTGCCTTGCCTTACCGAGGCTAGGCGATGATCAACTTGTCAGCAATCCCGAGGTCACGACACCCGATACGGGATTCCGGACATCACCCGCGTTTAACGAGCGCCCCCGGCGTCACCTTCAGCACCCGCCGGAACGCCGCGATGAACGTGCTCGGCTGGGCGTAACCCAGACGCTCCGCGACATCCCGGACATCACACCCCTCGGCCAGCAGCGCCAGAGCCCGGTGCACCCGCAACGCCTGCCGCCACTGCGCGAACGACAGACCGGTCGCGGTCTGGAACGCCCGGGTGATCGTGCGGTCGCTCACACCCAGGTGCCCGGCCCACTCCTCCAGGCCCCGCCCGTCGGCCGGGTCGGCGAGCAGCGCCTCGGCGATCGCGTCGATCCGCGGGTCACCGGGCAGATCCAGGGCGAACTGCCGATCGGCCGGCTCGAGCACGTCGAACACCACCGCTTCGGTACGCTCCCGCGCCCCGGCGTCCAGCTCCCGGCAGGCCAGCCGCACCAGCAGCGCGTCCAGCAGCGGGGTGATCGCGACCAGGGCCGGGCCGCTGAACGCCGCCGGCGCCCGGCCCAGCGCGAAGAACGCGTAGTGCAGCTCGGCGCCCGCCGTCACCCGGCCGCCGTGCACGGTGCCGGCCGGCAGCCACAGCCCGGAACCGGCCGGAACGGTGAAGAGCCGGTTGCCGATCCGGGACGTCATCGTGCCGCCGCGCACCCAGACCAGCTCGTCGACCGGGTGCGTGTGCGGCTCCCACTCGGTCGCCGCGCCCGGCGTCTCCGACTCGGCCAGGATCGCCGCCGGGACCGGGTCGCCGAGCGGCAGCCCCACGTCACGGCGCACCACCGTGCCCGGACCCCGGCGCCAGGCCCCGAGTCCGAGGTCGTCAACGGTCTGCACGGTCAGGAGGATACCCGGGAATACCTTGGCTTTACCAAACGTTCGGTAATACGTCGGATCGGAAGGGAGCCATCATGTCGGTATTCCACTGGGGAGAACTGCAGGCGCAAGCCGAGGCCGGCCTCAGCGCGCGGGCGTCGGCCGTCTCCAGGCTGGTCCAGCCGGTGCTCCCGGACGGCGCCGGCGACTTCCTCGGCCGGCAGCACCTCCTCGCCGTCGGCGCGCCGGACGACGACGGCAGGCTCTGGGCCTCCCTGTTCACCGGGCCACCGGGATTCGTCACCGCCGTCGCCGACGACTCGGTGCGGGTCCTGGCCCGGCTCGCCGCCGACGATCCGGTAGCGCCGATGACACGACGGGCGGGCCGGCTGGGCCTGCTCGCCATCGAACTGCGGACCCGCATCCGGCTGCGGATGAACGGCGCCGCCACCCCACTGCCGGACGGGCTGCGGCTCACCGTCGAGCAGAGCTTCCCCAACTGCGCGCGCCACATCCAGCGGCGCGGCGTCGTGGCGGCCAGCGGACGGACCGGGACCGAGACGGCGGTACTGGCCGGGGCGCTCGACGAGACGATGAGTCGGCTGATCGCCCGGGCCGACACCTTCTTCGTCGCGTCGGCGTCCGAGGACGGCGATCCCGACGTCTCCCACCGGGGTGGCGACCCCGGATTCACCGAGGTGCTGTCACCGGGCCGGTTGCGGTGGCCCGACTACTCCGGCAACGGGATGCTGATGACACTCGGCAACATCATCGAGAATTCGCACGCCGGCCTGCTCTTCGTGGACTGGGCGACCGGATCGGCACTCCAGTTGACCGGGCGGGCCCGGGTGCTGCGGTCCGCGGGATCCCGGTCGGTGGAGTTCGACGTCGACGAGGCCGTCCACCGGCCGCGCGCGCTGCCGATGACCTGGTCGACAGTGGCCTAACCGGCGCCGCGCAGCAGGATGCTCGGGAGGTCGGTCAGGGTGTGCTGGAACTCGGCCGGATCTGCCAGGACACGGGAGACGACCAGGGCGCCCTCGATGCTGACCAGGGCTGCCTTGGCACGGCGGGCGGCATCCGCCGGATCGGCGCCGGCTCGCTGGGCGATTCCGGTCATCGCCGCCAGCCAGGAGGTGGCCAGGCCGGCCGCCCGGGTGCGGATGCCATCCGGGGCGCCGCGCAGTGTCATCGTGTCCAGCACGCAGCCGAGGCGACCGTCGTGGTAGAACCGCCCGACCCGGCGGGCCATCTCCGCGACGGCCATCTCGGGGTCGTCCTGCGAGGTCAGCGGGTCGAGGATGACCTCGAACCGCCGCTCCACCGCGTCCAGGACCGCGGCCGCCATGCCGGGTTTCCCGTCCGGGAAACGGTGGTAGAGGCTTGCCCGTTGCAGGCCGGACGCCGCCGACAGGGCGGTGAGGGACGCGCCGTCGTATCCCGCGTGCCGGAAGACCTCGGCGAGGCGTGCCAGCAGTTCCTCCTCGCTGATGCCCGGTGTGCGGCCCATGGCCCCAGGTTACCGAACATCCGGTAAACAGCTTCCGCGTTCCGTCGAATGTCAGATTCCTGTGGGATTCACCGGGAATCCTCGCGTCTGCCGGACCATCGACTGTAGATTTCCGGCCAATGATCTCGATCGATAACGCCTGCGGAAGGGGCTCACGGTGCGGATTCGCACGATCACAGCAGCGGTGACCGGGGTGCTGGCGGCCGCGACGGTGGCATTCTTCGTCGTCGCCGGGACCGGCACCGCGAACGCCATCGCCAACGGTGAACCCGTGCCCGAGGGCGAATACCGGTTCAACGCCCGGCTGGTGATGACCGGCATCCCGACCGCCACCGGCGGCAAACGCAACAGCGGCTGCTCCGGCGCCCTGATCGCGGAGCAGTGGGTGATCACCGCCGGGCACTGTTTCCGGGACGCCGGCGGGGTCCGGGTCAACCGGCCGGTCGCCGACTCCACTGTGGCCACCATCGGCAAGGCCGACGTCAACGGCGACGGTGCGGGTGTCGCCCTCGAAGTGGTCGAGGTGGTGCAGTCGACCACCGCGGACGTGGCCCTCGCCAGACTGGAGTCCCCGGTCGACGGCATCGACCCGATCGCCGTCGCGGACGCTCCGCCGGCCGTCGGCGAAACCCTCCGCCTCACCGGGTACGGCTCGGTGACCAGCACCAACCCGGTGCAGGAGACCCGGCTCCGGACCGGTCAGATGACCGTTCTCACCATCCAGGAGACCATCATCGGCGTACGGGGATCCGGCCCCTCCCCCGACACCACGCCCTGCCCGCACGACTCGGGCGGCCCGTTCTTCACCGAGACCCAATGGAGCGACCCGGAACTGGTCTCGATCGTCAGCAACGGCCCGTCCTGCCCGCACACCCAGCAGGAGAACAGCGCCCGCGTCGACAACCTCAAGGACTGGATCCTGGAGAAGACCGCGTAGCGCGGTGACCATCGCATTCGGCCCGGCGGTCGCGGGACGGCCCGGTGGGACGCGGACCTCGCGTGGCCGGGGCGGGGCGGGCCGTTGCGGTCGTGGGGCCGGGTGGCGTACGCGAAAAGGTGTTGATCGTGGGTTTTCCGGGTCCCGGTGGTGGTGACCGGGACCCGGGCGCCGGTCAGGAGGTGAAGGTGTTGGCGTCGATCACCGACTGGACCAGGCCCTTGCCGGGGAAGTCGGCGAAGATCAGGCCGGTGCGGACGCCCTTGCGGGTGCGCAGCAGGTTCATGGTGATGACGTTGGTGCCCTGGAACGCCACCGAGCAGGTGCCCAGGAAACAGTTGACGCTGGGGAACTCGCTGATGCAGTTGCCGTTGCTCCCGCAGGTGTTGATGATGCCGCGGGTCAGGCCGGTCAGCAGGTTCGGCGCGCCGGTGCCGGGGCTGGAGTGGCCGCTGGCGACGAAGTACGGGAACGAGCCGGTCGAGGCGCTGAGGAAGTTGCCGTAGATCTGGGTGCGCGGGCCGTTACGCGGAGAGGAAGCGGTCGGCGACGCCCAGCACGTCGGTGTCGAAGTCCTGGCCCTGCCGGACCGCTCCGTGGAAGATCTTCAGGCGGCCGGACTCCCGGCCGCGGCGGATGTCCCAGCCGCGGATCCCGGAGTTGAGCTGGTTGACGAGTGAGAGGCTCTGGGTGATGACGGCGTCG
>DATMVU010000185.1:0-21279 GCA_035562875.1 Actinoplanes sp. | reverse complement strand
GTCCCACTCGGCCCGAAACCGATCGTCCAGCCGGTGCAGCATCTCGAAGACGTGGTGGTGCAGCAGCGGGTCGAGGGCCTCGGCCCGTTTCTCCCACCACAGGAAGGACGCGGCCCGCCACAGGTGCATGACGTAGCTGTCCGGACGGCTCGCCAGGAACCAGTTCGACAGGTACGGCCCGGTGTAGTTGAACGCGAAGACGCTGCTCCTCGCCAGGGCCCGGTCGACGTGTGGTCGCAGCGGCTCGGAGACGAAGCAGGTGGCGTCCACCCAGATCCCGCCGAACTTCTCCAGCAGCAGCATGCGCAGCAGGTCGGAGAAGTGCGCGTGGTCGTCACCGACGGCGGCGACCAGGTCCGGCGGCACGTCCACATAGGCGCCGATGGTGTCCCGGCTCAGCTCGTGCACCGACGGGTTGGTCGCCTTCAGGGCGGCGAGGCAGGCCCGCACCACCGGCGGCGCGGTCGCGAAGCCCTGCGCCCAGTAGACGAAGATCGGCTGGTCGAAGGTGCTGTGCACCGGCCGGGCCAGCCGCTGCTCGGCCTGGGTGCGGATCTGCTTGAGGTGCTCGGCGAGGAAGATGCCCAGCTCGCGGCGGGCACCGAAGGCGGTGACGTCGGAGTCCAGCAGAGCCGGGCCGTCGAACGGCAGCTTGGTGTCGTGCACCAGGGCGGCCGCACTGGCCCGGCGGCTGTCGTCCCGGCGTTTCAGCTTGTCGTAGGCGTACGCCAGGGCGTACCCCCGCTCGAAGGCCTCCGGTTGTTTCGCCACCGCACCGCGCAGCAGCTGCTCGGCGGCGGCCCAGCGCTGTTCGGACAGCGCGATCCGGCCCAGCTCCCAGGCGGCCGAGCCGTCCGGGTCACCGGCCTTCACCACCCGCCGCAGCAGGCCCACAGCGGTCTCCGGATCCCCGCCGGCGAGTGCGATCCGGGCCTGGGACAACGGCTCACCGGCCTCCTCGGCGTCCGGACGGGACTCGGTCAGCGGGGTCCGGCGGGAGGGTGACGCGCCCGGCTCGCCGATCCACTCGTAGCGGTACACCGCGTCGTCCGGGGTCGCCCCGGTGAAGTGCGGAACCGGTCCGCTGGTCTCGGTGATCGCGTAGTCGTACCAGGTCACCGAGCCGCTTCCGGCGGTCAGCCAGACGGTGACGTCCTGTGCTCCGGCCGGCACGGTGAAGGTCACGGCGATCCGGTGGTGCCCGTGCTCGTTGCGGGCCGGCGCCGACCGCACCGGCTCGGCGGCCTCACCGTCACCGACCGTCCACTCCGCAGTCAGCCGTGGTGGGCTGTGCAGCGGCTCGTCCAGGAAGAGCGAGACGGCAGCCGTCCAGGTGCCGGGCCGCAGTGCGATCCCGCCGGGCGCGATCGAGGTGTCGTTACCGCGCAGGGCACTCACCCGCAGGCCGTGCGCGCCGGTCCGGCCGGGCAGCTCGGCCCGCTCGGCGGCCACCTTGCCGGGGACCGCGAAACCCTCCGGATCGCTCCGGAAATCCGGGTCCGGCACCAGGTTGACCAGTGACTGCGGGGTCGTGACGGGGGCCGGCTGCGACGGCGGGGTACGGCGGAGCGAACCCCGGAATCGGGCGATCATGCTCTGGTTGGTGGGTGCGGTCGCCGTCATCGATGTCCCTTCGCAGCGTGCCGCCGCAGTTTAGTCGGACAACGAGCGCTCCCGGGCAGGGAGCGGACTCACCGTGCGGATCGCGCTCACAGTGGCAGGATCACCACCGCCGGGATCCCGGCCGCGCAGGTCACCGTCATCCGATGCCGTCCGGTGGCTCCGGCGAACACCGCGACCGTGGTCAGCGCCGGCCCCGGATCGACACGTTCCACAGTGAATCCGGGCGCCGCTTCCCAGGCCACCAGCTCGGCACCGACCGGCAGGCAGCGGGCCAGCACCGAACCGCCGGGCGACTCCAGCCGGGTCCCGGACGGCGGAGCAGACGCGGACGGTGACCCGGAGACCGACACGCTCGGTGGCGGCGGGACCGATGAGCCGGTCACCGAGGGCGCCACCTCGGACGGCGGGCTGGGCCATCGGATGGCACCGGCCCCGCTGCTCACCGGGGCCCGCTCGGGACGGTCGGTGGCCTTCACCGAGCGCGACGGTTCCGGGTCGGGCGACGGGGCCACGGTGACCGCCACCGAGGGCGGTGCGACGGCCTCCGGCGATCCGGGCGGCCCGCCGGCCTTACCGGACAGGAGCAGAGGCAGGGCGGTGAACAGGGCCAGCGTCAGGGCCGCGGCTGCCGGGCGCGCCCTCCTCCACCGATCATCCGGTACGCGGGACGACGGCACCGTGCTCTCGCGTACCGCAACCGGCTCGAACGCACCGGCCGCCTCGGCCGCGTCACCCAGCAGGCCCGCCACCTCCGCCGCGCCGGGCCGGGCCGACGGGTCCTTGGCCAGGCACCGGCCGGTCAGCACGGCGATCGCGGGCGGCACTCCGGGCAGCTCGGGCAGTGGCTGCGGCTCCTGGTAGACGTGTGCCCGGAGCATCTGGGTGGTGGTCTCCACAGTCCACGGCGGTTCCCCGGCGAGCAGCCGGTAGAGCAGCACGCCCAGCGCGTAGACGTCCGAGGCCGGCTCGATCGGGCCGCCGGTGAGGAGTTCCGGGGCCAGGTAGGCGGGGGTGCCGAGCAGCGTCTCGCCGGGTGCTGCGGGACCGGCCACCGCGGCGATGCCGAAGTCCACCACCTTGGCACCGGAGCCGGTGACCATCACGTTGGCGAGTTTGATGTCGCGGTGCACGAGCCCGTCCCGGTGGGCGACGTCGAGAGCGGTGGCCACCTCGCCGCAGATCCGGAAAACCGTACGGGGTGGAATCCGCCCGTTCGAGATCTTCTGCTGAAGTGTCAGCCCGTTGATCAATTCCATCACGACGTACGGCACGTTCCCGGATTCCCCGAAATCGTAGATCTGCGCGATGTTCGGATGCGAGAGAGTAGCCGCGGCCCGAGCCTCGCCGAGGATCCGGGCTCGCGAGCCGGGGTCTGCCGCATAGCGCCCGGCCAGCACTTTCACCGCCACCGGCCGGTCCAGGACCTCGTCCACGGCACGCCAGACGACGGCCATGCCGCCACGGCCCAGTTCATTGATCAGCCGATACCGGCCGCCGAGTCTGCGTTCCTCCACCACCCGTGGGAGTCTGCCCAACGAATCGGCGAACCGCACATCTTCACTTTTCCTGCATCCACCATTCGATGAATTGCCTGGCCTGCAATGTGTGGTCCAGTCGCAGAATCCACAGGTTGCGATAGCGGCGATCCGGATAGCCGGTGGCCGCCTCGATCACCGACATCTCCTCGGTGACGATCAGCGGATGCCAGGTGAAGGTGGTCGCACCCGGCCGGTCCTGGCGCGCGGTCCAACCGGCCACTATCGCCTCCCGGCCGACCCAGGGTCTCGCGTACGGCTCGGTGAAGTACGCGGCGTCGTCGGCGAACAGGTCCCGGATGTCGTCCGGATCGTTCGACTCCCAGGCCTTGCGGTACTTCTGCACCCACGCCGTGACGGCGTCCAGACTCGTCATCCGAGACCTCCCGTCCCCACCCTGCCAGGTGCGCCGCCGTAGGGTCGGCCCATGACGGATACCTGGCGGCATCTGCCCGCACCGGCCCGCCCGATCGCCGCCGCGGCCACCGCCGCCGTCACCGCTGTCCGGGCCGGGGACACCGAGGCCCTGGACGAGGCGACGGCCGTGCTGGCGGCCCTCGACCCGGCGACGACCGGGCTGGTCCTCGGCACCACCGTCCGTCTGCTGCTGGAGGACGGCCACCCGGACGGGCTCACCGCCGACGACGTGCGCGCCATCCTGGCCGGCGCGGTCCGCTCCTGGCCGGGCGCCGACCCGCAGGTGCTGCTCTGGCTGCTCGCCGGGGCTCTCGGCGTGCTGGAGGAGGACGGCAGCCCGGCGCCGAAACCGGACGCGCTGGCCCGGCAGTCCGCGGTGCTGCTCGCCGATCTGCTGGCCGGCCGCCCGATCGCCGGGTGGTGGACCGCCGCCCTCGCCGAGATCGAGCGTGCTCAGCTCAACGACTAAAACTTTGCAGAAACTGCAACTTTGACCCTAGAGTCTCCGCCGTGCCCGAACTCTCCATGCCCGGACGCCGGGAGATCAAGCGCAGGCAGACCCGCCTCGCCCTGATCACCGCCGCGCTCCGCCTCGCCGACGAGCGGGGCGCCGACCGGGTCACCACCGACGAGATCAGCGCGGCGGCCGAGGTGTCGCCGCGCACGTTCTTCAACTACTTCGCCACCAAGGAGGACGCCCTCGTCGGCGATCCCCTGGAAGGCCTCGACGAGCCCCGGCTCCCGGCCGGCCCGCTCCTGGAGGCGCTGCTGACGGCGCTCGCCCCGGCCCTGTCCCAGATCCAGCAGGACCGCGACCTCTGGCTGCTCCGGATGCGCGTGATCGGTGCCAACCCGCACCTGCTGCCGCTGCTCATCGCGGCCGCCGCCTCGGCCGAGCACCGGCTCGCCGAGGCGATCAGCGAGCGTGACGGGCTCCCACCGGGCCACCCGTTCCCACCGGTCGCCGCCTCGGTCGCCAACGCGGCGGTCCGGGTCGCGGTGTGCCGCTGGGCCGACGACCGGGACACCCGGCCACTGATCGAACACGTCCGCGAAGCCTTCGTGATCCTCTCCGGGATCTGAAGGCACCTGAACGATCCCCTCCCGTATCTGAACGCATCTGAAAGAAGTCGATGAAAGCCGTAGAGCCCGAAACCGCTGAATCCTCCGGACGGATGTCGCGCCGGGAGGTCGTCCAGGCCCTCTCCGGCCTGATGCTCGGCATGTTCGTCAGCATCCTGGCCTCCACCGTGGTGGCCAACGCGCTGCCCCGGATCATCGCCGACCTGCACGGCAGCCAGTCCGTTTACACCTGGATCGTCACCGCCGAACTGCTCGCCATGACGGCCACCGTCCCGCTCTGGGGCAAGATGGCCGACCTCTACAGCAAGAAGCTGCTGATCCAGCTCTCGCTCAGCCTCTTCGTGGTCGGCTCGCTCGTCGCCGGCCTCACCCCGAACGTGGAGATCCTGCTGGTCAGCCGGGTCATCCAGGGGGTCGGCGCGGGCGGAATGACAGCGCTCGCCCTGATCGTGATGGCCGCGATGATCCCGCCCCGGGAACTCGGCCGCTATTCCGGCATGTTCGGCGCCGTCTTCGGGGTCGCCACCATCGCCGGCCCGCTGATCGGCGGTGTCCTGGTCGACACGTCGTGGCTGGGCTGGCGCTGGTGCTTCCTGATCGGCGTGCCGTTCTCGCTGATCGCGATCGCCCTGTTGCAGAAGACGCTGCACCTGCCGACCGTCCGCAAGGAGGTCAGCATCGACTGGCTCGGCGCGCTGCTGATCACCGGTGGTGTCAGCACCCTGCTGATCTGGTCCACGCTGGCCGGTGACAAGTTCGCCTGGGGTTCCTGGCAGACCGCCGCGATGGTGACCGGCGGTGTGGTGATCCTCGCGCTGGCGGTGCTCGTCGAGTCGAAGGCCAAGGAGCCGATCATCCCGCTCGGCATCTTCCGGCACCGCACCGTCAGCCTCGCCATCATCGCCAGCGTGCTGGTCGGCGTGGCGATGTTCGGTGGCACCGTCTTCCTGTCCCAGTACTTCCAGACCTCACTCGGCAAGACGCCGACCACCGCCGGGCTGATGGGCCTGCCGATGGTCTTCGGCCTGCTGATCTCCTCCACCGTGGCCGGCGCGATGATCACCAAGTACGGCAAGTGGAAGATCTACCTGGTCAGCGGTTCGATCGTGATGACGATCGGGATGGCGTTGCTGAGCACGATCGACGCGAGCACCAGCGTGCCGGTGATCTCGGTCTTCATGGCGGTACTCGGTGTCGGCGTCGGCCTGCTGATGCAGAACCTGGTACTGGCCGCGCAGAACGACGTGCCCGCCGCCGAACTCGGCGCCACCACCTCGGCGCTGACGTTCTTCCGGAGCATGGGCGGCTCGATCGGGGTCAGCGCGCTCGGCGCCGTCCTGACCCACCGGGTCACCACACTCTTCACCGAGAAGTTCGGAGCGGCCGCCGGCGGCGGCGAGGTTCCCGACCTGCAGAGCCTGCCGCCCGAGGTGCTGGCGGTGATCAAGGAGATCTACGGTACGGCCACCGCCGACCTGTTCCTGATCGGTGCCCCGATCGCGTTCCTCGCGGTGATCGCCGTCGTCTTCATCAAGGAGAAGCCGCTCTCCGACCTGTCCGGCGACGAACGCCTGGCAGCCGAGAAGACACTCGCCCACTGACGTCCGTGCGGGCCGCCGGAAACGCGATCAGGACGGCCGGAGGCCGACCGAGGTGCGCGGGTTCGGCGGCTCGGCACACCCGAGCAGTCCGACCAGGCCGGACACCCACAACTGCCGGTAGACGGTGGCGCTCGGGTGAGTGACCACCAGTTTCACCCCACTCGCCGCGGCGGTGTGGAAACAGGCGACCAGGATCCCGATGCCGATGCTGTCGATCAGCATCACCCGCTGCAGGTCCAGACAGATCCGGCTCGGTGTCATGGTGGTCAGGACGTCGTTGACCGAGTCCCTCATGACGTGAGCGTTGTCCAGATCGATCTCCCCGCTCGGAGCGATCTCAACAGTGCCGTCGGCCAGCTGGCGGGTCGTGGTCGGCAGATACACAGCTGCCCTCTTCCTGGCGTTCAGTCCTAGCTGACGCCGTCTTCCGCGGGACGAGATCGCGCCTGTGGAGAAAAGAAAAAGGGACGCCGACCGGAACCCGCGTTCCTACAACAATCCGCTGGTCTGCAAGTTACGCCACGTAGGCGCGGAACGCCAGAGTAGTTCATCTGGCCGGAATGCGCTGGAACGGTCAGCCGATCGCGACCACGTTGACTGTCCACCGCCGGAAACCGAATACTCACCGTATGCGTTGGAACTTCGGACGGCATGGTTGACGTCCTGCCGAGCGCCGCGCCGGCGCCGGGCACCGTCCACTTCGACAGCGTCGACGGTGAGCGGGCCCGTGACATCCTGAATCGTTTCTACCATCCGGTGACCGGCGGCGATGACCATGAGCTGGACATCGAGATGATCCAACTCGGACCGCTGACCGTCGGGCATCTCATTTCCGCCGGAAGCGTGACACTGGATCTCCCCCTCCACGACGCGTACCACGTGACGGTACCGATCACCGGACTGGTACTCGCTCTGCGTGATGGGCAGGAGCTGATCGGGACACCGTCGACAGCGCTCGCCTTCCGGCCCGGTGACCGGATCCGGCTACGGCACGAACCGAACAGCGCGGGACTGGGCGTCCGGATCGAGAGCTGGGCGCTGGAGGCGGAGCTGGCCGGGTTGCTCGGCCATCCGGTGCGCGGGCCGATCGACCTGCCGCCCACCTTCGACCTGACGGCCGGGCCGGCGCACAGCTGGGGCCGGCTGGTCCGGCTGCTCCGCGATGAACTCGGGCACGAGCACAGCCTGATCCACGAGCCGGTGATCGCCGAGCAGTTCTACGGCAGTGTGCTCAGCGGACTCCTGCTCAGTGTTCCGCACCGCTATCACGAGGAGCTGGTGGCGCCGCCGGCCACCGTGATCGTCCGGCCGATCCGCCGGGTGATGGACGCTATCAGTGACACCCCCGAGCACGCCTTCACGGTCGGCGAGCTGGCGGCGATCGCCGGGGTGAGCGTCCGTTCCCTGCAGTCCGGGTTCCGCCGGCACCTCGGCTGCGCACCGATGGCGTATCTGCAGGAGATCCGGTTGAGCCGGGCGCACGAGGCGCTGCGGCAGGGTGATCCGGGCCGGATCACGGTGGCCGACGTCGCCCATCGCTGGGGGTTCGCCCACCTCGGCCGGTTCGCCTCCGCCTACCGCCGGCGCTTCGGAGAGTCACCATCGGAGACGCTACGGAACGACACCTGAACGGGTGTCACTCACCCGGGTCACAGCGGCGGGGATGCGGTACCCCGTCCGCGCGGCGGGGCACTCCGGATGTGCCGAAGAGGTCACCCCTCGGGGGCATCCAGTCGCGCCAGGCGGACAGCCGGGGTGGCACCTCGGCCATCTCGCCGTCCCCGGCCCGGCTGCGCTGCCGGAGATAGGCCGCGACCCGATCCACCGCCGCCCCGCCGTTCTCGGTCAACGTCAACAGTGCCCGGCGATCCACCGGCCCTTCGGCCCGGAGCAGCTCAGCCAGCCCGGCCAGCACCCGCATCGCCTCGGCAGCGTCCCGCTCGGCATCCCACAGACCGGTCACGCGCTCGCTCCCCCGGGCGTGGCCGGCATTTCGTACAAGGCTGTGCGGTCGGTCATGCAGTGCATCCCCTCACCCCGACACACGCCTGGCGGGTCGTCGCGGGCCCGCGGCGACCGTGCCCCGGGAGGTCCGGCCCGGTGCGCGTGACAAGCCGAAAATGTATTCGGCCCGCTACTTTCCGTCCATCCGTAACGCGCATCTTCTGTCCAGTTAGCGCCGGTCTGCGGTGCCGATCACGACTACCCCGGGTAAGGATCCGTTGTTAACCGGATTTCGCCGGATTAACCGTCGATCAGAGCCGGATCGTGGCACTTGCGGTGATGGATCGTTCGGCCGCGGCCAGGATCTCGGTCACCCGGGCGCCGAACCGGGTGTCGCAGGCGGAAGCCGGACCACCGGCGGCCGCGGCCAGCAACTGGTCGATCGCCCGGCCCAGGGCCTCGGCCGGCACCCATTCGGCACGCGGCACCTCCCGGACCCCTGCATCGCCTGCGAAGAACGCCTCCTCGCGGGCCGCGGCCGGCGGGGCGTCCACCGCGAGGGTCAGCCGGCTCACGGCACCGCCGTCGTGCTTGAGCAGCAGGTACGTCAGATCACGGGCCCCGGCCACCGCGGTCACCTCGGCGACCGGCCCGAGCACCGGCAGGACCACGGCCAGCGCGTGCGGCCCGACGTCCCACAGCCCGCCCCGCTCCCGTCGCCACGGGGACGCGCCGAACGGATTGTCCGGCGTGAAGATCGAGCCGAGGTGGTCGACCCGGGCCTCGGTCCACCCACCGGTCGCGGCCGCCTCGGTCAGGAAGATGTCCAGCTCAGACGTGAACCGCCTGGTGAAGAAGACCACCGAGGCGACATCGACGGCGGCCAGGGCGCGGGCGTCCTCGACCCGGGTGGCGACCGGCTTGTCGAGCAGCAGGTGCCGGCCGGCCGCGGCGGCGCGCAGTGCGATCGGCGCCTGCACGTCCGGCGGCAGGGCGACGGCGATCGCGTCCACGTCGGCGATCAGGGCGTCGGCATCGGCGTACGCGGGCACGTCGTACCGGCCGGCCAGTTCGGCGGTCCGGCCCGGATCACGGCCCCAGATCCCGGCGAACTCCACCCCGGAGTGAGCCGCCAGCGCGGGCGCGTGTGTGAGATGCGCCCAAGGTCCCGTACCGAAAAGTCCGAAGCGCACCGGAAAGCCCACCCTCGTCGTCGATGCTTACCGGGCCGCAAGTTACCAGGCCGGAGGCGCCTCAGTAACCTGGCCGGGTGAACGGTCCCCTGTCGTCCGCGACGATCGTCGCCGCACTGGCCCTGGCGGCGTGGTACCTGCTGCGCTCCGCGCTGAACCGGGCCCCCAGCCGTAACGACATCATCGCCGCCGCCGTGCTCAGCGCCCTGGTGGTGGTCCTCGTGCTGGTGGCGGTGATCGGTCTGGTCACCGGCACCGGGCCGGCCGACCCGGCGACCTTCGGCGGCTACCTGATCACCACCATCGCGTTCGTCCCGACGGCCGTCTACCTGGCCGTCATGGAACCCACCCGCTGGGGCAGCCTGCTCCTGGGCATCGGTTGCCTGATCCTGCCAGTTCTAGTGCTGCGCCTGCAGCAGATAGCGTCGGTGACCGGTGTCTGACACGAACCCCACCGAGACCGCCGCCCGCCCCCGGGACGCCGCCCTCGCCTCCGGGCCGGGCCGGGTACTCCTGCTCGTCTACGGCGTCTTCGCGCTGTCCGCGAGCGCCCGTGCCCTGGTCCAGATCACCACGCACTTCGACGAGGCCCCGCTGGCCTACCTGCTGTCCGCATTCGCCGGCCTGGTCTACATCGCTGCGACGGTGGGCCTGGCCAGGGGCGGCCCGGGCGGTCGGCTGATCGCCCTGGTGAGCTGCACGATCGAGCTGATCGGCGTGCTGGCGATCGGCACCCTGACCGTTGTCGACAGCGTCGACTTCCCGGCGGCCACGGTCTGGTCGAACTTCGGCAGCGGCTACGGCTACGTACCGCTGGTCCTGCCGTTCGTCGGTCTCTGGTGGATCTGGCGGCACCGCCCCTGACGGAGCCTCAGCCGTTGCTCTCGATGGCGTGCGGCACGAAGTTGCACGTGTTGGAGGTGACCAGGCCGGCGACTCCGAGTCCTTCCCGGATGCCCATGCCGGCCGGTTCCCCGTCGATCAGCCACGCGCCGATCACCGGGTGCACGGTGCCCTCCAGCCCTTCGAAGGACGGCAGTTCGCAGAGCTCCTGGACGACGTAGCGGCCGTCGGCGCCGTACTCCGAGGGGGCCGAGGTGATCTGCTCGCCGTCCCGGACCAGGGTCACCGATCCACCCTCACGACCCCAGACGGGCTTCTTGGCGTACGAGGTGAGCGTGGCCGCCTTGGACGATTCGGCGAAGTAGGACGGGAGTAGGTACTTCGACCGTTCCGGATCATCGCCGAAGAGTTTCCACAGGACCGGCAGCAGCGCCTTGTTGCCGAGCAGCGCCGCTTTGTAGGGCGGTTCCATCCAGACCGTGCCCCGCTTCTCCGGGTCGGCCATGTTCCGGAAGAAGGCCTTGCCGCCCTCCTCGTGCCAGAACCACTCCCACGGGTAGAGCATGAAGATCACGTCGATCGGCTCGGCCTTGTGCTCCTGACCGGGCGCCGGGACGAACAGCACCCGGTCACCGGCGACGTCCCAGCCGATCTGGCTCATCGCGATCAGTTCCACCGGGTAGCCGGCTTCCTCAGCGGTCGCCATCAGGTACGCGACGTTCATCCGGTCCTCACCCGAGGTCTCCGCCGTCTCGTACGCGAAGAAGATCTTGGGTTTGGCCGGCAGCCAGGGCCGGGCCTCGCGCAGCTTGTCGATGTTGCGCCGCCACGCGCCCGGGTCGCCGGGCTCGCCCGGGGTGGCCTCCCAGCCGACGAGCCGCTCGTGGATCGAGTTCCACTGCCGCCACTCGTGCTGGGTGACACCGGTCTGGTCCATCCAGTGCCACTGGATGACCGCCGCCTCGATCAGCGAGGTGGGCGTCTGCGCGTTGAACTCCAGCAGCCGGGGCACACTGCCGGCCCCGTTGTACCAGAGATCGAACCGCCCGTAGACGGTCGGCGAGTAGTCCGGCGTCTGCATCGGCAGCCGCATGTCCGGGTCCTTGTCCTGGTGCGTCCACGTCTCCGCGTCGCCGTCGAACCAGGTCCGGATGATCTGCTCGTGGGTGTACTCCGGGATGCCGATCCTGGCCAGGAAGCAGGTCTCGGCGTTGCAGACGGAGGCGAAGAAACCCTGCTTCCGGCCCTCTACGGTGCGCCGCGGGCACTGCTGGACCATCCAGTCGCCGGCTTCCATGCACATCGCGTACAGCGTGGTGGTGGCGGTTTCCAGCTCTTCGATCTCGGCCGCGGTGAAGTCGTAGTACGGACCTTCGTGCCAGTACGAGTACGTGGTCCCGTCCGGCAGGACATCATCGTTGTACGTCAACCCGAGGCTGTAGTTGGTCAGTCGCCATCCGTCGCGTACCGGCCCGTGAGGAATCCGCCGCATCCCGTTGAAACCCCTTACGAACCCGACTTGCTACCGCTGTAGCCGCTGCCACCCTTGCCGACGACACTGGTCTTCACCGTGCCGTTGCTGATCTTGCCACTCGACGGCAACCCGAAACGGGACCGCGACGCGGAGTCGTTGTAGGCGAACTTGCTGCCGCCGGCCGGCAGTTTCGAGCCGACCGGGTAACCCGACCGGTAGCCCGAGGAGTGCCAGATGAAGAAACCGCCTCCACCACCACCGCCGCCGCCGTTGTCGTCGTCGCAGTAGTCCTCGTCGACGATCACACCGTTCTCGTCGGCGCAGTAGAAACCCTCGTCGGTGTACTCGTCGTTGTCGCAGGCCGCCGTGCCGCCCGCTGCCAGCAGGAGGAAGGTGCTGGTCAACGATATGGTCCGGGAAGTCATGCGTCGGTTCATGATTTCTTTGTAACTCTTCTCAGCAAGTTGCCAGCAACCTTGACCACTCAGTCCTGTGGGCCACCGGCGACATAAATCACCTGACCCGTGACAAATCCCGCGCCCGCACCGGCCAGGAATGACACCGTGTTCGCAACGTCTTCGGGGCGGCCCGCACGCCCGACCGGGATCTGGCTCACCGTGGCCTTCTCGAAGTCGGCGAAGTCTACGCCGATCCGGGCCGCCGTCGCCCTCGTCATATCAGTCACGATGAAGCCGGGCGCGACAGCGTTCGCGGTGATCCCGAACTTGCCCAGCTCGATCGCGAGCGTCTTGGTGAAGCCCTGCAGACCGGCCTTGGCGGCGGCATAGTTGGCCTGGCCCCGGTTACCCAGAGCGGACGTGCTGGACAGGCTGACGATCCGCCCGTACCCCGCGTCGACCATGTGTTTCTGCACAGCCTTGCTGAACAGGAAGGCGCCGCGCAGGTGTACCGACATCACCGTGTCCCAGTCGTCCTCGGACATCTTGAACAGCAGGTTGTCACGCAGCACCCCGGCGTTGTTGACCAGCACCGCCGGGGGGCCCAGCTCGGCGACGGTCCGCTCGACAGCCGCCGTCACCTGGGCGGAATCGGCCACGTCCGCACCGATGGCGATGGCCCGGCCACCCGCCTCGACGATCGCGGCGACGGTCTCGGCACCGGACTTCTCGTCCAGGTCGACAACCGCGACGGCCAGACCGTCGGTGGCGAGTCTGCGGGCGATCGCCGCGCCGATGCCGCGGGCGGCTCCGGTGACGATGGCGACACGAGGTGCGGACTGCGACATAACGGCCTCCAGCAGCGCTGATCTCCCTACCGGAGGCCGATGCTAATCGGGGTCAGGCGGTTCTGCGCATCCGGATCCAGCGGTAACCGTGGCCGTCGACCCGGACCTTGCTGAAATCGCCCAGCTCCGGGTACTCCTGGTCGGCCAGGACGTCGTTGGGGAACTCGGCCTCCCCGGCCAGGCTGCTGAGGTCCACCTCGCCCGTCTCGGCGCCCAGATTGTGCAGGAACAGCATGGTTCCGGTGTCGGCGTCGGCGCGGTGCACCAGGATGCCCCGGGGCGCCGGGATGTCGACGTGGGTGCAGCTGCCGTCGCCGATCTCGGGCGCCTCCCTCAGGGTCCGGATCATCCGCTCGAACCAGGACAGCAACGACTTCGGATCGTGCCGCTGGATCGTGGCGTTCACCTTCTCGTACCCGAAATCACCGTCCGTGATCACCGGGCGGATCACGTCCTTCGGATCGGCAGCGGAGAAACCGGCGTTCGGCAGCGAGTTCCACTGCATCGGCGTACGAATGGCGTAGCGGCCGTCCTGGGACAGGTCCTCCCCCATTCCGATCTCCTCGCCGTACCGCAGCACCGGGGTCCCCCGCAGGCTGAACTGGAGCGCGTACGCCAGTTCAAGCCGCCGGCGGTCGTTACCCAGCATCGGAGCCAGCCGACGGCGGATGCCCCGGCCGTACAACTGCATGCTCTCGTCCGGCCCGAACTCCTCGATCACGTCCTTGCGCTGCTCGGCGGTGAGCCGGGACAGGTCGATCTCGTCGTGGTTACGCAGGAAGGTGGCCCACTGCCCACCGTCCGGCAGGGCCGGGGTGTCACGCAGCGCGTCGATGATCGGCTCGGCGTCCCGGCGGGCCAGCGCCAGCACCAGCCGGGCGTTCATCATGAAGTCGAACAGCATGTGGATGCGGTTGCTGGACCCGCCCTCGTCGCCGAAGAAACGGGGCAGCGAGTCGGGTTCCACGTTGGCCTCGGCCAGCAGGACCGCGTCGCCCTTGCGCCACTGCACGTGCTGGCGCAGGTCACTGAGGAAGTCGAAGTCCATCGGCGATGCCGGGTTGCCCGGCTCGGTCTTCTCGATGATGAACGGCACCGCGTCCATCCGGAACCCGGCCACCCCGAGCTGCAGCCAGAACGCGCAGATCTTCTTGATCTCCGCGCGGACCTCCGGGTTCTCGATGTTCAGGTCCGGCTGGAACTTGTAGAACCGGTGGTAGAACCAGAGTTTCGCGGTCCGGTCGTAACTCCAGGTCTCCTTCTGCTCACCGGGGAAGACCATGCCCTGGTTGCGGTCGGCCGGTTCGGTCTCGCTCCAGACGAACCAGTCGCGGTACGGGGAGTCCGGTGACGAACGAGCCGACTGGAACCAGGGGTGCTGGTCGGACGTGTGGTTGACCACCAGGTCGATGATCACTTTGATGCCGCGATTACCGGCCTGGTGCAGCAATTCGGCGAAGTCCCCGAGGGTGCCGAGCCGGGGATCCACGTTGTAGAAGTCGGACACGTCGTACCCGTCGTCCTTGCCCGGCGACGGATGGATCGGGTTCAGCCACAGACAGTTGATCCCCAGCCGGGCCAGATAGTCGAGCCGCCCGATCAGACCGCGGATGTCACCGCAGCCGTCACCGTCGGAATCGGCGAACGAGTCGATGTCGAGGCAGTAGACGACGGCCTTGGAATACCAGCGGTCACTCATGCGCCCTTAGATGACCGGCCCTCCGCCCGGCGAAACGTTCACTCACACGCAGCACGGTCAGCCCCACCGCGAAGACGGTGACCGGAGTCAGCACCAGCACCGCGACTCCACCGCCCAGAATCCCCGGCGTGAGGTCGAAGTACCACCCCCAGTGGGCGAGCTGCTCCTGGGTGTTGAAGGCGACCGGGATCGCGATCACGACCGAGGCCAGCACCGCGATCCGGTTCCGCACCGGCGGAGTGGTGGCGAGCAGCGCAACCGCCATGATCAGAACGGGCAGCAGGTGCAGGAACCGGAACCCCTCGAAATAGGGCAGTCCGAGCGGCAGGTAGAGCACCAGATGGAGAGTCGCGGCCAACCCCACCGCCCCGGCCACCGCCATCGAACCCCGGAACCCGAGCACCACCGAGACCGGGCGCCTGGCGGCGGCGAACAGGCCCAGAATCACGAGGGCGAGCACCGGGGTCCAGGCCAGGCGTAAGGCGTCCCACGGCGCCGGGCCCGCCCACCACAACACCGTGCCGACCTGCACCAGGACCCCGGCCGTGGCCAGGCCGGCAGCGGTCCGGCGCAAGCCGAGCACCGCGGCGGCGACCACCAGGGTCCACACCACGACACGGATTGCGGACTCGGCGAGCAGTGCGGTGTCCAGACCGTGGGCCCACCGCTGCAGGCCCTCGATCAGCCGCTCGACCGCGGTGCCGGTCATCACCACGGAGGCCAGCAGGGCGACCACCGCGGCGGCGGCGCGCCACCCCGTACCGCGCTGGGTGTGGAAAGCGCTGCCCAGACGGGCCGAGAGGCCCGCGCGGACCAGGTCCAGCGCATCGGCCGGGGAAGGGAAGCGCCGGCCGGGGTCAGTGCCGGACATCAGCACCGCGATCATCTCCTCCTGGTAGCCGGCCCGATGAGCGGCCGGGTAGACCAGCAGCAACCGCCGATAGCGCCTCTCCAGCCCGGTCATGCGGGGGCACCTCCCAGCTCGGGGCGGCGGGCGCGCAGCCGCTTCTCGGCGATGGCCGCCTGATCGCGCAGGCGGGCGGTCTCGGTGGCCAGGCTCCGCTCGCCGGCCGCACTGAGCCGGTAGTAGCGCCGCAGCCGGGACTGCACGATCTCCTCCCGGTCGACCTCGATCAGGCCTTCCCCGCGCAACCGGTCGAGGGCCGCGTAGAGGGTGCCGGCCCGCAGCCGGACCCGGCCGCCGGTCATCGCGGCCACGTCCTCGATCACGGCGTAACCGTGCCGGGGCTCCTCGGCCAGGGCGGTGAGGACGAGGAACGTCGGCTCCCGCATCGGAGTCTCACTCATGGCGGCTGAATATACCGATGACTGGTATATACGGCTAGGTTTCCCCGCCAGGTTACGGGGAAGTGAACAGACGGACCTGAGGAGAGGTGGGCAGATGGCCGACGGTGATCTCGGTGGGCTGAGCGGCTGGGTCGCCTCGGTGATCGAATCGATGGGCGAGATCGGCGTCGGGCTGCTCGTGGCACTGGAGAACCTGATCCCGCCGATCCCCAGCGAGATCGTCCTGTCGATGGCCGGCTACCTGGCCAGCGAGGGGAAGGTCAACCTGATCCTGGTCTGGTTCACCGCGACCCTCGGCGCACTGGCCGGGGCGGTGGCGCTCTACTGGCTGGGCCGCGGACTCGGCGAGGAGCGGCTCAAACACTGGCTGGACCGGATCCCGCTGGTCGACCCGGACGACCTGAACAAGGCGGACCGCTGGTTCGAGAAACACGCCAAGGCCGCGGTCCTTTTCGGACGCTGCGCTCCGGTGGTTCGCAGCCTGGTCTCGATCCCGGCCGGCGCCAACCACATGCCGATGGCACAGTTCATGGTCTTCACCACGATCGGCAGCGGGGTGTGGAACGCGCTGTTCGTCGGCGCCGGCTTCGCCCTCGGCTCGCGCTGGCAGGACGTGGAGACCTACGCGCACTGGTTCGACTACGCGATCTGGGCGTTCTTCGTGATCGCGATCGGATCGTGGGTGGTGAAGAAGGTACGCAAGCGGCGGCAACGCGCCGCCGCCCGCACCTGACTCAGAACTTCGCGGCCTCGCTGGTGAACGCCCAGTCGTCCTGCTCGATGCCGGAGCAGTCCGAGGTCACCTCCTCGGTGGTGCAGCCGCGGTCCCGGTTCACCGACCACACGGAGAGACGGGCCAGACCGTTCGCGGCGGCGTACTCCCGGATCTTGGTGAAGGTCTCCAGGGTGGTCACCTCGCCCTGGTCGGAGAGCCCGTTCATCGCCGAGACGCCCATGTGGCGGTACGCCTCGGCCTCGGTGTATCCGAACACCTCGATCAGCTCGTCCCGCAGCCCCTCGGTGGCGCCGACGGTCGTGGCGTAGATGTCGGTGCCCTCCGCGATGTTGAACGGCATCTGGGTGAACACGTCGATGCCGGCGTCCAGCTCGGCGGCCCGGGCGATCAGCCGCTGCCCGTCGGCGTTCGGGCCGGTCGCCGTGGTGCTGAAGGTGAGGATCGTGGTCAGGCCGGGGTTGGCGGCCTTGACGAGCTTCAGCGCCTGCAGGATGCGGTCCTGCACGTCGTAGTCCTGGAACTCGTCGGCGTTCTCGATGTCGACGTCGATGGTCCCGGTCCCGGTGGCGTCGATCACCTGCTGGTACGCCTCGGCCAGGTCCTCGGCCGTCGAGCAGGCCGGGCCCAGCTTGTCGCCGCTCCAGCCGCCGATCGACGGGATCACCTCGGCTCCGGCCGCCTTGATCGTCTCGATCGCTGCGGCGTGCACCCCACCGGTCAGCCCGGTCTCCCCGGCCCACACCGGTGCGCAGCCCTCGCCTGCGACGACGAAGGCGAGAGTGAACGCCTTGATCCCGGTCGCCTCGATCACCTCGGCCGGGTCGGGGGCGTTCCCCCAACCCGGATAGAGGTAGGGAGCGGCGGGCATGCTCTCGTTCTCAACGGTCGCCGTGGTGACGGCCTCGGTGGTCCCGGCGTTGGAGATCGCGACCGGAATGATCGCGGCGATCACTGCGACCGCCGCGATCGAGAGCTTCCAGCTCAGCTTCACGGGGGCTCCTCTCGGTTACCCGGGTCGACGCATCGGCCCGGCCCCCGCGATACCGTCACCTCCGGAATTGGATCCAGTTCACATTCACGAAATCGGCGGCCTGACCGCTGGTGAAGGTCAGATACACGGTGTGTACGCCGGTCACCGCCGACACGTTCGCCGGGATCGACTGCCAGGTCTGCCAGCCGCCGGTGTTCGCCAGCGCGAGCGAACCGATCGGGGCGTTGCTCCGGCTGTCCAGCCGCACCTCGACCAGGCCGCTGATCGCGGTTCCGGCCCCGGACGCCACCCGGCCCACGAAGTCCTTCACCCCACCGGTGCCGAAATCGACATTGTTGAACTGGACCCAGTCGCCGTTCGCCACGTGCGAGATGTTCTGCCCGCCCTCGGTGCACGTCTCCAG
Source organism: Actinoplanes sp. (assembly GCA_035562875.1). Lineage (GTDB taxonomy): Bacteria > Actinomycetota > Actinomycetes > Mycobacteriales > Micromonosporaceae > Actinoplanes. The sequence goes on along the minus strand of DATMVU010000185.1, from coordinate 3,183 downwards.
CTGCACCCCGGCCGAGGTGTTGTAGGACTCCGCCTCGATCCGGTCGTAGGCGCTCCGGGTGGTGCCGGTGCCCGACGACGACTGATAAACCGCCACATAATCAACCAGCATCGGTACGCCGGACTGGGTGGCCGCGGTCGGCCCGCCCCCGAACGCAGCCGGGAAACCACCACCCATCGCCACGTTGAGGATCACGAAGAACCCGTGGTGGGTGGCGTTGTTCCAGGTGGTGGCATCCACTGCGGTGGAGTTCAGGGTGAAGTAGTTGACCCCGTCCAGGTACCACCGCAACTGTTCCGGCGAGACGCTGCGGTCGTGCTCGATGGCGTAGGTGTGGAAGCTGCTCAGGCACCCGGTGCAGGCCCGTTCGCCGCTGGTCAGGCCGGTGGTCTCGTTGCAGGGCCCGCCGGGGTTGGTGCCGCAGTGCAGGGCGGCGAAGACACTGGACCGGCCGTTGATGTTCTCCAGGATGTCCAGCTCACCGATGCTCGGCCAGTTGGTCGCCCCGACCGGGCGGGCGGCGTCACCGAGCGCCCAGAAGGCCGGCCAGTAGCCGGCGGCGGCCGCGCCGGTCACGTTGGGCTGCTGGATCCGGCCCTCGATGCGCATCTTCCCGCCGGCCGGAGCGGCGAAGTCGGTGCGCTGGGTCTCCACCCGGCCGGAGGTCCACCGGCCGGCCGCGTCCCGGAGCGGTTTGATCACCAGGTTTCCGGCGCCGTCCTGATAGACGTTCGCCGTCGAGTCGGTCATCGTCTCGATCTCGCCGGTGCCCCAGTTGGCGGCACCGCCGGGATATTCGGTGCCGGTGGAGTAGAGCCAGTTGCTCCGGTTGAGCCCGGTGCCCGACGCACCGGTGAAATCGTCACTGAAGACCATTGTCATGCCGGTGGGCGCAGGCGGTACGGCGGCCTCGGCCGGTGCGGTGAGCAGGCCCGCAACGAGCAGGGCGCTCGCCACGGTAAGGAGTCTTCGCAGAGGAGCACGCCTTTCGGTTCGTGGTGAGAGAGCGCTCTCGCAGATTGCACGCTTGTTTCCAAAACTTGTCAATATGGAAGTTTGTCAATCGTTTCCGGACTGATCGGGCCGGGTATCCCGGTTCCCATGACGACCGAGATCGCCGCCGAACTCGCCGCCGAGGCCGCCCGGGACGACCTGCACACCCTCGGGGTGGAGGAGGAGTACCTGCTCGTCGACGCGGTCGAACCGCGAGCGGCCGAACTGGTCGAGGAGGTCTTCGCCGAACTGCCCGACGAGCTGCGCGGCGGGGTGCAGCACGAGTACTACCGCAGCCAGATCGAAGTGGCCAGCCCGCCACAACTCGACCTGGGCGAACTCGCCGCCTCGCTACGGCGGCTGCGCTCCGGGGTCGCCGCCGCCGCCGAACGGGCCGGCGCCCGGCTGATCGCCGTCGGCACCGGGCCCGCCCCCGGCAACAACGCCCGGCTCGTCGACAACGACCGCTACCACCTGATGCGGGAACGCTTCGGCGACCTCTCCCCCGGGCCCGGCATGTGCGGCACCCACGTGCACGTCAGCATCCCCGACCCGGAGACCGGCGTGCAGGTGCTCAACCACCTGCGGCCGTGGCTGCCGGTCCTGCAGGCGGCCACCGCCAACTCGCCGATCTTCGGCGGGCGTGACACCGGGTACGCGAGCTGGCGCTCGATGATGTGGGAACGCTGGCCCACCGTCGGCCCGGCGCCCTACCTGCGGTCCCACGAGCACTACCTGACGCTCGTCGCCGACCTGGAGGCGAGCGGCGCGATGCTCGACGAAGGGATGCTCTACTGGTACGCCCGGCTCGCCGCGAACTATCCGACCGTCGAGATCCGGATGGGCGACGTGATGCCCACCGCCGACGACGCGGTGCTGCTCGCCGGGCTGACCCGGGCCCTGGTGGCGACCCTGGTGCGCGAGGTCCGGGCCGGCACTCCCGCGCCGGACGTGGCCCATCCGCTGCTGATGGCCGCGCACTGGCGGGCCGCGCACGACGGCCTGGAGGGGCTGAACATCGACATGGCCACCCGGCAGCCCCGGCCGGCCGGGCGCCTGCTGCGGCAGCTCTTCGACTACGTCCGCCCGGAGCTGGACCGGCACGGCGACCTGGAGATGATCAGCGACCTGCTCGGCCGGCTCCGGGAACACGGCACCGGAGCGGCCCGGCAGCGGGCACTGCTCGCCCGGGGTGCCTCCATCGGCGACATCGTGGACTGGCTCGCCCGCGAGACCAGAAACGAGAAGCCGCACGACCAGAAGTGAGGATAAGCACAGGCTTATCGGTGATCCGCGCCGCGGAGAGGACGAATCGGCTGCGTTCTGACGAAAGTTGCACAGCGTAGTCACAGGAGATGACCTGTGAATATGACTCAATGTATCGATGACCTCACTCATCTGGTATCGCGCTTGATCGTGCAACACGTGTACTCATGACGAATGCCGCCGAACGCCCCGCCCTCACCAGGGCCGACGTCCCGCGACGAAACCGTGGCCCGTGGTCGTCACCGGGTGCCGAGCGCTCCCACCGAGGACACCTCGATCACCGCCCGGATCTCCGGACTCCGCACGGCCTTCATCGACGCCTCCGGCGCGACCGTCCCGGCACCCCGGCACCGCGCTGCCTCCGGCGAGTCCTACGGATCGACCCGGCCCACCATGCCCCGCCAGCGCGGCAGCGCCGGCCGGCACACGGTTGAGCGTTTCGGGACCCTGACGGTCCGCAGCGAGTCCTCCGGTGGCCGCCGCCGGGCCACCCCGCAGCCCCGGAAGAGCTGGGTGCAGGCCGCCCGGCAGCGCCCGCAGTTCGCGCTCGCCGTGCTGGTCGCAGCCGGCCTGCTGCTCACCGCCGTGCCGTTCCAGCAGCAGGACGGGCAGAGCACCAGCGTGATGACCGCCGCCGCCGAGGCGGTCGGGGTGATCAACCGGGCCGAAGAGAAGAAGCCACAGGAACCGCCGCCCGCCGACCCGGACCCGGTCAAGGCACTGCCCGCCGGGAAGGGGAACACCACCGAGCCCGAGCCGGCGGCGCCGTCGGTCACCCCCAGCGCCGAGAAGACCGAGGAGAAGGCGCAGCAGGTCGCCGTCCCGGTCGGCGACGGGCCGTTCAACTCGCTGCGCACCACCGGTTCCAAGACGGTGATGCTGAGCTTCGACGACGGACCGGACCCGGTGCAGACGCCGAGGATC
>DATMVU010000184.1:0-24649 GCA_035562875.1 Actinoplanes sp. | reverse complement strand
GGGCCGGGCGCAGTCGGAGGACCAGTTCCCCGCGCGCCTCGGCCCGGCCGGCGACGGTGTCCAGCAGTGCCGACCGGCCGATGCCGGACGGCCCGTGCAGGGCCACCCCGCCGCCGGCGGCGAGCCGGGTCTCGATAGCCGAGAGCAGTGCCTCCCGGCCGTGCAGAACGGGCACTCGGCCTCACCCCCCAGTTCTGAAGGGGTCAGCCTAGGGAGCTGAACGCACGTTCATCAATAAGCTCCCGGCTATGTCACATGGTGGTCATTTGGTAGCGGTGACCGTTTCGGCAGTGACCGTGCCGTCGTCGCCCGCCGCACCCGTCACGGTGATCGACTGACCGGCTTTGACGTCGCCCAGTTTGCCCTCGGCAGCGGTGCTGACCGTGGTGTCACCGTCGGTCTTGACGGTGACGACGGTGCCGTCCTCGGTCTCCACGTAGATCGTCTTGCCGTTGACGAGTTTGACCTTGCCGACGGTGTCCGTGTTCTGAGCAGCCGATTGGCCCCCGAAGCCGCCGGGAGCCCCGCTGGCGCTCATCCCGCTCGGGAAACCGCCGCTCCGGCCACCACCGCCCCCGCCCCCGGGAAAGGCCGAAGCGCTGGCGGAGGACGTCCCCCACTGTTTCTGGGCCTGGACACCGCCGACGAAGCCACCCATCAGCAGGGCGGCCACGCCGAGGACGACGGTGCCCTTGTTCCACCACTTCTTCGGGGCTGCGGCCGCCAGTTCCTCGGAGAGGCCGTCCGAGGCGGACGGCAGAACGGGGATGATCGCGGTCTCGTCGTTCAGGGTTGTCACAACTGGGTCCTCACTCGTAGCGCAGCGCGTCGATCGGGCGCAGCCGGGCGGCACGGGCGGCGGGCAGGCCGCCGAAGAACAGGCCGATCGCGACGGAGACCCCGACCGCGAGCCCGATGGAACTGGGCACGATCACCGGTTTGACACCGACGATCTCGAACTGGCTGCCGAGCAGGGCGGCGGCCACACCCAGGCCACCGCCCAGCACGCTCAACAGGGTCGCCTCGATCAGGAACTGGGTCAGGATCACCCGGCGCGGGGCACCGAGCGCTTTCCGGATACCGATCTCGCGGGTCCGTTCGGTGACCGTGACCAGCATGATGTTGGTGATGCCGATCCCGCCGACCAGCAGACTGATCGCGGCCACCGCCCCGAGCAGGGTGGTGAACGTGTCGGCGGTCTCGGTCTGCGTCTCCAGCAGTGACGACGCGTTCTGGATCCGGTAGGGCGTGCTGCTCGACGACGCGTCCACGTCCAGTTTCTGGTTGAGGATCGTGGACACCTGCGACTGGGCGGCGTCGACCTGGTCCGGGTCTGCGGCCTCGACGATGATCGAGGTGAGCGCCCCGTACCCGGTGAGTACCTGCTGGACGGCCGTGAGCGGGGCGACGGCGGTGTCGTTGGCGTCGTTGAAGCCGGTGGAGCTCTTCTCCTGCAGCACCCCGACGATGGTGAACAGCGCGCCGCCGACGGTGACCTGCTTGTCGATCGGGTCGACCCCGGGGAAGAGTTCCTCGGCGACGGTCTGCCCGATCACCACCACCCGGCGCCCCTGGTCCACGTCGTCCTCGGTGAACGCGGCCCCCTCACCGACCGGGGTGGTGGAGGCGGCGAACCAGCTCGGGGTGGTGCCGACGAAGGTGGCCACCGAGTGGTCGGTGCCCTCGTACGTCATGGTCGCCGACGACGAGCTGACCACCGGTGACACGCTCTTGACGTCCGGTGCCATCTCCGGGTCGATCAGCGCGTCGGCCATGTTCCTGGTCAGCGACGTGCTGCTGGAGCCGCCGCGGCCGGTGCTCATCACGGTGATCGTGTTGGTGCCGAGCGCCTCGATCCGGTCGCTGATCGCCTTGGCCGAGCCGTTGCCGACCGCGACCAGCAGGATCACCGCGGCGACACCGATCAGGATGCCGAGCATGGTGAGCGCGGACCGGAGTTTGTTGGCGCTCAGGCCGCGCAGTGAGAAGCGGATGACCTCGAAGAAGCTCACAGCGTGTGCCGCCCCACTGCCGTCGCCAGGCCCTGATGACGGGGACCGACCGGGGGCAGGTGGATCGGGGACTGCCGCACGTCGCTGACGATCGAACCGTCGACCAGGCGGATCAGCCGTTTGGCCCGGGCGCCGACCTCGTCCTCGTGCGTGATGATCACGATGGTCCGGCCGGCCGCGCTCAGGTCGTCGAAGACCTGCAGCACGTCGTCGGTGGACTTGGAGTCCAGGTTGCCGGTCGGTTCGTCGGCGAGCAGCAGTGCCGGTTCGGTGACCAGCGCGCGGGCCACCGCGACCCGCTGCTGCTGGCCGCCGGAGAGCTGGTTCGGCTCGTGGCCGGCACGTTCCGCGAGACCGACGACGTCCAGGGCGGCCATCGCGCGGCGCCGTCGCTCCTTCGGCTTCACCCCGGCGTACGCCAGTGGAAGCTCCACGTTGGCCAGTGCGGTGGTGCGCGGGATCAGGTTGAACGACTGGAAGATGAAGCCGATCAACCGGTTCCGGGCCAGGGCGAGCTGACCGTCGGAGAGGCGGCTGACGTCCACCCCGTCGAGCAGGTACCGCCCGGAGGTCGGGATGTCGAGCGCGCCCAGGATGTTCATCAGCGTGGACTTGCCGGAGCCGGAAGATCCCATGATCGCCACATAGTCGCCGCGGTGCACGGTCATTGTCGTGCCGCGCAGCGCGTGGACGGTCGCCTCACCCGTACCGTAGATCTTCTTGAGGTCGGTGACCTGAAGGACCGGTCTCATCGGCCGCCCCCGCCGCCGGGACCGGCGCCGCCACCCGGCGCACCGCCGCCGGAGAAGCCGCCCCCGCCGGAGAGGCCCCCGAATCCGCCGCCGCCCTGCTGATTGCCGCCGGTGCTGGTCGAGGTGGTCTTGACGACGACCTGCTCGCCGGCGGTCAGGCCCGAGGTGATCTCGGTGGCCGAGTCACCCTCCAGGCCGATCTCCACCGACCGGGACTCCTGCACGCCCCCGGCGACGACGGTGACCGTGTGCCGGTTGCCGACAGTGGTGATCGCCGCCGTGTTGACCAGCACCACGTTCTCCTTGGAGCCGGTGGTGACCGACACCGAGACGGTCTGGCCGACCTTCGCACCGGTCGGCACCTTGTCCAGGGTGAGCGTGACGCCGTAGGTGACCACGCTGTTCGAGGTGGTGGCCGACGGGTCGATCGCGGCGACCTTGGCGCTCTGCTCGACACCGCTGAGCGCGTTCCAGGTGACCGTGGCGACCTGCTTCTCCTTCAGGCTCGTCGCGTCCGCCTCGGCGAAGCTGGCCGACACCTGCATCTTGGTCAGGTCGGCGATCTCGATGAAGCCGGAACTGCTGGAACTGCTGGAACCACTGGAACTCGTCGACGAGCCGCCGCCCTGGGAGGCACCTGAACTACTCGACGAACTCCCGGAAGCCGAGCCGCCCAGGGTGCCGTTGACCGCGGTGACCGTGCCGGCCATCGGGGCGGTCAGGACGGTGCCCTCCACTCCGGCCTCGGCCTCGGTCACCGCGAGTTCGGCCGTGGTGACCTGGTTCTCCGCCTCGGTGGTGTCGGAGTTCGCGGCCTCGGCCCGGTCCAGGGCGTCCTGGGCGGCGTCGAGATCGGCCTCGGCGGCGTCCAGGGTGCGCTGGGCAGCGGCCGGGTCGACCTTGGCGAGGGTCTGCCCCTTCTTGACCTTGGCGCCGACCTTCACGTTGATCGCGGTGACGGTGCCGCTGGTCTCGAAGGTGGCGCTGGCGGTGCTGGCGCTCTCCAGGGTGCCGTCCGCGGTGGCGGTCTTGGTGACCGTGCCCTGCTGGACGTTCACGGTTCGTTCGGAGGCCGCTGCGGCCGTCCCCCCGTCGTCGGATCCGGAAAATGTCTCGTACACCGTGTAGGCCCCGGCGACGAGCACTACGCCGATGACGGCGTTGACCACCGATGACGGGTGGCGGCTCAGGCGTACCTTCATGACCGCACACTCTGGGGTGCAGTGCTATGAGGAGCTTCGGCGCAACCTGGGAGCCAGCTCAAAAACTCACGGCGAGTCACCGACTGCGGGAAGTATCACCCGGAAGGTGGCTCCGCCGCCGGGCGTCTCCCGCAGCTCCACCCGGCCGGCGTGCACCTGGACGATGGCGCTGACGATCGCCAGCCCCAGCCCGGAACCGCCACCATGCGAGCGGGACCGGCTCGAATCAGCACGGTAGAGGCGCTCGAAGACCCGGTGTGCGTGCTCGGGCGGGATACCGGGACCGTCGTCGGAGACCTCCAGGACCGCGCTGTCAGCGGCCAGGCCGACACGTACCGTGATGGTCGTCCCCGGCGGGGTGTGGTGCAGCGCGTTGGCCACCAGATTGGTCGCCACCTGGCGCAGGCCGTGATCGTCGCCGAGGACGGTGGCCGGCTCGAAGGTGTCCTCGTCGTCGGTCAGGCCGGCCAGCAGCACCTGCCGGTCCGGCATCCGGGCGTGCGCGTCCCGGATGGTGTCCGCGGCGATCTCCAGCAGGTCCACCCGCCGCAGGTCCAGGGTGCGCTGCTGATCCATCCGGGCCAGCCGCAGCAGGTCCTCGACGAGCACCGCCATCCGGGCCGACTCCGACTCGATCCGGCCCATCGTCTCGTCCAGTTGCGGGCCCGGCGGGGCGCCACCACGGCGGTACAGTTCGGCCCAGCCACGGATCGACGTGAGCGGGGTGCGCAGCTCGTGCGAGGCGTCCGCGACGAACTGCCGCAGCCGCTGCTCGGAGGCGGTCCGGGCGTCGACCTCGGCCTCGATCCGGGTGAGCATCGCGTTCAGGGCCAGGCCGAGACGGCCGGGTTCGGTGTGCGGGTCGGTGTCCGGTACCCGGCCGGACAGACTGCCACCGGAGATGTCGGCGGCCACCGACTCCATCGCGGTGAGCGGGCGCAGGCCGATCCGGACCACGAAGGCGGCACCGAAGGCGAGAGCGGTCAGAAGGAGCAGCATGACGCCGACGTCGATGAGGATCAGTTGCTCGGTGGTCTGCTCGACCTCCAGCAGGGAGTAGCCGATCAGGGCCTTCTCGCCGGTGTCACCGATGTTCACGGTGAGCACGCGCCAGTCGGAGCCCGAGGTTGTCGACACGGTATAAGGATCCGACATTGCGGAAATGTCGGAGATAGAGGGGCGGGTGTCGTCGGCCGGCGAGCTGCGCGCGGCGTCCAGAGTTCCGTCGACACCGTAGAAGTACATGATCTGATCCGGGCCGAGACCGCGGAACCGGCCAGGCCGAGGCCCGAAGCCGTTGGCCGGCATATCGGCCAACGGACGGCTTATCCCGGTGAGCTGGTCGTCGATCCGGTCCTCCAGATATTTCCGGATCAACAGCACACCGACGATGTTCGCGACTACCAGTGCAATTCCCGATAAAACGGCAACTACAAGGACCAGTCGAGACTTAAGCGTCCAGAACCGCCAGGGGATCACTCCTCGCCGCTGCGCGGCAGCCGAAGCGCGTACCCCACTCCCCGCACCGTGTGGATCAACGGCGGATCGGTCCGGTCGATCTTGCGACGCAGGTAGTAGACGTAGGACTCCACGATGCGCCCGTCGCCCCCGAAGTCGTACTTCCACACCCGGTCCAGGATCTGCGCCTTGCTGACCACCCGGCCCGCGTTGATCATCAGATAGCGGAGCAGGTTGAACTCGGTCGGCGACAGCTCGATCAGCCGGCCCGAGCGCCGCACCTCGTGGGCGTCCTCGTCCAGTTCCAGGTCCGCGTACCGCAGAATCCCGGTGTCCTCCTGCGGCTCCTCCGGCTGGCTGCGGCGCAGGATCGCGCGTATCCGTAGCACGACCTCCTCGAGACTGAACGGCTTGGTGACGTAGTCATCCGCACCGGCCGACAGTCCCAGGATGCGATCCTCCACCGCGTCCCTGGCGGTCAGGAACAGGACCGGGACCCGAACACCGGCGGCACGCAACCGCCGGGCCACCTCGATCCCGTCGATGTCCGGAAGCATCACGTCGAGGACGATCAGATCCGGCTCGAACTCCTGCACCGCCAACAGCGCTCCGTGCCCCGACTCGGCCACCCGCACATCGAAGGCGACCAACCGTAACGTCGCACTGAGCAGCGCGGAGATGTTCGGCTCGTCGTCGACGACCAGGACACGGGACGGCCGTGCCGCGGAGTCGGCCACAGTCATGGGGCTACGGGTATCGGAGAGCACCGTACAGAACTATCAGCGTTTTCTTTGAATCAGCTATGAACTACCAGGACTTCGCCACCGAATCGGACTCGGTGAGCCCGGAGGTGATCTCGGTGTACTGGTCGCCGCGAAGTCCCAGCTTCACCGCGACCTCGGCGCCGTCCTTGAGCACGGTGCCGTTCTCGCCACTCACATCGTGCACCGCGGTACTGGGTACACGCAGCACGTTCTCCTTGCTGCCGGTGGTCACCCGGACGTTGGCGCTCTGCCCGACCAGCAACTCCGCGGGCGCCTCGTCGAAGGAGAGCACCACCCCGAACCGGGTGAGCGTGCCGTCGCTGGTCCCCACCGGGTCGACCTGCACCACCGTCGCCGCAAACGTCTCACCGGCCCGGTCGGCGAGCGTGACGACAGCCTTCTGGGTGACCTCCAGGTGGTCGGCGTCGGCCTCCGGGAAGTCGGCGCTGATCTGCATGTCGTAGACGTCGGCCAGGGTGATGAAGGCGGAACCGGACTTGGCGCTGCTGCCGACCTTGCCGCCGACGGTCAGGATCTTCCCGGCGATCGGGGCGACGATCCTCGTACCGGCGAGGGCTTCCTCGGCCTCTTCGAGGGTCACCTCGGCGGCGTTGACCCGCTGCTGGGCGCTGAGGATGGCGTCGGTGGAGGAGGATCCGCCACCACGGCTGCCGCCACCGGTGGACGCGCAGGTGGAGGTGGTCGCCCGCGGAGCAGAGGGCTTGGTGCTGGTCCTCGTCGCGCTCGGTTTGGCAGAGGCGGATGGAGTAGCGGTGGCCGCCGGTGAGGGACTGGCCGGGACCGGCTCGCTCGCCGACGGGGAGGAGGACGGCTCCACGTATGCCGCCGCCACATTGCATCCGGTCGACGTCGTGGAGGTGGACGCCGACTTCGCCGCCGTCAGTTTGTCCTGGGCGTCGCTCAGCGCCTCGGTCGCGTCGTCCACCCGCTCCGCCGCGTCCGCGTCGTCGACGGTGGCGAGCACCTGACCTGCGGTGACCGTGTTCCCGGCCCGCACCTTCACCGTCTCGACCTCGGCGGACACCGCGAACGACAGGCTCCGGGTCTGTGCCGCCTGCAACGTGCCGGTGGTGGCGACCTCGGTGGTCACCTCCCCCTTGTCGGCCTTGACGATCTCGGATTTCGCCGAGACCTCCTCAGCGGCGCCGGCCGTCAGCGCGCGCACCACGCCGAAGGCGATCAACGCGAGCACGACGACGGCCACGGCGAGCCAGATCAGACGCCGGCGACCGGCCAGTGCAACACCCATGGTGACCGAGTGTGCTGATCGGTCCTCGCCGTCGGCTCGGTCCCGCCTGGGAGTTACCTCGGAGCGCGGAACCCCTCTCTTAGGCAACTCCTAGCAACGTCTGAACTTCTGCACAGGTGCGAGCTATTTCCTTCACACGTTCGCGCCTTATTTACCCGACAGGAGCTCACAGTGCCGGTGATCAGTTCGAAGGCGCACCGTCGCGCCGCAGCCGTCTTCGCGGTCTCCGTCGCCATGCTGTTCACGGCGGCGTGCGGCGGCACAGACGAGACGAGCACGGACAGCAACGGCAGCACCGGACAGAACGGCGGCGGCGGTAACAACGCGTTCGCGGCGTACATCAGCTGTCTCAATGAGAACGGCGTCACCATCACCATGCCGTCCGGTGGCCCCGGCGGTGGCATGGGCAACGGCGGCACCCGGCCGTCCGGCGCACCCGGCGGCGGCAACGGCGGCGAGCCCGGCGCCCGCCCGTCCGGCCAGCCGCGCCCCTCCGGCAGCGCCGGCCAGCGCGGCGGTGGCATGCCCGGCGGAGGCGGCGGCTTCAGCAAGCCGGACGGTGTCGACGAGGCGACCTGGACCAAGGCCCAGGAGGCGTGCGCCTCGGTGCGGCCGAGCATGGGCGCCGGCGGCGGTCAGCGCGGCGGCGGCAACGGCAACTCCGGCGGCAACGGGGCGAACGCGGCATACGAGAACTGTCTGAAGGAGAACGGCGTCACCGACACCGCGAACCTGGACGCCTCGGACGCGACGGTCAAGAAGGCCACCGAGACCTGCTCGGTCCTCAAGCCCACCGCCACGGCCACCTCCTGATCCACCGTGCCGGCGCCGCGGTCCCCCCGTCGATGCGGCGCCGGCACGGTCGTCCTCCCGAACAGCAAACCGAAGATCAAACCCACTTCTCGGTACGGTTCACCAAACGGCACCGTCCGGTCGCATCAGGTCCGCGAAACACCGGGCCGGCCCACGACCGCCGGGCCGAATGCGATGGTCCCGGTCTTCCAGCCCCGTCGTTCGACCAGCGTCATCGTCTGGACCAGCATCGTCGTTCGATCAGCGCGCCGGCGGCCCGGACGTCCCCCGCACCACCAGCCTCGGCGCGATGACCACCGAGCGGGGACCGGTCGGCGTCCCCTCGATCCGCTCGACCGCCCGCTCCACCGCCCGGGTCGCCATCGCGTCCACGTCCTGGGCCACTGTCGTCAGGTCGATGTGCGCGAGCCGGCTCAGACTGGTGTCGTCGTACCCGACCACACTCACGTCCCCCGGCACCCGCAGCCCGTTGCGGTGCAGCACGTCCAGCAGCCCGGTCGCCCCCAGGTCGTTGAAGGCGGTCACCGCGGTCGGCGGGTCGGCGAGCAGCTTCTCCGCGGCCCGGGCCCCGTCGTCCTCCCCGGCCCCGCCCGGAATGACCCGGATGTACTCGTCCAGGCCGTGCCGTCGCATCGCCTCCTGATAGCCCATCCGGCGCTCGGCCGCTCCGTGCACCGCCGCACCGTCGATGTGAGCAATGCGACGATGACCCAGAGTAACCAAATGATCAACGGCCTGATGCGATCCGAGTGCATCGTCGTTGTGCACCACATCGACGTCCTTACGCCGGACGCCGCGCATCATCGCGATCACCGGCAGCCGGGCCGCGATCGATGCCAGCTCTGAACTCCGCAGCTCCCCACCGAAGACGATGATCGCCTCACAGCGGTCCTGCAGCAGATCCCCGACCGCCGTCCGCTCCCCCCGCCGGGCCGTCGCCGCGCTGAGGGTGAGCTGGTACCCGGCCCGCTCCGCAGCGGCATAAAGCCCGGTCAGAAGGTCGAAGTGGAACGGGTGGCGCACGTCGAAGACCACCCCGAGCAAGCGGCTACGGCCACTGCGCAGCAGGCGGGCCCGGCTGTCCGGTCGATATCCGAGCCGGTGCGCGACCTCCCGGACCCGTTCCCGGGTGACGGCCCCGGCACCCGGCGCCCCGCGCATCACGATCGACACCAGGGCCACCGACACACCGGCTTCGGCCGCGACGTCGGCGAGCGTGATCCGCTTACCCCCTGGCTGCATTGCCCGATCGTACGATGGGTCACGGTTAGAACGTTCTATCGCCACCTGATCTTGCAGGTTCTAGTCTCACACCCGCCGCCCCGCCCCCACACCCCCGCAGGACAGCCTTCACTTCACCCCCGCCTGAACCCACCCACCACCCCATCGCCCGGCCCCGCCCTTCCAGAGTGGCCGTGATTACTAGAACGTTCTATTCCACGGAGTCGCTAGAACGTTCTAGAGTTTCGGTGTGGAGAAACTGACCGCCGGCCGCCGTTGGGCGGCACTGCTCGCCCTCTCGCTGGGCGGATTCGCGCTGGGGCTGACCGAGTTCGTGGCCATGGGACTGCTGCCGGAGATGGCCCGTGACCTGCTACCCGAGTCGTACGCCGCCTCGGTTCCGGACGCGCTCGCCCGCACCGGCTGGATGATCACGATCTACGCACTGGGCGTGGTGGCCGGCGCTCCGACGATCGCGGTGCTCAGCGCCCGGGTGCCGCGCCGCCGGCTCGTACTCGCGCTGCTCGCCCTCTTCGTCGTCGGTACCACCGCGTCGGCGCTCGCGCCCACGTTCGAACTGGTGCTGGCGGCCCGGTTCGTGGCGGCTCTGGCACACGGCGCCTACTTCGGGGCGGCCGGCATCCTCGCCGCCGACATCCTCGGCCCCGGCAACCACGGCAAGGGCGTGTCGATCGTGATCGGCGGCCTGACCGCGGCGAACCTGGCCGGCGTCCCACTGATCACGGTGCTCGGGCAGGTCCAGGGTTGGCGGGCGGCCTACCTGGCGGTGGCGGCCGTCTTCGCGTTGAGCCTGATCGCGGTGCTGATGACCGTACCGGCGAGTGAAGCCGCGCCCGGCGGCTCACCCCGCGCCGAACTGCAGGCCTTCCGCTCCCCGCAGGTCTGGCTGGTGGCCGCCGCCGTCGCCGTCGGGACCGCCGGTTTCTTCGCGATGAACACCTACGTGGCGCCGATCACCACGCACATCACCGGCCTGCCCGAAAGCACCGTCCCCTGGGTGCTGGCCGCGATGGGCCTCGGCATGACCGTGGGCATCGCCCTCGGCGGGGTAGCCGCCGACCGTGACCTGAAACGGGCCATCCTGATCGGTTTCGCCGGCTCCCTGACCGCGGCGGTCTTCTTCGGCCTGTCCGCAGTCCACCCGATCGGCCTGTTCTTCGGCGCCTTCCTGGTCGGCGCCGCAGCCCTGTTCATCGTCCCCGCCCTGCAGGCCCGCCTGATCTCGGTGGCCCCCGGAGCCCAGCTGATGGGCGCCGCCGTCAACCAGTCCGCCCTGAACATCGCCAACGCCATCGGCGCAGCCCTGGGCGGAGCCGTGATCGCCGCCGGCTGGGGCTACCTGTCCTCGGTCTGGCTGGGCGTGGGCCTGACCATCACCGGCGTCCTGCTCTCCCTCCTGAGCTTCCACCTGGACACCCGCCGCAAGTCCCCCGTCCCCCACCAGCCCGAACCCGCCACCGTCTGACCACTCCGCTCCACCCCGCCTCCCGCCGGCCCGGGCACGCTCGACAACACGCTGGCACGGCACGGGACGTGTGGTCAGTTGCGGCTTGGTGCACTCGAAGCCGGCACGCCGGTGGCGCGCTGGATCGCGACGAGGACACACCCGCGGCGGGACGCCGGGCGCTTTCCAGGCGGCGCGGGGGCACCGGGCGGGGCTACTTCACGGCGTAGCGGGGGACGTACTCCTGGCTGCTCAGGCTTTGGATTCGGGCCGGGGGCGCGGAGCCGGTCGGTTCCGCGGATGCCGACCGGGATGATGGGGACTCCGGCCTGGTGGGCGAGCCGCACCACCCCGGTCCGGCCGCGGTAGAGGCGGCCGTCGGGTGACCGGGTGCCTTCGGGGAAGACGGCGACGAGGCCGCCGGCACGCAGGACGGGGATGGCCGCGTCGAAGGCGGCTAGGGTGACGGCGGACGGGCCGTCCCGGTCGAGTAGTTCTCCGCCGACTTCCACCAGCCGGTCCCGCTAACCCATAGACACTGTCTACCGGATCCGCGATTGATCAATCAAGTCCGATGTCCGCCAGGATCCGGTCGATCACCCGCCGCGGCAGCCTCGGGTTGGCCGACGACGCGCCGGTGGTCGCCGGGTCGTCGAAGAGTTCGAGCAGGCGGGGCACCGGCAGCCGGGCGTCACCGGCCACCGCGACGCGCACCGGCACCTCCGGATCGTGGCTGAGCTGTTCGATCACCGCCGGCGGGACGGCCGGGTCGAGCCGGGTCAAGGCGCGCGCCCGCGGGTCGGGGGACGTGGCGAGCGCGGCGAGGTTCGTACCGGCGAATGCGGGGTGCCGCAGCAACTCGTCGTCCTCGGCCGCCAGATGAACCTGGACCAGCAGCTCACCGGGCACCCCGGCCTGATGCTCGCAGAGCAGCAGGCGCACCGCGGGGTCGTCGTCGGCGGCGAGCACCGTGACGAGACCGGCCGGCAGATCGTGGTGGCAGGCGGCACTGCGGCGCAGTCCGGGATGCCGGGACAGGGCGCAGTCGCGCAGTTCGGCGGGGCCGGCGGCGAGCACCCAGTCCAGTGGCGGAGTGTGTGCGGGCAGTGGATGGTCGATCGCGGCCCGCTCCGCCTCGGTCAGCCCGGGACGCATCGACAGCGCCAGCCTGACCTGCGGCGACGGGTCGGCGGCGAGGGCGGTCACCCATGCGGCGGGCAGGTCCGGGTCGGCGGCGGCCCGGGCCCGGTTCCACGGTGCCGGGTCGGCGGCGAACTCGGCGGCCCGGTCGGCGCCCAGCGTCTCCGGCACCGGCGTCCCGCGGGCCTGGAGGGCGCGGGCCGCGGCGGCGATGCCGGGCTGCGGGTCACGGGTGAGCAGGGCGACGATCGCGGCGGGTACGTCCGGGAGAAAGGTCAGCATGTCCCGCACGGCCGGCTCGGGGTGCGTGGCAAGGCGCTGGTACGCCCAGTCCGGCAACCGGTCGGACCATCGGGACGGCGGGCCTTCCAGGAGCGCCTGCAACACCCGGACGCTCAGGTCGCCGATCAGCCGGGCCCGCTGGTCCCCGGTCGCGCCGGGACTCTGGGCGAGGGCCTCACGGACCGCCGGGTCGGGGTGTGCGGCGAGCGTGTCGAACGCCTCGTCGTCCCAGACGTCGCGGGCGGTCAGCTCCCACCGGTCGAGGACACCGGCTCCGGCCAGTCGCAGCAGCGCCCCGGCCGGCAGTGCGGGGTTGCGGGCCAGCCCGCGCAGACGCTCACGGGTGATGTCGCCGGACAGCTCTCCTCCTCGATGTCGGTGCGCGAGAAAAGACCTTACGGAGCCGTACGGCAAGGGTCCAATCAGCGATCCCGGCTAGTGAATTCGGGGGATCTCCCTCCGGAGCGGCGATCAGCGCATGGTGGTCGGCGTCCCTCCACGACTGAAGCCGGGGTTTCTCGATGAAATGCACCGGGCCGGCGGTCCAACCGCCGGCCCGGCTCGCACGGGCCCCTATCCGATGGGGCAGGAGCTGCGGTAATCCGAGATCGCCAGGCCGCCGGGGCCGGGGCAGATGAACTGGTCGTAGCGGGTGTCGTCGTCGACGAACCGCTTCAGCCAGGACACCGCCTGCACCGCGGTCTCCCGGTCGACCGACTGCGGGAAGAAGTGGCTGGCGTTGTTGAGTTCGAGGTATGCCTTCTCCGCCGACGCCGGGATGCTCGTGTAGAACGGGATCGCGTGGGAGGCCACCGGTGCGATGGCGTCGGACTCGCCGCCGACGATCAGGGTCGGCACCCGCAGTTCGGACCAGGACTTGTCGGTGTTCCACGGCGCGAGGGGCACCGCTGCCTGCAACGACGGCCGGTCGCTGGCCGCTTCGAGACTGCCGCCGCCGCCCATCGAGTGCCCGCCGACGGCGAGCCGGCTCGTGTCCACCCGGGAGCGGACCGTACTGCGCTGGGTCAGATAGTCCAGGGCGGCGAGCAGCTGGTCGCCGCGGGAGCCGGGCTGGTCGGCGGTGGTGAGCGTCTCGATGCCGATCACCACGAAGCCGTGCGAGGCCAGGCGCGGGCCGAGCCAGGAGATGCTGGACCAGTAGGCGGTGAAGCCGGGCGAGATCGCGATCGCGCCGAAGGTGCCGTCCGCGGTGGTCGTCGGGTAGTAGATCTCGCCGCCGCCGAAACCGGTCGCCGCGAGCCGGGAGACGGAGGTCTGACTGACCGCGTACGGTCCGCGGGTGGCCTGCAGGGCGGCGAGGGTGGGGGCGGGACCGCGCTCGTAGGGGTTGGCGGCCCGGGCGGCGGTGGCACCCGGCCCGGCGAGCAGGGCGAGGGCCGTGGCGGCGGCGCACAGGAGGCGTGCTGTCTTCACGTCGCTTCTCCTAACCAGGGGAATTGCATCGACTGACGTCAGTTTCAGCAGGTCGCACCGGTGCAGGCATCGGTGGAATCGCCTGCGTTACGTCATCAGCCGGAAACAATCCGGAAATTTCATCAGCCGAAACGGCCTTCCCCGGCAACCGTGAGCAGGGAAGACTCTCGGCATGTTTGATGCACCTACAGTGCAGAAAGTCGAGCTGGCCGCGATCCGTCGCCTGACCTCGGCGGCCGCTGCCGGCACCGGGGGCGCACTCGTGATCACCGGACCCCCGGGCAGCGGCCGCAGCACCGTCCTGCAGGCCGCAGCCGCCCTCGCCGACGACACGGCCTGGACCGTCGCCACCGTCCGCGGCCACCCCGGCGAAGCCGGCATGCCCTTGCACGGCCTGCGGTCCCTGGACCCGGCCGGTTCCGTCACCACCGGCCCAGACCTTCTTGCCCGATTTTGTACGATCACCCGAGACGGTCCCGTGCTCTGCCTCATCGACGACGCGCACCTGCTGGACCCGGAATCGTGGCAGGCCCTCGCCTACGCCGCCCGCCGCGCCGCCGGGCACCGCATCGCCATCGTGATGTCGTTCCCGGCCGGAGCCGAGCCCGCCGGGCTACCGGTCCACCGGCTGGCCCCGCTGACCGCCGAGAACGCCCGGGCCCTGCTCGGCGCGCACGCCCCCGGCCTGGTCGACGACGTCGCGGCCACCCTCATCGCACTGGCCGGAGGAAACCCGGCCGCCCTGATCGAACTGGCCGGGGCGCTCACTCCGGAACAACGCCGCGGCTACGCGCCCCCGCCCGCAACACTGCCGCCGGACAGCCCGCTGCACCGCCGGTTCACCGCCGGACTCGACACACTCCCCGCCCGGACCAGGCACCTGGTCCATCTGGCCGCCACCGCACCCGGCACCGCCCCGGGAGTCCTGCTGGCCGCCGCGAGCCTCCCTTCGGCCACCGTCACGGGCCTCGCTGAGGCCGCAGGTCAGGACCGTGGCGAGTGGCGGCTGGCCGACTTCGCAGCGGCGGAACGGGCCGGAATCATCCAGGTCACGGCCACGGAAGTACGGTTCGCGGAGGAGTTGCGGCGCGTGGTGACGTACCGGCAGATGGAAGTGGCCCGGCGGCAGGCCGCCCATCTCGCGCTCGCGGAGGCCCTGGCGGCTCACGGGGAACCGGCTGTGGCGCTGTTGCACCGGGGCGAGGCGGCCACCGGGCCGGACAGCACGCTCGCCGGAGCGCTCACGGCGGCGGCCGGCGGGGCGGATCCACAGTTCGCGGCGGCGGCCCGGCAGGTTGCGGCCCGGCTGACACCCGCCGCCGGTGAGCGGGCGGATCTGTTGGTGGCGGCGGCCCGTGACTACTGGCGGGCGGGCCGGCCGCACGAGGCACAGCAACTGCTCCGGCGCCTCCCGGGCAGCCGCGATCCGGGCAGCCCGGAAGGCCCCGCAGGCCCGGAACGCTCCGCCGGTCCTGGCATCCCAGAGGACTCCGGCAGACGCGGCGACTCGTTGAGTCCCGGCAGCCCGGAAGACTCCAGCGGGCGTGGTGGACCGGGAACGGCGTGGGTGCGGGCCCGTTGGCTCAGTGCGGAGATGCGGCTGGCGGGTGGGCGGCCGGAGACCCGGGACATCCTGCTCGATGTGGCCGCCGATCTCGCGGACAGCGAACCCGTGGCGGCCCTGGAAGCGCTGGCCCTCGCCGGGGAGGCCGTCTGCCGCCCCGGGGAACAGGCCCGTTACGCGGCACTCGCCCGACGGGTCACCGACGGGCGGAGAGACGGTGGGGGCCGGCGCGGTGACGAGCGATGGCAGCGCGGCACGGGGCTGTGGGACGGCGAGCCGGCGGCCACGGCGTTGTTGTTCGCGCATGTCGGGGGGCTGGCCCGGATCGCCGAGGGCGACGACGAGGGTGCGTTCGGCCCGCTGCGGCAGGCGGTGGCGCTGGCCGCCCGGGTCACCGAACCGAAGGCGCTGCTGCGGGCGGCGGTGGCGGGTGTGCTGGTCGGGGACGCCCGCCGGGCCGCGGCCGTCGCGGGGCGGGCCGCCGTGCTGGCGCGGGAGCAGGGGTCGCCGCTGCTGGTACCGCAGGCCCTGGAACTGGCCGCCCTCGCCGGGATGGCATCCGGTGACCATGCGGCGGCCGGGGAGTCCGCCCTGGACGGGGCCGCTGTCGCCGGTAGCACCGGGCAGCCGCTGCTGGCCGGCGCCCACCTGGGGATTCTCGCCGTGCTGGCGGCTCTGGCCGGGGACCGGGCGACCACCCTGAGCCGGATCGCCGCCGTCGGGACCGGACCGTCGCGGCCGCTGTGCGAGTGGGCTCTCGCCCTGCTGGACCTGGTCGACGGTCGGGGCCGGCCCGCCGCCGGGCGGCTGCTGACGGTGGTGACCGCGCCGCCGGGTCCGGGGGCCGCGCTGCTCCGGGTCGCCGTGGTCCCCCACCTGCTGGAGGCCGCTGCCGCAGCGCGAACGGGAACGCCGCCGGTGATAACCCGGTCGACGACGGAAGAGGAGGTGGCGGAGGCGTTCGACAGGTGGGCCGGGCGGACCGGGCAGCCGGGATGGCTGGCGCTGCGGGACCGGTGCCGGGCGCTACGCAGTGGTGACGGCGAGGAGGCCGCCGCGCATTTCGAGGCAGCCCTCGGACATGACGGGGAGGGCGGTTTTCCGCGGGCGCACACCGAGCTGCTCTACGGCCGGATGCTGCGCCGCCGTCGCCGGCACGTGGCGGCGCGGGCCCACCTGCGGCGGGCGGCGGAGACGTTTCAGGCGCTGGACGCGGGCCCGTGGGCGGCGCTGAGTGTTCGCGAGATGCGGGCGGCCGGTGCCCGGACCGGCTCGGCCGACCCGGAGCGGCTGCCGGCTCCGGCCGCCGGCGAGCTGACCGCCCAGCAGGAACGCATCGCCACCCTGGTCGCCGGTGGCGCCACCAATCGTGAGGTGGCCCAGGAGTTGCACCTGAGCCCCCGGACCGTGGACCACCACCTGCGTAACGTCTACACCAGGCTCGGAGTCCGCTCCCGGACCGAGATGGCCCGGCTGCTGGCGCGCGGTCAGGACCAGCCCCCGGCCATCTGACGGCGGCGGCAGGCGACCAGATGACCGGCGAGGATGCCGGGGTGGCCGCCCCGCACGCACACGTCGGCGCCCGCGGTCAGCACGCCGGAGACCAGCTCGACCTGGGCCCAGTCGTCGATGAGGGCGACGATCCGGGTGTCGGGTGGCAGGACCGATCGGGCCACCCGCACGGCGTGCACGGTGGCGCCGCTGAGGACGACGAGGTCGCCGTACTCGATGTCGTCCAGGCCGTCGGCGAGCCGCATCCGCCAGCCGTCCGGAAGGTACTGTGGCAGGCCGCCGACCCGGCTGCGCTGTCCGAGGACCGCGACGACCGACTCGTGAGCTGCGGTGACGCGGGTGTCGTGGTCGATCTGAGTGAGCATGATGTCCGTCCCCTGGCTGGCTTCCTCGTGTGACCACCACGATTCGCTCCGTGCCTGTGCGTCACCATGCACACGTGCTGTGTGTTGGTTGTCAGCCGAGGACGACCCGTGTGGTCAGCCGGGAGAAGCCCCGGGACCGGCCGCGTTCCAGGAGACCAGGACCGGGTCGGAGTCGTGTTCGAACCCGAGCACCGAGATCGTCGCGGTGTCGAGTCGCAGCAGCCCACCGGCGGCCGTGGGCAGTCCGATCCAGCGGGCTCCGGCCACCCGCAGGCAGTGCCCGTGTGCGACGACGGCGACGTCGCCGCCGGCCAGCAGCACCCGGGCTTTCGCCAGCACCCGGTCGAGGCGTGTCCCGGCCTGTTCGGGGCTCTCCCCTCCGGGGCAGCCGTCGGCCCAGAGCGACCACCCGGGCCGCCGCTCCCGGATCTGCGCGGTGGTGATGCCCTCGTAGTCGCCGTAGTTCCACTCGGCCAGGTCCTCGGTCACGTCGGTGACCGTCAGCCCGGCGAGTTCGGCGGTGTGCCGGGCCCGTTGCCGCGGGCTGCTGAGGATGGCGGCGAACGTCCGCCCGGCGATCCGCTCGCCGGCGGCCCGCGCCTGTCTCTCCCCCACCGGGGTCAGGGGCAGATCGGTGTACGAGGTGTGCCGCCCGTCGGCACTCCACTCGGTCTGCCCGTGCCGGATCATCACGATCTCCGCCATGCCCCTTAGGGTAGGGCGAACGGCGCCCGCTGCTCGTCCCGGGCGGCGATCTGTTCGAGCGCGCGCAGGTACTGCGGCCGGGTGATGGTCCCGGCGATCCGCTGGGTGGCGAGGACCCCTTCCAGGCTGTCCGGCACCCAGCGTTCGACACACGGCTGCTCGGTCACCGGCGCGCCCGGGGTGCGGGTGTCCCGGATCGGCCAGAAGGCCAGTGCCACGGAGACGATCAGTCCCAGAGCCGCCACCAGCAGAACCACCATCAGCTCCACCTCCCTGTGTGACATCTTCGTCACTCAACGCAATGATCAACAGGCGATACCCGAAAGATCCGTTTCGACACCCTGACAGGCGGTGCCGCGAACCGGCCTCCGGAATGGCTACCGATCACCCCTGTGCCCACCACATGACCCACCTGTGTCCCACCTGTCCGGTTCTGCGGGACTGACGTCGCATACCGGCGGGACCTACCGCTCCGGCCGCTCCACCGGCCGGCAGGACGGGACCAAGGTCCCGGATCGGGCGGGACTCCGACGGGACCTTCGGAGGCTGTCCGGCACGGGTGGTCACCGCGGCCGGGGCGCAGAGTCAGAGGTGAAGACATCGCCCGAGGAGGAGCAGATGGCCACCACCGCCCGTCACCACGTCGTTCAGCTCGAACAGGTCGAGGCTCCCGGCTCGATGCTCACCCACCCTGCCGCCCGGCTGCTGGCGGTGCTCCGGATCGCCACCGGGTCCGTATTCCTCTGGGCGTTCCTGGACAAGCTGTTCGGTCTCGGCTACTCGACTGCCGCCGAGCGTGCCTGGATCAACGGCGGCTCGCCGACCAAGGGCTTCCTGTCCGGGGTGGAGGTCGGCCCGTTCCAGGACGTGTTCCGCGGTATCGCCGGCGCACCGTGGGCCGACTGGATGTTCATGCTGGGCCTGCTCGGTGTCGGCGTGGCGCTGATCCTCGGCATCGGCCTGCGGATCGCCGCCGGTGCGGCAGCGGTGATGATGGCCTTCATGTGGCTGGCCGAGTGGCCGCCCGCCCAGCAGACCAGCAGCGGCGAGGCCACCCGGTCGAGCAACCCGGTCGTCGACTACCACGTCGTCTACGGCATCGGCGCGGTCGTCTTCGCCCTCACCTACGCCGGTCACACCTGGGGTCTGGGCCGCTGGTGGGCGTCGCTCCCGCTGGTCCAGAAGAACCGCTGGCTGATCTGAGACGAAGGACGGGAGCCCGGCCGGACGATCCGGCCGGGCTTCACCGCGTGGTCAGGCGGTGGCCACGTCGGCGAGCGGCCGGCGGGGTGTCGCCGCGACCGGGGAGCCGTAGCCGACCCGCAGGACCATCCGGGCCCACGCCCCGCGGCGTACATCGGCCGGCCGCTCCGCGCCCGTGCCGCTGGCCCCGGAATGCTAACCTGGCACGCCTTTCATCGAACCGCCGTTCATCGACGTGCGTACCCCTCAACAGCCGCAGTCGATCGGCGGACGGAGCCGGAGATGTCGAGTCAGCCTCCCCAGACTGATCGTGCCGTGACCATCGGCCCGCTCTGGGGGCCGCGCTATCCACCCCGCTGGCTCCTGCCGTTCGTCGCCGTGATGACACTGCTCGCCGCGATCAGCGTGACACTGGCCGGGAGTACCCGGGAACCGGACGGGGCCGGTGTGTTCCTGCTGTTCGCGGCCCTCTTCGGTCACCTGGCCGGCTACGGGGTGTACCTGCGCTGGATCCCGTTGCGGCGCGGACCGGCGATGCCCGACGACCACCTCACCGGTACGAGTTTCCGCTACGCCAAGTGGGCCTACTACTGGTACGTGGCCCCGATCGTCCTGGCCGTGCTGGGCCTGGCCCTGTTCGCCGTGCTGTCGTTCCCGGACAACACCGTGTTCGCCACGGTCCTGCTGTCGTTCTGCCTGCTGGCGGCGGTCGCGATCGGTTTCATGGTGTACCTGGCGCCGGGCCGGCTGACACTCACCCCGGACGGGGTGCACCATCGCGGCCTGACCCTCGTGCAGTACTCGCCGTGGTCGTCGATCGTGGCCGTCGTCGCGATCGAATCCGGTCACGAGCGCACCATCGTCGTCGAGGTGGACCCCGGCGAGGACGACCGGCTGCGGCACTATCTGCCGAGGGGTCTGCGCTCGGTGCATCCGCTGCTGCCGTCGATCGTGGTGAGCGACACCTGGCTGCTGACCGACCCGACACTCGTCCACGAGACACTGCGGCACTATCTCGGCAGCCCGGAGGACCGGGCCGAACTGGGCACCCGCGCGGCAGTCGACCGGGTCCGGCACCGCCGCTTCACCCGCGGCGACGCCGGATGACGGCGGTCAGATCCCCAGGTTGTCGGAGATCCAGTCGCGGACGGTGTCGCTGCCGGGGCGTTTGGAGCGGACCTCGACACTGCTGAACCAGGCGTTGACCCGGACCCGGACGACCGGGGTGCCGGGCAGCCGGGGGACGGCGGCCAGCTTCAGTTCCTCGGAGCTGAGGGCGCTGGTGCCGGTCAGTTCCACCTCGACCCCCTCGGGGACGATCACGGTGAACTCGCCGAACCAGCAGTTGCCCTCGATCTCGATGACGTCCTCGCCGGTGATCACCTCCCGCAGGTCGAGGTGGGTCGACCCGAACAGGGTGAACACCCCGAGCCGGCCGGATTGCAACCGCCACCGGCCGCGCCGTTTGCGCTGACTGAGGACGGTGACGACCTTCTCCACGGTCCGGGTGGTGCCGACCACCGCGGTCGGGGCGAGCCCTTCGGTGGCGCGGGCCAACTCGATCTCGCTCGAAGCGGACCAGACCGCCCCGACTCGTACGCTGAACTCCTCCAGGGTGATCCGGCCGTCGCCGCAGGCCTGCTGCAACAGCTCGGACACCCGCTCACGGTCGCCGTCGGAGATCGGCGCCGGCACAGGGGAAACCACGCAGTGACCCTAACCACCGCGCGCTACAACCCGATCGCACCCCGTACCGCAACCGTCGTGGGTGACGATGGCCGCCATGAGATCCAGGATATTCGCGATCGTCGCCGTAGTCGCCGCGTTCGTCAGCCTGGCCGGTGGGATCGCCGGTCCCCTGTACGCCGCGTTCCGGGCGAGCTGACACACTTGGCAGATCATGACGCTGACCGATCGCCTCCCGGGCTCCGCCGAACCTGACGCCGTCTTCGACGCCTTTCAATCGTGGGTCGAGGAGCAGGGCCTGACCCTGTACCCGCATCAGGAGGAGGCGCTGATCGAGATCGCGACCGGCGCCAACGTCATCCTGAACACCCCGACCGGCTCGGGCAAGAGCCTGGTGGCCACCGGCGCGCACTTCGCCGCCCTGGCCGGCGACCGCACCACCTTCTACACGGCGCCGATCAAAGCCCTGGTCAGCGAGAAGTTCTTCGCCCTGTGCGCGGTGTTCGGCGCGCAGAACGTGGGCATGCTGACCGGTGACGCGAGTGTCAACGCGGACGCCCCGATCATCTGCTGCACCGCGGAGATCCTGGCGAACCTGGCGCTGCGCGAGGGTGCCGACGCCGACGTCGGCCAGGTGGTGATGGACGAGTTCCACTTCTACGCCGAACCCGACCGGGGCTGGGCCTGGCAGGTGCCGCTGATCGAGCTGCCGCAGGCGCAGTTCATCCTGATGTCGGCGACCCTCGGTGACACCACCCGGTTCAAGGACGATCTGACGAAGCGGACCGGCCGGGAGACGGCTGTGGTGGCGACCGCGGAGCGGCCCGTCCCGCTGATCTTCGAGTACGCGACCACGCCCCTGCACGAGGGCATCGAGGAGCTGCTGAAGACCCGGCAGGCACCGGTCTACATCGTGCACTTCACCCAGGTGGCCGCGCTGGAACGCGCGCAGTCGCTGATGAGCATCAACATGTGCACCCGGCAGGAGAAGGACGCGATCGCCGCCGCGATCGGCAACTTCCGGTTCACCGCCGGTTTCGGGCGCACCCTGTCCCGGCTGGTCCGGCACGGCATCGGCGTGCACCACGCGGGCATGCTGCCGAAGTACCGCCGCCTGGTGGAGACTCTGGCCCAGGCCGGGCTGCTGAAGGTCATCTGCGGTACCGACACGCTCGGCGTCGGCATCAACGTGCCGATCCGCACGGTGCTGTTCACCGGCCTGTCGAAGTACGACGGTGTGAAGACCCGGCTGCTGAAGGCACGCGAGTTCCACCAGATCGCGGGCCGCGCCGGCCGGGCCGGGTACGACACCATCGGCACCGTCATCGTGCAGGCCCCGGAGCACGTGATCGACAACGAGCGGGCCCTGGCGAAGGCCGGCGACGACCCCAAGAAGCGCCGCAAGGTGGTGCGCAAGAAGCCGCCGGAGGGCACGATCGGCTGGGGCCGGCCCACCTACGACCGGCTGGTCGAGGCCGACCCGGAGCCGCTCACGTCGTCGTTCCAGGTCAGCCACGCGATGCTGCTGAACGTGATGAACCGCGGCGGCGACCCGTTCGAGGCGATGAAGCACCTGCTCACCGAGAACCACGAGGAGCGGCCCGCCCAGCGCAGGCACATCCGGCGGGCGGTGGGCATCGCGCGGGCGCTGATCGCCGGCGGGGTCATCGTCAAGAGCGAGGACGGCCCGTACAAGCTGGTCGACGATCTGCAGTTGGACTTCGCCCTGAACCAGGCGCTCTCCCCGTTCGCGCTGGCCTGCCTGGAACTGCTCGACAAGGAGGCGCCGGAGTACCCCCTGGACGTCGTCTCGGTGATCGAGTCGACCCTGGAGGACCCCCGCCAGATCGTCTCCGAGCAGCGCAAGAAGGCGCGCGGCGAGGCGGTCAACGCGATGAAGGCCGAAGGCATCGAGTACGAGCAGCGCATGGTACTGCTGGAGGACGTGACCTGGCCGCAGCCGTTGAAGGAACTGCTGGAGGCGGCGTACGAGACGTACCAGCGTGGGCAGCCGTGGGTGGCCGACTACGAGCTGCGGCCGAAGTCGGTGGTCCGGGACATGTACGAGCGGGCCATGACGTTCACCGAGTACGTGTCGTTCTACGGCCTGTCCCGCTCCGAGGGCCTGGTGCTGCGCTACCTGGCCGACGCGTACCGGGCGCTGCGGCAGACGGTGCCCGAGGACGCCCGCACCGAAGAGCTGACCGACCTGATCGAATGGCTCGGCGAACTGGTCCGGCAGGTCGACTCCAGCCTGCTCGACGAGTGGGCGCGCCTGCAGAACCCGACCGGTGACGAGGCCCCCGAGGTCCGCATCGACGACAAGCCGCCCGCTGTCACCCGCAACGCGCGGGCGTTCCGGGTGCTGGTCCGCAACGCCATGTTCCGCCGGGTGGAGCTGGCCGCGTTGCGCCGCTGGGACCTGCTCGGCGAGATGGACGCCGAAGCCGGCTGGACGGCGGACCGCTGGCAGAAGGCGATCCAGGACTACTACACCGAGTACGTCACGCTCGGCACCGGCCCGTCCGCGCGCGGCCCGGCGTTCCTGCACATCGACCAGGGCGCCGCGGTGTGGACGGTCCGGCAGGTGTTCGAGGACCCGAACGGCGACCACGACTGGGGCATCGAGGCGACGGTGGATCTGGCCGCATCCGACGAGATCGGTTCGGCAGCGATCACCGTGACGGCCGTCGGCCCGCACTGACCTTGGAGCCGTCGCGGGTCCTGACGGTGCTCGCCGAGCTGGCCCCGGCCGGCACCGGCGACCGGGGGCTGGACGTCACCCGGGGCGGGCAGCCGCTGGTCTGGCTCGACGACGCGGAGAAGGCACCGCGCCGGGCCGAGACGGACCGGCTGGCCGCCCTGGACGCGCTGCACCGCGAGGAGCGGATCCTGCATCGCGGCTGGGGTTTCCTGGCCGGGCAGACCGACGTCGAGGGGACGTCGCGCAAGGTCCGGGCGCCACTGCTCAGCCAGCCGGTGCGCCTGGACCGGACCCTCACCGGCTACAAGGTGGTGCCGGCCGGGGACGTGGTGATCACCCCGCTGGTCGGCGACCGGGACCTGGCGGCCGCCCTGGAGTCCGCACCCGGTCTGGCGTCCGCGGGCTGGCTGTCGGCGATCGGCAGCCGGGCCTGGCTGACGTCGGTGGCCGAGGCGACCGGGCTGCCGTACGACGCCGTCACCGAGACCACCGCCCGGCTGCCGAAGACCCGCCTGGTGCTGGTCGCCCGGGCCGGCCTGTTCGTGGTCCGCGACGTCTTCGGCGGCGGCCTGCGTGACTCCCTGCTGTCCTGGGCGGGCCGGGACCTGTCCGGCACTGCGCTGGCCGCCGTCTACGGCACCGCGGCGTCACCCCCGGCGGACGATCAGACGGTGGTGTCGCCGCTGCCGTTGAGCGCCGATCAGGAACGGGTCGTCGCCCGGGCGCGGACCGCGCCGGTCACCGTGGTGTCCGGGCCGCCCGGCAACGGCAAGAGCCACACCGTGGTCGCGGCCGCGCTGGAGGTGGTGGCGCGCGGCGGTTCGGTGCTGGTGGCGACCCAGTCCCCGCACGCCGCCGAGGTCCTGGCCGGGTTGCTGAACCGCTATCCGGGTCCGCGGCCGGTGCTGTTCGGCGACACCGGCAGCCGCGACGAGCTGGCCACCGCCCTGGCATCCGGCGCCGACGAGGGTGTCGGCCCCCGGCAGCTGCGCTCCGACCGGCAGACCATGGAGCAGACCCTTACCCGGGTACGCCGGGAGCGAGCCGCCCTCACCGAGGTCCTCCACACCGAACGACTCGCCGCCCGCCTCACCGAC
>DATMVU010000183.1:0-2198 GCA_035562875.1 Actinoplanes sp. | reverse complement strand
AGAGCGACCGGCAATAGGCGTCACTTGAGTCGGCGGGTGGTGGGCCGGGTGTCCCAGCGGTAGAGGATCCGTGCTCGTTGGATGAGTTGACGTACGGTGACGATCGCTGCTGCCAGGTACAGGTAGAGGTCGATGACCTGGGCGTTGCGGTCGGTGCAGCGGCGGATCCTGCCGAAGCCGTTCATCCACGAGTTCGTCCACGACTCACCTGCGGTATCCCCATCTCGCCGAGATGCGACCGGTAAGGCAACTGCCGTGGACGTCTCGAGGCCCAGACCAGCCACCCACCCGACAACCCGGCGAGCACGACCTGCGGCACGAAACCCCACAAACCCTGCATATAGCCATGAGCCACCACCACGTACGCGGCGAACACAAGCCAGCCGATCAACGAGCGCCACCTGAACTCGAGCAGGAACCTGCTCGAGTTCCACAGCGAACGGGCAGCCAGCGGCACCGGTATCCGCTCCGAGCCCCAGAACCCGCCCAACGGGGCCTTCACCCAACCCACGTCGGACGACGCATCGTCCAACGCAAGCGGAGGAACGCCCAGCGAACCGATCTGCTCAGCGGGAACCACAAGCGTCGTGCGATCCGTCAACGGCCTGCTCCTGCTCCTTGCCCGCGGTGGTGATCAACACCGTACGTGAGGTGAACGCCGCCGTCACGACCCGGCCGAACTGCGAGACCACGGGCTAACCGATGCACGCCGGCTCGGCGACTTCGAACGCGGGGACGTGCGACTACGGTGGGATCCCACGCTGCGCTGGTATCCCGGCGCAAAGGTCAGAGCCTCGACCAGCGCACGGCAAGTCGAGACCTGCGACGTCGGCGTCTCTCAGGCACCTGACGCCGTGCCGCGGACCATTCAGGGCGGGACACCCAACTCCCGGCGGCAGACCTTGTTGAACGCCTGCAGATCGGGGATACCGACCGATGCGGCCACGGCGGGAATGGACAGCGTCGTGGCGCGCAGCAGGTGCTCGTACGGGCCATCCGGCGGGCCCGGACGTAGGCGACCACGGTGTCGCCGGTCACCGCCCGGAACAGCCGGGTCAGGTGGTTGTGGGAGACACCCACGGCCGCGGCGACGGCCGGGACCGTCAGCGGGTCGGCCAGCCGTGCCTCGATATGGGTGACGGCTGCCGCAACGGCCGGATGCGGGCCGGCCATGCCCTGGCGATCGGCCCGCAGCGGCACACCGAACGCGGGCGCCGACGGCGACAGGCCGGGTGTCACCAGGTCGTCATGCCGGGCTTCGGTGCGTTGACGAGGGCCGCGAGGTTGCCTGGTGGGTGGGCGTTGTCGCGGAGCATCTGGTGAGCCTTGCCGATGTTCTCGAAGGGCTGGCAGTTCGACAGGCACGGGTCGAGGAGCCCGGCGGCGATCAGGCGGGTGACCTCACGGCAGTCGCGCAGGTTGGCGTAGTGGGAGCCTTGCAGGCGTTTCTGGCGCATCCACAGGTGGCGCAGGTCGATGTCGCCGTTGTAGCCGGACGTGCCGCCGCACAGCACCACCATCCCGCCGGTGTCGCAGACGTACATCGACGTGGGGATCGTGTCCATGCCGACGTGTTCGAGGACGATCCTCGGTGACTTCCGCTCGCCGAGGACGTCCCAGATCCGCCGGCCGAACGCCTGCGCCCCACGGGTCCACGCCCGTGTCGCCTCGGTGTCGGTCACGTCCGGCAGGCGGCCCCAGTGGTCGAACTCGCGGCGGTCGATGGTGTCGGCGGCGCCGAGGCGGCGGCAGTACTCGCGGCGCTCGTCGCCCGACACCACGGCGATCGGTAGCCCGCCGCGCATCCGCACCAACTGGATCGCCATCGAGCCGAGACCACCGGCGCCACCCCAGATCAGCACCGGGTCGCCCGGCCGGACGACGTGCGGCGGCCAGCCGTACAGCTGCCGGTACGCGGTCGCCCCGGTCAGCATGTAGCAGGCGGCCTCCTCCCACGTGAGGGCCGGTGGCTTGGGGTGGCACTGGTAGTCGTCCACCAGGGTGAACTGGGCGAAGCTGCCGAAGTTGTTCTCGTACCCCCAGACGAGCTGGCTCGCCGAGGTCATCGGGTCGGTGCCGAGCCGGATGTCCGGCGCGGACTCGTCCCACTGGCAGGCGGAGAGCACGACCTCGTCGCCCACGGCGACACTGGTCACGTCCGGGCCGACCGCCCACACCACGCCGGCGCCCTCCGATCC
>DATMVU010000182.1:0-28277 GCA_035562875.1 Actinoplanes sp. | reverse complement strand
CGGCGATCGCCCAGAAATACGCCGCGGCCATGGACTGGTGAGACCGGTCCATGGCCGCAGCGGGGGGGGTGACAGCTCAGCTGACGGTGATCGTGTAACTCCGGGTCGCCGTCTGACCGGCGGAGTCGGTGAACCGCACCGTGAAGGTGAAGTCGCCGGCCGTCGTCGTGATGCCACCGATCGTGCCGGAGGCGTCCAGGGCCAGCCCGTCCGGCAGCGCACCGGACTCGACCGCCCAGGTGCCGGCCCGGCCACCGGCAACCGTGAGTGCCTGTCGGTAATCCTCGCCGAGGACAGTCGCGGGCAGGGCCGCCGTGCTGATCACCGGGGCCGACACCAGCACCGGGATCACGATCTTCCTCGTCACGGCCTGCGGCACGTAGTCGGTGAACCGGACGGTCACCGTGAACCGGCCCGTCCTCGTGGGCGTGCCGGACAGGACACCCGCTGCGGAGAGCGACAGACCGGGCGGCAGCGACCCGGCGGCGAGCTTCCACGAGCCCCGGCGGGACGACTTCAAAGCCAGCCGCGCGGTGTAGGCGACACCCGCGCTCGCGGCGGCGGTCTGACCGGTGGCGATCACCGCGGGTTTCGGCGGGGCGGGCACGTACAGCAGCCGGTTCGGGGTGCCCTTGCGGTCGGTGACCTTGCCCTTCGTCGAGTCGGCGATCAGTTTCGCCTGCACCTTGGCCGGGCTCCAGGACGGGTAGGCGTCCAGGATCAGCGCCGCGGCACCGGCCACGTGCGGGGTGGCCATCGAGGTGCCGCTGTACGTCGCCGTGGCGGTGTTGCTCTTCGCGACGGCCGACTTGATCCCCACCCCCGGCGCGAACAGGTCGACACCCCTGCCGTAGTTGGAGAAGGAGGCGCGCTTGCCCTTCCGGTCACTGGCCGCCACGGTGACCGCCTGCGGCAGGTCGGCCGGGCTGCTCCAGGACGCGTTGACGTTCTCGTTGCCGGCCGCCACCACGTAGGTGACACCGGAGGCGATCGAGTCGGCCACCGCGTAGTCCAGCGACGGGCTCTTGTCGCTGCCACCGAGGCTCATGTTGGCGACAGCCGGGCGGATCGCGTGCTCGGTCACCCAGTCGACGCCGTCGATGACGTCGGAGAGGTAACCGCCGCCCTTGCAGTTCAGCACCCGGACGGCGACCAGCTTCACCTTCTTCGCCACCCCGTACGTGGAACCGCCGATCGTGCCGGCCACGTGGGTGCCGTGCCCGTTGCAGTCGGCGGCGTTCGTGTCGCCGTCGACGAAGTCGTAGCCGTACGACGCACGGCCGCCGAACTGCTGGTGACCGATCCTGATCCCGGTGTCGATCACGTAGGCGTGCACCGTGTCGCCGTCCGCGGACGGCCGGTAGCTCGTCGAGAGCTTCACCGGCCGCTGGTCGATCCGGTCCAGGCCCCACACCGGATTCTTCTGCACCGCGGCCAGATTCGTCCGCACCCCGGCCTGGTTCTTCTGCACCACGGCCGGGCTCTTCTGCACCCCGGCCAGCGAGACGATCCGGTCCTTCTCGACCGAGCGGACCCGCGGGTCGGCGGCGAGCCGGCGGGCCTCGGCCGCGGTCATCGACGAGACGAACCCGGGGAAGCTGCCGAAGGTGCGCAGCAGGACACCGGCGGCGACACTGCGGGCGCCGTCGTTCATCGTCACGATGTAACGGTCCTGCGGTGCGACGGCCCGCGCCGGTGACGGTGCCACGAGAGCGGCGGCGGCCAGCGCGGCGGCCAGGAACGTCTTGAGCATGACCGCCGTGATCGGCCAGGACCGGCCCGGCTTGAGGAATCAGGCGCGGTGGGCGAGCAGTGCCAGCCGTACCCGGTTCGGGCTGCCGGTCTTGGTCATCAACGCGGTGATGTGCGTCTTCACCGTGGTCACCCCGATGTGCATGCGCTCGGCGATCTCGGCGTTGCTCAGGCCCTCGGCGACCAGGCCGAGCACCTCGTGCTCGCGGGCGGTCAGGCCGCCGACCGCCGGGCGCGGCTCCGGGCGGGCGTCCACCGCACGCCGGACCAGCCGTCGCAGCACGTCCTGACTGAACGGGCTCTCCCCGGCCGCCGCCTGCCGGATACCGTGCAGCAACTCCTCCGGTGGCGCGTCCTTGAGCAGGAAACCGCACGCGCCCGCCTGCAACGCCGGATAGAGATGGTCGTCGTCGCCGAACGTGGTCAGCACCAGGACCCGCGCCGCCGGACGGGACGCGACGATGCGGCTGGTCGCGGTGATCCCGTCGACGCCGGGCATGCGCAGGTCCATCACGATCACATCGGGTACGAGCCGGGCCGCCGACTCCACAGCCGCACGCCCGTCGCCCGCCTCGCCGACCACCTCGATGTCCGGCGCGGCCTCGCACAGCATCCGCAGCCCGGCCCGGATCAGCTGCTGATCGTCGACGAGCAGCACCCGGATCACGTGCTCTCCCCCGGCAGCATCGTCGCCACCCGCCACCCCTTCCCGGACGGTCCCGCGGACAGGGTCCCGCCCAGCACCGCGACCCGCTCCCGCATCCCGGTCAGGCCGTGCCCGCCACCGGACGGTACCTCCCGCGAGCCGGGCAGCCCACCGTCGTCGGCGACCGACCAGTCCACATCGGTTCCGGACACCGCCACCCGCAGCCGGGCGGTGGCGGACCGGCCGGCGTGTTTGGCCACGTTCGTCAGCGCCTCCTGGGTGAGCCGGAGCACGGCCAGGCCCCGGACCGCGTCCAGCCCGCCGACCGCCGGATCGATCTCGGCCTCCACGTTCACCCCGGCCAGCCGGGCCTTCTCCACCGCGCCGGCCAGTGCGGCGGGCAGCGCGGACGGTTCGATGGCGGTCAGCGAGGCGTCCCGGCGTACCTCATCGGGGTCTCGCAGGACCGCGACCAGCCGCCGGAGGTCGGCGAGCGCGTCCGACCCGGTCCGGTGCACATCGTCGAAGATCTCCGCGGCCCGCGGGTCCAGATCGGGCAGCACGTGCCGGCCCACCCCGACCCGCAGCACCATCGACGCGATGTGATGGGCGACCACGTCGTGCAGTTCCCGGGCGATGGCGCTGCGCTCGTCGGCGCGGGCCGCCCGCTGCTCCGACTCGATCCGGCGGGCCGCCTGCACGCCCAGCTCGGCGGTGGTCCGGCCGACGGTGCCGATCAGGATCGGCACCCCCAGGTTGATCACCAGCCCGGCCAGACCCTCGGTGAGGCTGTCCGCGTGCGGCAGCCCCAGGATCAGATAGACCGCCGACACCAGGCCCGCGCCGGCGCCCACCCAGGCCCAGCGGGGCGCCCAGAACGCCAGCTCACCCAGCGCCCACGCGGTGCCCACCCGGCTGATCGTCGCGTCGTCGAGCAGCACCAGCGAGACCGCGAACAGCAGCGTCTGGACTACCAGGTTGACCGGCTGGCGGCGGTGCAGCAGCAGCCCGGCGCCGAACGCGGCGGCCGCGAGCGCCCACTGCGGCCCGGTCGGGGGCGCCTGGGTACCGCAGATCACCAGCAGGTACCCCAGACCGCTACTGATCAGCAGCAGCATCCGCGGCAGGGTCTCCCGCACGTTGAACAGCCGGGCCATGGTCATCAGCCTAGGGGCTCCCGCCACCACCGGCGCACTCCCAGGTAGGCGGCGAACCCAACCGGCCCGAGCAGGATCGTCAGTAGCAGGATCGGTGCCGTCACGAGAGCCGGCACGCCACGCTTGCGGCTGTCCAGGTAGGACCAGCGGCCGACGAACAGGTCGAAGGCGAGCATGTGGGCCCAGCCGGCCGCCGCCCCCTCCGGACTGCCGAGCAGCGCCTGCATCCCGTCCAGGGTCGGGCTGGTCACGGCCGGCCACACGGCGCCGAACGAACCGGCGATCAGCACCACGTAGATCGCCACGATCGGCAGGGCGATCAGAGGGCTGGACACGATCCGGTGCGTCCACGACCACCGCGGCAGCAGGATCATCAGCGCCCAGAACGGGGCGGCCAGCAGGAACGTCAGCTCGAACAGGATCGCGGTCACGACCGGCCCCGGATCGCCAGGGCGCTCGCGGCGGCGGTGACCAGGCCCAGACCGGTGAACGCGGCGAGGGTGATCCCGTCGGGAGCGGTGAACGGCTGCGCGCGCATCGCCTGCCAGGTCAACATCAGCACCACTACGGCGTACGCGCTCCCGCCGATCAGTACGAGCCGGGCCCGCACCCTGTCCGCCAGCCGGGTCCACCGGCCCAGCGCGTACGCCAGCAGCGGCAGCGCCTGCAGGGCGTGCAGCCCCACGAAGTGAGCGATCCGCAGGTCGCCGCCGGTGGTGCTCCAGCCGGTGATCGGCATCCCCGGCCCGCCGTCCGGCACCCCGACCGCGTGCGCCCCGATCAGCCCGTCAGCGGTCTGCTGCGTGGTCATCAGGAACGCGACGGCCATGCCGAGCAGGGAGACGCCGAGCCCGAACCGGATCGCGACGGCGGCCGGCCGGTCCGGGATCCGCTGCCGCAGCGCGACCACCCCGATCACCACCTGGGCGAAGAACAGCACCATGATCGAGGTGCCCATCGCCGACCAGAGCACTTCGTTGAACGGGGTGGTCATGTTGTAGTGGCTGGTCTGCCCACGGAGCACCTGGGTCACGATGATCGCCAGCTCGATCACCGACATGCCGACGACGACCACACCGGACCATTCGGCGGCCCGGCTGCGGCGCGGCAGGACCGCCAGAATCCAGGCCAGGGTCCAGCCGTAGAAGATGAACGAGACGGCGAACTTGAACGGCTTGAGCCAGATCGGGACTCCGGTGAGGACCCGGTCGTCGAGGAGGATCCCGGCCCCGGAGAGCACGGCCAGCACGACGGCGGCCCCGCTGAGCCAGAGCAGCGGTCTGTTCCAGCGGGCGTCGGCGCGGGTTTCCACTAGCGGCGCGATGGTGGTGGTCATGTCCTCACCCTGGCGTCCCACGGGCCACGGATCGCCCGACCGGGGGCCGCACCGGTGGCCGCACGGAGGAGGGCTTCTCCTCCTCTGGTAGGAGACGGCGATACTGACCCGGTGGATCACACCGCCCCGCTGATCGATTTCCCCGCCGACGAGTCCGGCCGACGCTCCAGCACCGCCTTCGGGCGGGCCGTGGTCGCCGATGCACTGCGCACCGTGGACCCCGCCGCCGCCGCTGCCGCCGAACGGGAGGCCGACTGGCGCCGCGGCTACCCGCGTCACTTCCGGGCCCTCATCGAGACGGGTCTGGAGTCCGGCTATCAGATCGCCGAGGCGGGTCTCGCCTCCGTGCAGGCTCGGATCCCACTGGCCCAGGCCCTGACGGAGGCCCCGGAACGGCCACTGGAGACGGTCGAGGTCAAGGGCGAGGCCACGCCGGAGACCGAGGTGGTGTTGCCGTACCGCGGGGAACTGCTCCGGGGTGACGCCCTGCAGCGCCGCCTGGACGCCTGGGTGGCCGCCGGGGTGGTCGAGGAGTCCTGCGCCGAGGCGGTCCGCGAGGTGGCCGGGTCGCCGGACTGGCTGGACCTCAGTGATCAGGTGCTGGTCGCGGCCGGAGCCGGCACCGAGATGGGCCCGGTCGCCTCGGTCCTCGGCTGGGGCGGCACCGTCCTCGCCCTGGACCTGCCCCGGGACCGGGTGTGGGAGCGGGTCGAACGGATCGCGACCGAGGGGGCCGGCCGGCTGCTCGCCCCGGCCGCCGGTGAGATCCCCGGCGCCGACCTGCTCAACGACCTGAGCGCGGTGGCCCGATGGGTGCTCGGTGTCGACGGCCGGCTGATCCTGGGCAACTACGTGTACGCCCCCGGCGGCGCCTACCCGCTGCTGGCCGCCGCCGTCGACGCGCTCGGCACCCACCTGCGGCAGCACCGGCCGGACACCGCGCTCGCCTTCCTCGGCACCCCGACCGACGTGTACGCCGTCCCGGAGGCCACCGTCACCCACTCCCGCTCCCGGTTCGCCGGCCGGTCCGCCCGCGCCAAGGGGTTCGGGCTGCTCACCGGGGGCCGGATGCTGCGCCCCAACTACCCGTTACCGGGTGAACCGGGGATCAACGACAGTCTGGTGCCGCAGCAGGGCCCGAACTACGCGCTCGCCAAACGTATCCACCGGTGGCGGGCCACCGTGGCCCGCCGGGACGGGGTGGCCGCCTTCACCGTGGCGCCGCCGACGAACACCCGTTCGGTGGTCAGCAACCGGTGGCTGGCCGCCGCCTACGCCGGGGCGCACCTGTTCGACGTGGAGATCTTCGAACCGGAGACGGCGAGCAGACTGATGGCGTTGCTGCTGGTGCACCAGATCCGCAAGCCCCGGCCGGCCGCACCGGCCGCCTGGCAGGACGAGGCGTTCGCCGCCGCACACGGTGGTCTGTGGCGGACCGCCTACACCCCGCGGACCGCTCTGCCGCTGGCCGCCGTCCGCGGCCTGCTCCCCCGATGACCACCGCCGGGCTGGTGCTGGCGGCCGGAGCGGGCCGCCGTTACGGCATGCCGAAGGCCGTCGTCCCGTACCGGGGCGAGTTGCTGGTGCACCGGGCCGTTCGCATCCTGGCCGAGGCCGGGTGCCCGGCGACGGTGGTGCTCGGCGCGGTGGACGTTCCCGGTCTGGTGTCCGTGATGAACCCCGACTGGGAGACCGGGATGGGCTCGTCGCTGCGGGCCGGCCTGCACCATCTGGCCGGAACCGATGCCACGGCGGCGGTGGTCCTGCTGGTGGACATGCCCGGGGTGACTGCGGCGGCGGTCCGCCGGATCGTCGCCCACGCCGCCCCCGACGCCCTGGTGATGGGTGGTTACGGCGATCGGCGGGGCCATCCGGTGCTGCTCGGGCGCGACCACTGGGCGGGGGTCGCGGCCACCGCCACCGGGGATCGGGGTGCCCGCGACTACCTGCGTGCCCATCCGGTGCGGGTGGTCCCGGTGGACGACGTCGCCGACGACACCGACATGGACCACCCGTAGTCGCCCGGCTACCTAAAATTACGAGCAACCTTTCGGCCGCAGGGAACCACTTAACCAGTGGAATGCATTTCTCCAACCATTTCCAGAATGCATTCAGGAATTTGACAGGAAGCGCATTCCGGGTTCATCATCGAATCCGTTCCCCCGCATTTCTACGAAAGGCCGCTCGTGTTCAAGAATGTGCAGAAGCGCTGGCGTGCCGGTGTCGTGGCGATCGCCGCCCTCAGCCTCGGACTGGGCGCGGTCGTCTACACGCAGGGCGCTTCCGCGGCGACGTTCCCCACCGCCACCGGAACCACCAAACTGACCGCCAGCAAGCCGGTCTCCGGCAGTTTCGACGGTGGCATGAAACGATTCGTCGGCAGCGGCGCCCTCGGCAACGAGAGCCAGGACGAAGGCCAGGACCCGCTGTTCACACTGGCCGACGGCGCCACCCTGAAAAACGTGATCATCGGTTCGCCGGCCGCCGACGGTGTGCACTGCCTCGGCTCCTGCACCATCTCCAACGTGTGGTGGGAGAACGTCGGCGAGGACGCGGCCACCTTCAAGGGCGGCGCGAACGCCAAATACACCGTCACCGGCGGTGCCGCCAAGGGCGCCGACGACAAGGTCTTCCAGCACAACGGCGGCGGCACGCTCACCGTCAGCAACTTCGCGGTCAGCGACTTCGGCAAGCTCTACCGCTCCTGCGGCAACTGCAAGACCCAGCACAAGCGCAACGTCGTCCTGAAGAACGTCACCGCCACCGCCCCCGGCGGCAGCCTGGTCGGCATCAACTCCAACCTCGGCGACACCGCCACCCTCTCCGGCATCACCATCACCGGCGACAGCAAGAAGAAGATCGCCATCTGCGTGACCTTCAAGGGCAACAAGACCGGCGCCGAGCCCACCAAGCTCACCACCCAGACCGCGGCCACCGGCGGCGACGGCACCAGCTGCAAGTTCAGCACCTCGAACATCACCTACAAGTGACCTTCCACGCCGTTAGCTGAAGCGTCTCCCCGGCGCTTCCCCTCAGCCACGGCGTGAACTCGAAAGAAAACGGCCGGACCCGGTTCCAGACGGGTCCGGCCGTTCGGCGTCACTACCATTCTTTCCGGTACGGACTACGCGGAGTCCCGTGCCCACCACCCCGGTCCGCTGCACTGACGGGCATCCGCCGGGCCGCCGGGCCGAATGCGGCCCAAGACGTTCCGGAGACGTAGACGAACCGGACGTACTCCGGACGGAAATCCGGGTCGGCGGAACACGCCGGATATCGGGGCCGGTCCGGGGTCGACGCGCCGATGGCGTGAATCGCCGACCGGCAGGGATTCAAGGCCGGACTGCCTAGGCGCGGGAGCGGAGGCGGAGGCGGCGGAGCATGCGGGCGTCGGTGAAGCCGACGGCTCGGGCGGCGGATTCGGTGGTGGCGCCGTGGCCGATCAGGTGTTCGGCTCGTTCGACACGGAGTAGTTGCTGGTAGCGCAGTGGGGTGCGGCCGGTCGCGGTGGTGAACAGACGGGTCAGGGTGCGTTCGCTGACTCCGGCCGTGGCGGCCAGGTCGGACAACGGCAGGCTGGCCGTGAAAGCGGCGTCGATGTGGTCCTGGACCCGGTGGACCACATCGCTCAGGTGGGCGCGGTGCCGGAGCATGGCGCTCTCCTGGTGGTCGTCGCCGTTGCGGCGGGCGTAGACCACCATCTCGCGGGCCACCAGGGCGGCGGCGGCCGGGCCGTGGCGCTGGGCGACCAGGTGCAGGGCCAGGTCGATGCCGCTGGCGATACCGGCCGAGGTGACCACCCGGTCGTCGCTGACATACAGCACGTCGCGGATCACGGTGGCCGCCGGATGGCTGCGGGCCAGTCGTTCCTGCAGGCCGTGGTGGGTGGTGCAGCGGCGGCCGTCGAGCAGGCCGGCCCGGCCGAGGGCGTCGGCTCCGGCGCACACGCTGGCCACCGTGCCTCCCGCGGCGTGGTGGGCGGCGACCCGGTCCAGCGTGGCGGCGGTGAACTGCCCGTAGCCGTCCCGCCAGCCGGGCACCAGCACCAGGTCACCGGCGTCCAGTGCGGGCCACGACACCGAGGCGACCAGCGGCACCCCCTGCCAGGTGGGCACCGGAGTCGCCTCGGCGTAGTAGAGCAGCTCGTAGCCGGGCGCGGTGGAGAACACCTGGGCCGGGCCGGCGAGGTCGAGCAGATGCACCTGCGGGGTCAGGACGAACAGCACCCTGCTCACGATCCGGTCACTCCCCGATGATCTCCGACACGGTCTTGACGGTGGCGAACCGGCCGGCCAGCGCGTAGACGGTGCGGGCCACCACGTCCTCGGCGGACAGCGTACGGCTGTCGGCCAGCAACTCCTCGACGGTCTGGCCGGCGGGCGCGTCCGGGTGTGGGATCGGGCTGGTACTGGTGGCGTCGAGCGCGAAGACGACCTGGTAGCCGAGGTCGGAGGCGAACCGGGCGGTGGTCTCGACGCACTGTTCGGTTCGCAGCCCGGCCACCGTGATCGACCGGACTCCGGCGACGGTGAGCAGGTGCTGCAGGTTGGTGGTGGTGAACGCGTTGTGCACGGTCTTGACCAGCAGCGGCTCACCGTCGGCGGGGGTCAGTTCGTCGACCACCCGGACGTGACCGTTGACCGGGTCGAAGGTGCCGCCCGAGCCGGGTTCCGAGTGCAGCACCCAGATGACCTGTTCACCGGCGGCACGGGCGGCGTCGACGAGACGACCGACATTCTTGATCACGTCGGGGTTGCTGTTGGTGGCCCAGAGCGGGCGGGCCCGGAAGGACTCCTGGACGTCGATCACGATCAGCGCGTTTGTCATGCTCCCAGTCAACGCCGGCCGGGGCTCGGGCTGAAGACATCATCGGGCCCGGCCCCGGAACGATCCGGTCAGCGCTGCCGGGCCAGCGACCGGGACCGTGCGTGCTCCAGCAACTCGTCCAGGACGTCAGCGGTCGACGGCCCGGGATTCACCACACCGACCCAGCCCTGGACCGCGTAGGCCGGGTGGGGCATCAGCGTGTCCGTCGCGGCGAAGTCGATCGTCTGCTGGTGGGTGCTGAACTCTTCCGGACCGTACCCGAAAAGGCTCTTGAACTTGGCTCTGCCGACCTCGACGTTGACCCGGTAGCGGCCCGGCTCGGACAGGCGCGAGCGCTCGTCGAAATCGGGCACGTCGTGCAGGACGATGGTGGCGAACGGGCGCATCCGGTCCTCACCGGCGAAGAAGAAACGATCTTCCCAGGTGTACTGCGGCATGTCGGATCCGGCGGCGATCCAGGTCTCGGTCACCCCGGGCAGGCCGGCGATCCGGGCGGCGTCGGCGGCGCCCGGCCGGTACCCGATGTGCAGGATCGCGTCGGCGCCCGCGGCGAGCGCCCCGGTCAGTGGAAAGTGCCCGAGCACCTCGGTCCGCCGGTCCACCAGGTCGCCGGCCGGCGGCGGGAAGATGCCGGTTTCACTGCCGAGGCTCTCCTCGTACGTCCCGGGTTCCGGTTCGCCGAGACCGGCCAGGCCGCTGGCGCCGAGGCTGCCGACGACGAGCACGTACCGTTCGCCGAGCAGCGCGGACACGATCGAACCGGCACCGGACCACTCGGCGGCCATGTCCACGCCCTCCCAGTGTGTCTCCCACGTCGAGACGCCGCGTTGCAGGTGGGCGTTGTGGGCCCAGAGCAGGACCGGGCCGCGGTCGCTCTCGTGGCCGAGGATGTCGAGCAGGTTCCGGGCCATGATCGCGTCCCGGGTGCTGAGCAGCCGGCCGATCCGCTCCGACTGGGTGCCCGGGTCGGCCATCGCCGCGTGGTAGGTGAGCAGGCCGATCGCTGTGGAGGCGTGCACCGCCGCCCGGTGCCAGGCCGGCCGGGAGGACCTCTTGATCAGGAGTGGCGCGCCGGCGTACAACCGGGTCTGCAGGTCCTCGGCCAGACCGCGCAGCGCGAGGGCCTCCGGTGACCGGCCGGGAGACCGCGTCGCGTCGTACATGATCTCCGGAGCGGTCCAGCGGGCCTCGTCGTCGTCGATCGTCATCGGGAGGCCCAGGTAGGCGGCGACTTCCCGCAGGTAGCGGACCGGGCTCGGGGCCGCCTGGATCTCGGTGGGGGCGTCGAAGCCGTGGAAGGCGATCCGCTCCGGCTCCGGGCGGCCGGCGTTGTGGGTGCGCAGCCAGTCGACGAGTTCGCGGGTGGCCGGGCTGGTGCCCCAGCCGTGGCTGACGGCAGTGGACAGGTCGAGGTCGTCGGTGCGGCCCTGCACGTAGTCGTCGACGGCGAGCGCGGCGACCCGGTCCGACTCGATGACGATCGAGCGGAAACCGTGCCCGGACAGGGTCTCCAGGATCCGGTTGCGGAGCCGGGCGAACGCCGGTTCGCCGTGGTAGGGCTCGCCCAGCGCGAGCAGGTGCGGGCGGCGCGCGGAGATGAGTTCGGACAGCTCGGTGTCGAAAACCATGACCTCAACCGTATCGTTGAACCCTCCTGTGAAACTTTCTTCGAGAATTCCCTGGGGGACCGCCCTGAAGTCTCAACCGGTGACTCACCGGCCGGTGGATCTGGCACGGGCGCACGGGCTGTCCGCCCAGGCGATCCGCAACTACGAGCAGGCCGGGGTGATCCCGGCGGCGGCCCGGACGTCGAGCGGCTACCGGATCTATACGGATGATCACGTCGGAGCTCTGTCGGCGTATGTCGGGCTACTACCGGGCTTCGGCTACTCGGCGGCCGGGACGATCATGCGAGCAGTTCTTCGCGATGATCTCGACTCCGCCCTCGCTGCCGTCGACGCCGCCCATGTCCGGCTGCAGCGCGACCGGGAGACCGTGAGCCGGGTGGCGTCAGCGATCCACGGACTGAGTTTCGAGGGCG
Organism: Actinoplanes sp.; assembly: GCA_035562875.1. Lineage (GTDB taxonomy): Bacteria > Actinomycetota > Actinomycetes > Mycobacteriales > Micromonosporaceae > Actinoplanes. Next base: position 16,518 of record DATMVU010000182.1, on the reverse strand, counting down.
ACGGATCCGATGAATCGCTCTCCGTCGGAGGCCTCGCCCACCGCCTCGACCTCACCCCGGCCACCCTGCGCAAATGGGAACGCGCCGGAATCCTCACCCCGGCCCGCTCACACGGCGCCCGGGTCTACTCGCCCGACGACATCCGCGACGCCGAACTCGCCCACCTGCTGCGGCGCGGCGGCTACCGGCTGGACCACATCGCGACAGTGATCGAGCAGGTCCGCGCGGCCGGCGGCCCCGGGCCCCTGGCCGCGTCGATCGACCAGTGGCGGGAGCGGATCACCGCCCGCGCCCGGGCCATGCTCACCGGCGCGGCCCGGCTCTCCGACTACCTGGAGATACGCGCCGCGGTTTGACTGGAGATACGCGTCGCCCCGCCCGTGGGGGATACGGGCGGGGCGACGGGTCAGGATGTCAGCGCGGGAAGTCGCGGTAACTAGTGGTGTAGTAGTCACCCACCTGCTGACGGTATTCGGGCGTCTCGAAGGTGTCCTTGTCGTACTCCGGAGACTCCTTGATCTGCTCCTTCGTACGGTCGACGTACACCTTGCGCTCGGTGTGGTCGAACGTCTGAACCGTGCCGGCCGGAAGAAGGACCTTCCGTCCGAAGATCCACGGTCCGGTGTCGACGACCAGGAACGAGTCCCCGACGTCATGGCTGGCCTTGTCGATCGAGCCGATGTGACCATCGGTGGCCTCGACCTTGAACCCGACCAGATCCACGCCGGCCGTACCGTACTCGGAGGTGCTCTCCGCGGTCACCGGGTCGCTGCCCGGGGTGGACGGTTCGCGCCAGGCCCACGGGGTGAACGGCGTCGGTTGCATAACGGCCTCCTCAACTCGCTTGACTTGTCCGTCGAACAACTGGTTACCCGGTCCCCCCGAGGGCTAACCACGGAACTAGCGATTGATGTCCCCACCGGACAGTGCGGCCAGCTCAGCGCGGTCCGGCAGGCCCTCGCAGTCACCCGGAACAGTGACGGCGAACGCTCCGGCGGCGATCGCCGTCCGCAGCCGTGCCCCGGCTTCCACACCGGCCAGCCGGTCCGCGAGGTACCCGGCGACAAAGGCGTCCCCGGCACCGACCGGGTCGACAGCGGTCACCGGCAGAGCCGGCACCTCGTGACGGACACCGTCGATCACCGCTGTACAGCCGCGCGCCCCGTCCTTGACGATCACCTCGGACGGGCCGAATCCGGCCAGGCCGGTCAGCGGATCCTTCGTATCCACGAAGATCGCCGCCTCGTCCGGACCGGCGAAGACCACGTCGGCCCGGCTCACCAGATCCCGCAGCACCGGAGCGGCAGCTTCGGGCGACCACAGCTTGCTCCGGTAGTTGACGTCCACCGACACCGGCACCCCCGCCGCGCGGGCTTCCTCCACGGCATGGAAGACGGCGGTACGGCAGGAGTCGCTCAGTGCCGGGGTGATGCCGGTGACGTGCACGATCGCCGACTCGCGGATCACGTCGACCGGGAGGTCCGCCGGGTTCAGGCGGGAGCCCGCACTGCCGGCCCGGTGATAGTCGGCCTGGATGAACCGGGACGACCGCTGGTAACGGATCATCAGTCCGGTGTGGGCGGAATCGGTCACCTTGATTACTCGTACGCCGGCAGCTCGCAGTCTTGCCGTGATCAGACCGCCGGCCGCGTCGGCACCCAGGCGCCCCAGCCACGTCGCGGAACCGCCCAGACGTGCCACGCCGATCGCCACGTTGCTCTCCGCCCCGGCCACGCCCAGGGTGAAGCCGCGGGCGTGCTCCAGCGGACCGATCCCGTCGGCGACGAAGATGCCCATCGACTCACCGAGAGTGAAGAGCCCCGGCCGGCTCGCTGCCGGGTCCACCGGCCGGCTCACTGCCGGGTCCACCGGCCGGCTCACTGCCGGGCTCACCGGCCGGCTCATGAGCGGGCGAAGGTCACGGCGTCCACCGCGTGCCGGGCTCGGGCGGCCAGGGCGGTGAGGCTGCCGCCGGTCGCCGCGTCGCCGACCAGCGGGCCGCCGATGCCGACCGCTGTCGCGCCCGCGGCCAGCCACTTCGCGATGTCCTCCAGGCCGATCCCACCGGTCGGCATGATCCGGACGCCGGGCAGCGGACCCCGGAGATCCTTGAGGTACGCCGGACCGAGCCCACCGGCCGGGAACAGTTTGATCAACGGGGCGCCGGCCCGATGTGCCGTGTAGACCTCGGTCGGGCTGAACGTGCCCGGGTAGAACGGCACCGGCTGCGGCCCGAGGACACTGACCGGCGCCACCAGGAAGGACGCACCCGCGTCGATGGAGGCCTTGGCGTCGTCCTCGGTGAGCACGGTGCCCGCGCCGATCAGCACCGACTCGGGCAACTGCCGCCGCAGGCCGGAGATCGCCTCCAGGGCGCCGTGCGAGGTGAGGGTGACCTCCAGGGCGGTGATCCCGGCGGCGACCAGGACGTCGGCGACCGCGGCGAACCCGTCGGCGGTCGGCGCGCGGAGGATGGCGAGGATGCCGCCCTCCGCGATGGCGGCGGAAACAGGATCGAGAGGGGTACGTAGATCAGTCACGCCTCGATAGTGCCCGATGCAAACGTTTGCAGAAAGCCTCAGCCGAGCTGCTTGCCACGCCCGTTCAACGCCGGCGCCGACTTCGGCGGGGTGTCCACGATCCCCAGCTCATCCCGGACCGCCGCCTCGAACTGCTGCATCACCAGCGGAACCTGAGCGAGCAGCTCCCGGAAATGGGTCTGTGGCTGCACCCCGACCACCCCGGCCGGGTTCATGTCCCCGTGCAGCCGCTGCAACTGCAGATGCACCGCCAGGGCCGCACTGCGCACCGGGCCCGAGGCGAGCAGGCGCACCGGCATCAGGGACGGGCCGATCCGGTCGGCGTAGTTCAACGCGGTCGGCGGCTTCTCGCCCGCCTCGAACGCCACCCGCAACCGATGCGTGGCATGGTCGAAAGCGGCCAGGAGTTGGCAGTATGCGTCCTTGCGTTCGTCGTACCACCGCCGTTCACGGAGAGTCCGGTTGAGCAGTGCACTGTTACGGGCGAAGACGAGGTGCGCCGCCGCGGCACCGGCGAGTGCGAACACGACCGCCACCAGGGGCAGTCCCCACCACGGGATCTGAGACACCCGCATACCGTATCGAGCCGCACCCCGGCGGCCTCGCGCGGTGCTTGACCTCAACCGTTCTTCAACTCGCAGACTGCCGTCATGAGAGCAGCCGTCTTCGATCGTTTCGGTCCGCCCGACGTCCTCCACCTCGCCGAACTGCCCGACCCGGCCCCCGCCGCGGGCGAGATCCTGGTCCGGGTCCGGGCGGCCGGGGTGCAACCTTTCGACGTGGCGGTACGCCAGGGGCGCATGCCGTGGGTCAAGGCCACCTTCCCGCACCAGATCGGGCAGGAGTACGCCGGGGAGGTCGCCGCCCTGGGCGACGGCGTCACCGGTTTTGCGGTCGGCGACGAGGTCCTCGGCTCGACGATGCTCAACGGCGCCGCCGAACTCCTCACCGTCCCCGCCGCGAACGCCGTCCCCAAGCCGGCAAACCTGGACTTCACCACCGCCGCCGCATTCGTCGCCGCCGCCCAGACGGCGGCCGGTGCCCTGTTCGACCTCGGCGTCGTCGACAGCCCCACGGATGGTCTGGGCCGTCTTACGGACCACGCCGAGAAGGACGTGCTGTTGATCCACGCCTGTGCGGGGAGTGTCGGCACCGTCGCCGCACAGCTCGCCCGGCTCGCGGGGGTCACCGTGATCGGTACCGCCAGCCCGGGTAACCACGCTTACCTGGAGAGTCTCGGGGTGGTACCGGTGCAGTACGGCCCCGATCTCGTGGCCGGCATCCGAGCCACCGGACTTCGGCCGACCGTCGCCCTGGACGCGGCCGGCGGGGAGGCCATCGCCCAGTCGATCGAGGCCGGTGTCGCACCGGAACGGGTCGGCACGATCGTCGACGACAAGGCGGCCGCCGAACACGGGGCCTCGTTGGTCCGGTCCGGGCGCTCACCGGAACGACTCGCCGCAGTGATCGCGCTGGCCGCGGAGGGCCGAATCCGGATGCCGGTGCAGAGCTGGGCGTTCGAGGACATCGTCGGTGCGCACACTGCCGTCGAGTCCCGGCACGTCCGCGGCAAGACAGTCCTATCGATCAACCCCTGATCAACCCGTCAACATCGACCCGATCCGGGCCGCCGCGGAGGTCCGGGCGAGGCCTGCCCGCCACTCAGCGAAGGTAGGCCAGGCCGTCCAGGACCACCGAAGGGCGGCCGGTGGTGCCCTCGGCCTGGACCCGGATCGTGTGGGTGCCGCTGGCACGCCACGAACGGGTCCACACCGCACGGGCGAACTGCGGTGCCGTCGAGCGCAGATCGACGATCCCCTGGAACTCGCCGTCCAGGTAGACCCGCACCCGTCCCGAGTTCGCCGTCCGGCCGGCCAGCAGCGCGACCGAACTGCCGGTGAAAGTCCAGGTCAGCGACGCCCCGGCGGCCGAGGCGGCGACGGCTTCGCCGCCGAGGTGCCGCTGGTCGCGGATCGCCCGCCAGGTTCCGGTCTTCGACGCGTCCACCGACACCATGGGGGTACGGGTGACCGAGGCCGTCGACACGTTCCCGGCCCGGTCGGTGGCGGTGACGTTCCAGGTCGCCGGATCACCCCAGCCGACGGTTCCGGACAGCGAGCGGGCCGTTCCGGTGAGTGAGCCGGAGGCGGCACCGGTCACCCGTACCCCGCTCAGTCCTGACGTATCGGTGACCGACCAGCCGACCTGGACCGGCGCCGTCACCCCGACCGAACCCTCCCGCAACGACACCAGTGGTGTCCCGGCGAACTTCGGCGCCACCGGGTCGGCAGTCACCCGGGTCGTGGTCGTGGCCACCCGGCCGGACAGGTGCACCGCCCGGACCGTCACCCGGTGGGTCCCGGGTTCCAGCCGGACTCCCGCCTGCCGGTGCCCGGGCGGGGCGGACGCCGTCAACTCACCGTCAACATAGACCTCGAAACGGGCCATCATCCGGCTCGGGGTGTTCAGGTCCCAGGCCGGGCCGGCCGGTCCCCGGGTGTAGTAGCGCCCGGCGTGCTCGCGGGTCCCGTTCACACCGCGCAGGCGCAGTTTCGCCGGCGCCGCGCCGGCCACCGCCCGGATCCCCGGGAGCTGTGCGTACAGCGAGTTCCCGGGGCATTCGGTCCGGCCCGCGTCCCGATGGCCGGAGATCCGGTTCAGGATCGCCCGGGTGCCTTTCGGGTAGCGGTTGCTGCCGCCGGACAGCAGGCCCGCCTTGCCGAGCGGCGGGTTCCCCCACGCGCCGAGCTTGTAGGCGGCGAGCTGGGCCACCGCCGCCCGGGCCGCGATCGGGATCCCCCTGGACCGGTAGTCGCCGATCACCGCGACGGCGCTGGCGTTCTCGTTGAAACCCATCGTGTGCGCGCCGAGCACCGACCGGGTGATCCCGCCGGCCCGTCCTTCGAAGATCCGGCCGCACTTGTCGACGAGGAAGTTGTAGCCGATGTCGTTCCAACCCTTGCTGCGTACGTGGAACGCCTCGATGCCCCGGACGATCCTCGCTGATTCGGTGCACTCGTACCCGTTGCCGCTTGCCGTGTGGTGCACGAACACGACGTGTACCGCGCCGGTGTACTCGGGTGGTTCGACGACCATCTTCTCGTCGGCCCGCCACGCTGACCGGCTGACCATCCGGGGCACCGGGCGGCTCGGCGGCATCAGGCCGGGCGCCACTCCGACGGCGTGACGTCCCGCTACCGCCGGCCCGAAGGATCGACGATTCCGGGCGTCCATCCGGTCCACTACATTGCTCGTCTTCGCACTGCTCGTCTTGATATCGCTCGGCTTGATATCGCTCGGCTTGACACTGCTCGGCTTGACACTGCGATCGTCAACATCGAGTTCTTCAATGTTGACGCCGTCTGGATTGATCAGGTCAACACGAAGGTCTTCGGGGAACGGATCGGCGCCACCTATCCCGACGACCCGGGTCTGCACACCATCCGACGGCCCCACCCAGAGTGGATCACTGGAGCCACGGACGGCCACACCCTCGGTACCCGCCGAAGCGTCCGGGTTGTCGGTCTCCAACGGTTGCCATTCCGTCCAGGCCCCGGTGCTGATCCGCCGGGTCCGGACCTCGATGACCCCGGCGGGCATCAGCCGCGCGTCCGCCCACGTCACACCCACCAGGCTGAACGGCTCGGTGATCTGCGCCGCCATCGAAGCAACCCGCGCACCACGCCCGGCCGGAGCAGACGATGCGACAGAGCCAGGCAATGCGACAGAAGCAGGCAGTAAGGCAGAACCAGGCGCAGCGGCAAGGTCGGGCGCAGCAGCCAAGCCGGGCGCAGCAGCAGAACCGGGCGAAACGGCAGCGTCGGGCGATGCGGCGGAGCCGGGCGATGCGGCCGGAACGAGGGTTCCGGCGGTGTCGGGGCGGCCTTCTTCGCTCAGCGGGAAGGTCTGCAGGACCGGACCGGACCGGCGCACCGCGTCCGCGCCCGAGGCTGCGGCCTTGCCGGCTGCGGCGCCGATGACCGGACCCGGGCCGCCGCTGTGGGTGGGTACCACCCCGGTGCCCTCGGTCAAGGTGACGGCAAGCGCCCCGGTGGTGGCCACCAGGGCGGCGAGCAGGCGTGCGGCAGGCCGGTTGCGGCGCATGTGAACTCCCCCGGCCACCGGCAGAACGGGTCATTTCGGGTGCCCGGCGGCCACCCCAGACACCTTGCCGGTTGACGGCGGGACAGGTGGGGAGTTCGGTGAAAACGGTTCAGATCACGGGTCCGGTCCGGCGGATACCGTGGGGCTGCGGCGTGGCCGCCCCGGTGGTGGCCGGCCCTCGCCTCGATCCCCCCGGGACCTGTCACGCAGAACCTAGTTGGCCAGCCAGATCGCGGCGTTCAGGGCGGTCGCGAACGTCACCCAGGCCCAGTACGGCAGCAGCAGACCGGCCGCGAGACGGGACTCCGGCCGGAACTTCCACGCCGTCACCCCGATCAGCACCCAGAGAACCACGATGTCGAGCAGGGCAAGCCCGTATTGCCCGAACCCGAAGAAGATCGGGGTCCAGATCGCATTGAGGACGAGTTGGGCGGCATACCAGTTGAGGGCCGGTGTCCAGCCGGTCCGGCGCCAGACCAGCCAGCCGCTGACCCCGATCATCACGTAGAGCACGGTCCAGACCGGCCCGAACAGCCACGACGGTGGCGCCCAGCTCGGTTGCTGCAGGCTCCGATACTCCTCGGGGGTTCCGGCCACACCGAGCCCGCCGAGCAGGGCGGCGGCCGCCACCGCCACCAGGAAGCCGGCCAGCCCGAGCCAGGTCGGGACGGAACCGCGTCGCTGTACCGCATGACTGGTCATGCCCGCCGATTACCCGAATCGCCCTCGGAGATAACGTGCTGTCATGCCCGTCGACTATCGCCATCAGACCACGCTGATCACCGGCGCCAGTTCCGGTCTCGGTGCCCTGTTCGCCCGGCGACTGGCCGCCCGCGGGTCGAGTCTGGTGCTGGTGGCCCGGCGTACCGACCGCTTGGAGAGCCTGGCAGCGGAGATCACCGAGCGGAACGGGGTCGAGGTCACCACGATCGGCATGGATCTGACCGAGCCGGGGGCGGCGCAGAAGCTGGCGGGCCGGGATCTCCCGGTGACCAGTCTGATCAACAACGCCGGGTTCGGCACGCACGCGCTGTTCCACGAGGCCGACCCGCAGCGGATCACCGACGAGATCACGCTGAACGTGACCAGCCTGACCGAGATCAGCCGGGCGTTCATCGGCCGGTTGCGGGCGCACGGTGGTGGGGTGCTGGTCAACGTGGCGAGCATCGCCGCCTACCAGCCGGGTCCGACTCTCGCGGTCTACGCCGCCACGAAGGCATACGTGCTCAGTTTCACCGAGGCGCTCTGGGCCGAGTCGCGCGGCACCGGTCTGCGGGTGATGGCGCTGTCGCCGGGCCCGACCGACACCGAGTTCTTCGATGTGGCCGGGCAGAACGCGGACGGCGGCATGCCCCGGATGAGCGCCGGGCGGGTCGTCGATCAGGCGATCCGCGCCCTGGACCGGCGCAATCCGCCGCCCAGTCTGGTCACCGGCCTGCCGAATCGGATCGCGATCGGGGCGGCGCGGCTGGCCGGGCGGCGGTTCACGATCACCGCGATGGGCCGGATGATGGGTCAGAGCGTCCGGCGGTAGACGACTGCCTGCCAGGGGCCCATGGTCAGGTTCTCCGGCGGGTTCGGCAGGTTGGTCAGGACGAGTTCGGCGTCCTGCCAGCCGTCGATCTCGGCGCGGACGGTCTCGCCGGTGAAGTTGCCGATGACCAGCAGTTCGGTGTGGTCGAGGCGGCGGGTGAAGGCGTACAGGCGTTCGTCGTGCGGCAGCAGCATGGTGAAGTCGCCGCCGGCCACCGCGGGTTCGGTCTTGCGCAGTTCGATCAGCCGACGGTAGTGGTGGAAGACCGAGTCCGGGTCGGCCCGCTGCGCCGCCGCGTTGATCTCCGCATGGTTCGGGTTGACCGGCAGCCACGGGGTTCCGGTGGTGAATCCGGCGTTCGGCGAGTCGTCCCACTGCATCGGGGTGCGCGCGTTGTCCCGTCCCCGGGCCCGCAGGACCGTCAGGACCTCTTCGGGGGTACGTCCCTCCAGTTCGACCGCCTGCCGGTACATGCCGAGCGCCTCGATGTCCTGGAACTCCTCGATGCCGCCGAACGGGTGGTTCGTCATGCCGAGTTCCTCGCCCTGATAGACGTAGGGCGTGCCACGGTGCAGGTGGAGCACGGTGCCGAGCATCTTGGCCGAGGCCACCCGGTGTTCGGGGCCGTCGTCGCCGTAGCGGGACACCACCCGCGGCTGGTCGTGGTTGTTCCAGTAGAGGCTGTTCCAGCCCTTCTCGGCGAGCCCGGCCTGCCACCGGCCGAGGATCGCCTTCAGCTTGGTGAGCTGCAACGGGACGAGCAGCCACGGGTCGGCGCCGCGATCCACCCAGACGTGGTCGAACTGGAACACCATGTCGACCTCGTGCCGGTCCGGGTCGGTGTGCCGGATCGCCTCGTCGACGGTGACGCCGGGCATCTCGCCGACGGTGAGCAGCCCGTCCCGGCCGGCGAAGACCTCCCGGTGCATCTCCTGGAGGAATTCGTGCAGGCGGGGTCCGGCGAGGAAACCCGAGGACCCGTCGGCGTACGCGGAACCGACGGGCAACTGGCCGTCGAGCAGGGAGCCGTCCTCCTGGATCGTCTTGGAGATCATGTTGATGACGTCCATCCGGAAGCCGTCCACACCGCGGTCCAGCCACCAGCGCATCATCGCGTACACCGCCTGCCGGACCTCCGGGTTCTCCCAGTTGAGGTCGGGCTGTTTGCGGGAGAACAGGTGCAGGTAGTACTCGCCGGTCTTCTCGTCGAACTCCCAGGTGGAGCCGCCGAAGACGGCTCCCCAGTTGGTCGGCTCGGCGCCCGGGGCGCCCGCTTCCATGCCCTGCCGGGCCGGTCGCCACCAGTACCAGTCGCGTTTCGGGTTGTCCTTGGACGACCGGCTCTCGAGGAACCACGGGTGCTCGTCGGAGCTGTGGTTCACCACCAGGTCCATCACGATCCTGATGCCCCGCCGGTGGGCGGCCGCCAGCAGCTCGTCGAAGGTGTCCAGGTCACCGAAGAGCGGTTCGATGTCCTGGTAGTCGCTGATGTCGTAGCCGTTGTCGTCCTGTGGCGAGGGGTAGACCGGGGACAGCCAGATCACGTCGACGCCGAGTTCGGCCAGGTGGTCGAGGTGGTCGATGACACCGCGCAGATCACCCATGCCGTCGCCGTCGGAGTCCGCGAAACTGCGCGGGTAGATCTGGTACACGACCGACTGCTTCCACCACGAATCCGTCATTCGTCTTCTCTAACACGAGATCCGCACGGCCACCCGGGATGCATACTGACCATGTGGTTATGGACAACTTTTCCGTTTTGTCATGAAAATCGCACTATTGGGGCCGATTGCCTGGCGCACTCCGCCACGGCACTACGGCCCGTGGGAGCTGATCACCGGCCTGATCGCCGACGGGCTTGCCGCACGTGGCATCGACGTCACCCTGTTCGCCACCCTCGACTCGGTGACCAAGGCGGCGCTCGACGGCGTGGTGCCCACCGGCTACGGGGAGGACGACCGGATCGACGGGCGGGTGTGGGAGGCCATCCATGTCAGTCACGCCCTGGCCCGGTCCGCCGAGTTCGACCTGATCCACAATCACCTGGACTGGCTGCCGCTGGCCTTCTCGGCACATTGTCACGCCCCGATGCTGACCACCGTGCACGGCTTCTCCGGATCCAACATCCTTCCCGCGTACGAGCGGGCCCGGTCCCGCTTCGTCTCGATCTCGGACGCCGACCGCTCCCCCGATCTGGACTATCTCGCCACCGTCCATCACGGCGTCGACCTGAGCGGGCTGCCGTTCCAGCCGTCCGGTGGCGACGATCTGATCCTGTTCGGCCGGATTCACCCGGACAAGGGGACCGATATCGCCATCGAGATCGCCCGCCGGGCCGGACGGCGGCTGGTGATCTGCGGAATCGTGCAGGACCAGGACTATTTCCGGGAACGCGTGGAGCCCCTCGTCGACGGCGACCGGGTCGTCTATCGCGGTTCGGTCGGGCCGGCGGAACGGGGAACCGTACTGGGTTCGGGAGCCGCGCTGTTGCACCCGATCCGGTTCGCCGAACCGTTCGGCCTTTCCGTGGTCGAGTCGATGGCCTGCGGGACCCCGGTCATCGCGTACCGGAAAGGGTCAATGCCTGAAGTCGTGGACGAGGGCGTGACCGGGCGTCTGGTCGACTCGGTGGACGAGGCCGTCGCCGCGGTTCACGGGATCGCCGCGATCGATCGGGCGGCCTGCTCAGCGCGGGCCCGGGAACGCTTCTCGGCCGATCGGATGGTCGACGAGTACCTGGCGATTTACCGAAAAATCATCGGTTGAATACCTAGATCTTGTTAACGTCGCAATGTGAATTGCGCGTTAAACGGGCCGATTTCCCGGCGACTTTGTGCCGTCCACACGCGCGCTGAGTCCGTGCTGCGTCGTTGGCAGCCGGCCGAGGAGAAAGGCCTGTCATGCCCGCGACATACGGGTTTTTGAGCACCTATCCCCCCACTCAATGCGGTTTGGCGACATTCAATGCGGCACTTGCGGCACATCTGACCGCCGGGACCGGAACATCGGGAGTGGTCCGCCTTCTCGCCGGTGACAACACCAGTGGCGGGATAGCGCTCGACCGGGCCGCACCGCGCACCGTGCACACCTGGCACACCGACCGCCCCGGCGGCTGGGTGTCCGCGGCCACCGCCCTCAACCGCTACGACGTGGTCATCATCCAGCACGAGTACGGCATCTACCCCGGTGACGCCGGTGACGAGGTGCTGCCGGTGCTCCGGGCGCTGCGGGTGCCGTCGATCGTGGTCCTGCACACCGTCCTCACCAACCCGGACCCGCAGCAGCGCAGTGTCCTGGAACAGATCGCCGGCACCGCCGACGCCGTGGTGACCATGACCGACACCGCCCGGCAGCGGCTCACCACCCACTACGACGTCGACCCGCGCAAGATCACGGTGATCCCGCACGGAGCCGGCAGTCACAGCGGCACCCCGCGCGAGGACCACGACCGGCCGCAGCTGCTCACCTGGGGACTCCTCGGGCCGGGCAAGGGCATCGAATGGGCACTGCGGTCCCTGGCGTTCCTCGACGACGTACGGCCCCGTCCCCTCTACACGGTCGCCGGTCGTACCCACCCGAAAGTCCTGGAACAGCAGGGTGACACCTACCGGGAGTCGCTCCAGGACCTCGCCGCCGAACTCGGTGTCGAGGACTGTGTCCGCTGGGCCGACGTCTACCTCGACCCGGCCGAACTGTCCCGGCTGATCCGGTCGGCGGACGCGGTGGTGCTGCCCTACGACTCGACCGAACAGGTCACCTCCGGAGTCCTGATCGAAGCGGTGGGCGCCGGGGTGCCGGTGGTCGCCACCGAGTTCCCGCACGCGGTGGAACTGCTCGCGGACGGTCCCGGCCTGCTCGTACCCCATCAGGATCCGGAAGCCATGGCGATGGCCATCCGGCACGTGCTCGCCGAACCCGGCCTTCCCGGACGGCTGACCGGCCTCGCCGGTGGGCCCACCCTGCGCTGGCCCGCCGTCGCCGCGCGCTACCAGTCGCTCGCCGCGCGACTGATCGCCGACCACCGGCCGCTCGCGGCCGAGACGATCCCCGCGTAGGCATGGGGCAGACCCTGCGGCTGCTGCCGCCGCCCATCCAGTTGCGTGACGTCCCCGAACCCCGCTGGGACCAGGTGTTCCGGCTCTCCGACGACACCGGGCTGCTCGAACACGCCCGCAACGCGATCGCCCGGCGCGAACACGGCTACTGCGTCGACGACGTGTCCCGCGGGCTGCTCGTGATCGCCCGCGAACCCCGGCCCGGCAGTGCTCTCGTCCGGCTGGCCGAGCGTTACCTGGCCTTTCTCACCCACGCCCAGGGACCGGACGGCGGCTTCCGCAACCGGATGAGCTACGACCGGCGCTGGACCGACGAACCCAGCTTCGGCGACTGGTGGGGGCGGGCCATGTGGGGGCTGGGCACCGCCGCGGCCCGCGGTCCGAACGCCTGGATCCGGCGGGAGGCGGGCGCCGCGTTCCATCAGGGCCTGTACTGCCGGTCGGCCTGGCCGCGGGCGATGGCCTTCGCCGGACTGGGCGCCGCCGAGATGCTACGAGCCGGACCACACGACCCGGACATCGCCGCACTGCTCAGCGACGCGGCGACGGTGATCGGGCTGCCCGGCTCCGATCCCGGATGGGTCTGGCCGGAACCCACACTGACGTACGCCAACCCGTCGCTCGCCGAAGTCGTCATCGCCGCCGGTGACCTCCTCGGCGACGAGAACCTGCTCGACGACGGCCTGCGGATGCTCGCCTGGCTGTGCCGGCTCCAGGAACGAGACGGGCACCTGTCCGTCGTACCGGTCGATGGATGGTCGTCGGATTCGCGCTTCTCCCACCGTTTCGACCAGCAGCCGATCGAGGTCGCGGCGACCGCCGACGCGTGTGCCACAGCGGCCTCGGTCACCGGCGACGAGGCCTGGGACGCCCCGCTCTTCCAGGCGATCGCGTGGTTCCTGGGCGACAACGACACCTCGACGGTGATGTACGACGCGGAGACTGGTGGATGTCATGACGGATTGACGGCCAATGGTCCTAATCTGAACCAAGGAGCCGAATCCACCCTCGCGCTCGTCTCCACCCTCCAGCATGCCCGCACGCTGGCGAGTCGTAGCGCGACCCGACCGTCAGGTGGCCCAGCGTGACAGCAACGGTGAACACCACGGACATCACCCGCCACGACATCACCATGGCGCCGGACGGCCGGCGCGTCGTGATCAAACTGTTCGTCCCCGGTGAGGACGCGTACGCCGTCCACAACCGGGCGTCCATGCTGATCGAGCGGATCCTGCAACTCGGTGAGAGCGAGATCAACACGCTGCTCGACGACGTGCTGAGCCGGTTCTCCGGACGGCACCACGACATCCTCGGTGTCTTCCAGCACCACTACGACGTGGTCCAGCACCGGGTACCACCGGGGATCGAACTCTCGCCGGCCGCTCGCAGCCTGATCGGCGCCTACTTCAGCCACGAGTTCTCGGTCGAGGCGGCAGCCCTCTGCAACCCGTCCATGGTGCCCCACCCCGACCAGAGCGCACTGCTCCCCGGCGAACTCCGGGTCGCCCTCAGCCTGCGGCAGATCGGCGAAGGCCACATCTCGTCGATCGGGTTCTGCTCGGCGATCGTCGGCCCCGGACCGGCCCTGCGGATGGAGGACCGGGACGGCCCGCTGATGATCGGCCACCGGGTCGGCGCCAGACACATGCGCCACCAGCTGTGCGCGGCACTCGCCGAGGAGGAGATCGACAACGAGGCCTCGGCGTACGTGCTGAACGCCCTGCCGGAACGCTACGACGACCACGAGTTCGAAGAGGTCCTCGGGCATCTGCCCGCCGAACTCCTGGCCCGGCCCACCACGCCGACCGCGCTCGAATCCATCCGCCGGATCGTCGGCTCCGACTACGCGGTCACCTTCCCGGCCACCATCCCTCTGCACCAGCGGGTGCTGTGGCCGTCCACACCCACCGAGTCCCGCGGCATGGAGGACGCCCGGTTCGTGCAGGTCCTCGACCCCGACGGGCGGATGGCCTACCAGGCGACCTACACCGCGTACGACGGCTTCAACATCGCCGGCCGGGTCATCTTCACCCGGGACCTGCGGCACTTCGAAGTCACCACACTGCACGGGCCGGCCGCCCGTAACAAAGGCATGGCCCTGTTCCCGCGCTACATCAACGGGCGCAAGTACGCGCTGTGCCGCTCCGACGGCGAGACCCTCGGGCTCAGCACCCGCGACGACCAGCACCGCTGGCAGCACGTCGGGCCGATCCTGGTGCCCGGCCGCGGCTGGGACCTGATCCAGGTCGGCAACTGCGGCTCACCGATCGAGACACCGGCCGGATGGCTGGTACTCACCCACGGGGTCGGGCCGATGCGGCGCTACGCCATCGGCGCGATGCTCCTCGACCTGGACGACCCGGCGAAGGTGATCGCCGATCTGCCGGACGGCCTGCTCGACCCGGACGAGACCGAACGCGAGGGGTACGTGCCGAACGTCCTGTACTCGTGCGGCGGGATCGTGCACGACGGGCGGTTCTGGCTGCCGTACGCCTCCAGTGACGTCCGGATCAGTTTCGCCAGCATGCCTCTGGACCAGCTCCTGAGCCGCATGCGCCCGGTCCCGCAGTCCTGATTCGCCGGCGGCGCGCCGCTGTGTTCAGCGGCGCGCCGTTCTCGTGTTTTGACCGTTCTGTGGGCAGGGTGGTCTGGCGGTGTGGTGTGTGGGTGTTCGTGGTGGTGTGGGTGTGTGGGTGTTATTTGCCCTTGTGGATGGCGTTCTTGCGGATGACGGGGTGGCGGGTTCGGCGTTTGCGGCGTTTGCCGGCGGGTCGTCCGGGGCCGGGGTGGCCGGGTTTCGCTCGGCCTGGTGGTTGCCAGGCGTTGTGCAGAGCGGGTGAAACCTGTCGGCGGGTCTGACCGGGTGTCGGCATGGTGGTGGTGGCGGGTTCCCAGGGCAGCCGGTGGTGGGTGATGTGGGTGCGGGCGCAGAACAGGTGCAGGTAGGCGTAGGCGTGCAGGCGTAGCCAGGTGGTGAGGGTCTCGGGTTGGCGGGGGTGGAAGTCACCGGCTTGGGCGGTGGTCTTCAGGTTCCGGAAGTAGTGCTCGATGTCGTAGCGGGCCAGGTAGGTCATGACCAGGGTGAGTAGGTCGTGGCGAGTGCCGGAGTACCAGAGTGCGAGGTCACCGGCGCGGCGGCTGGGGCGTAGGTGCTGGACTCTGGCGAGTAGGACGCTGCCCTCGACGATCGGCAGGATCTCCTGGTCTTCGAAGCCGCGGCTGGTCCGGGTGAGTTTGGGATGGACGTGGTGCCAGGCCCGGACGGTGACGGTGCCGTAGATGTCGACCGGGCCGCTGACACCGGCGTCCGGGTGCAGGTCGGGGTCGCGCAGGGCGAGCCGGAACCCGTGCCGGCGGGGCCGGCCGCCGAGAGGATGGGCCCGGCGTTGTCCGGGTCTGGTCCACATGGTCTGCGAGGTCGCCAGGCGGACCAGGACCTCGGCGGGAATCCGGCGTTCGCGCAGCAGGTGGGTGATCCTGGCGGCGGGGTAGCCGGAATCGAGCAGGAACAGCGACGGGTCGGCCGGGCGGGCGCCGTCGGCGGCGCAGACCCGGGCGATGTGATCGACGGTGACCTCTACCAGGTCGTCGCCGGAGGCGATCCGGTCGGCCAGGACCGGCACGACCCACGAGTCCGGGGTCAGGGTCAGCCGCACGACGTACTGATACCGCCACCCGGTCTTGATCAGCGCCGAGCCTCGCGGGCCGCCCGGGGTGTACTGCGGCTGCCGGTCCGGACTGGTCGGCGCGTTCGGGCGCGGCCAGGCGGTGGTGTCGACGGCGTACACCCGCGGCAGACCGGCGCCCTGGGCGATGCGGCATGCCGCCCGCAGTGCCCGGCCGGTGTCGATCTCGCCGTCGCGTAACGCCCGGTAGGCCGCGGCGTGCCCGGTGGTCGTGCCCAGCGACAGATGCGCCGGGCAGCCACACCGTCCCTGATCCGCGGCCAGCCCGTCGACCAGGGCGAACAGCGTCCGCGACCGGGAGCCGAGGACACCCTCGTACAACTCCCGCCGCCACGCGTCCAGCAGGATCCGGCCCGGATTGCTGGGACCGGTATCGGTAACGGCTACGCTGTTCATCGAGGACCCTGTTCATTGATGATCTTTGTGTGAGAACTCAGATCATGGACAGGGTCCTCCTCGTTTCGCTACACCTCGACCACCACGAATCCCCCCGATGGTCAAAACACGAGAACGCCCCCGGTTCTTGACGAACCGGGGGCGTTGCGAGAGGACAGGATCAGGACTTGACCTCGGTGGTCTTGTCGTCGTCCTTGGCCGCG
>DATMVU010000181.1:0-3233 GCA_035562875.1 Actinoplanes sp. | reverse complement strand
ACTGGCCCGCAGCGACCGGCCCGCGCACCGTGAGCAGGTGGACGTACCGGAGCTGGCGCAGCGGGTCGTCCGCTCCCGGAACCTGCCCGCCGACCTGGTCGAGGTTGCCCCGGGCACACCTCAGATGTGGTCCGTGGATCGGCGGCGGGTCGAGCAGGCGCTCGGCAACCTGATCGACAACGCCAACCGCTACGGCGGTGGGCCGGTGGTGGTCCGGGTCGGGGCCGGCTATCTGGAAGTCGACGACGAAGGGCCGGGCGTGGCTGAAAAGGATCGGTCCACCATCTTCGACCGGTTCGTTCGCGGGCCGGCCGCCAACTTCCGCGGCGGCACCGACGGCACCGGACTGGGCCTGGCGATCGTGGCCGGGCACGCCGCCGCGCACGGTGGTGACGCCAGTGTCCGTGAGCGTCCCGGCGGCGGCGCGAGGTTCCGTTTCACCCTTCCCGGATTCGAGACACGATGATCGTACGATGGACCGCAGTCGCTCTTTCGTCTCTTTTGGCACTCACCGCGTGTGGTGTGCCGGCTCAGGACGAGCCGCACGTGGTCAGCCTGCCGCGCCGGCCCCTCAACGAGACGGCCTCGGCGGACGCCTCCACCGAGCCGGTCGGTGAGGTGGCCCACGTGCTCTGCCTGGTCCGGGACGGACGCCTCGTCCAGGCGGTGCGCCGGGCCGACACGATGCCCACCCCGCAACGGCAG
Source organism: Actinoplanes sp. (assembly GCA_035562875.1). Lineage (GTDB taxonomy): Bacteria > Actinomycetota > Actinomycetes > Mycobacteriales > Micromonosporaceae > Actinoplanes. The sequence continues at coordinate 2,528 of DATMVU010000181.1, read as the reverse complement.
CTCGACCTGCTGGCCAGCGGCCCGAACCTGTTCGAGCAGGAGCAGGGCCTGACGAGCGCGCTGGCCACCACCTCGCTCACGGTGACCCTGCCGCCCACCGGCACCACCGCCACGGTGGGGATCGCCGAGGGGGAGGAGGGCACCGGCCGCAGTGACGAGGTGCTCGCCTATGGGCAGATCGTCTGCACGCTGACGTCCCGGGCCGACATCGCCGGGGTCACCTTCCAGCGCGACGGGCGGTCGTTGCAGGTTCCGCGGGGTGACGGGATCCTGTCGGGCGACCCGTTGCGCCTGGCGGACTATTCTTCACTCACGGGTCCGGTCTGACCGGGCCGGCATGTCTTCCGGCCGGCATGTTCTCCGGTCGGCCATGTGTGACGAGAGTGTCATGGGGGAGAACCCCGTATTCGGGGTATACCTCGATAGGACGGGGTTCGCGCACCGATAGGTGGTGAGGGAAGTTGTCCACCAGAGACACACGCCGGGAGTTCGACGAGATCGTCGGTCGCCTAGCGGCTGACGATCCAGCGATCGCACGCCCGGTGCGGATGATCACGCGCCGGGTGCAGATCATCATCCTGGCGGTGATCGGCGCCCTGTTGTGGGCCGGTCTGTCTGTCGCGATGGTGGCCTGGGGCGCCGCCGGAGTGGCCCTGACCTGCGTGACCGTGCTGGCAGCGGTGGCGTTCGGGGTGTGGTTCCACCGCAGGCGTGGCGGGGCTTGACCGTTTGCGGTCCCGTCCGGCGGGTAATCGATCTTCATGACGACGCTACGTTTGCCCGGCGATCCGGACCGCTATCCGCCGCTGGATCCCGGAGTGCCGATCCCCGACGATCCGGGCGAGCTGTCACCGGACAGCCCCGACCCGCTGCCGCCGCCTCCGGTCGAGCCCGTCCCGGTCGACCCGGTTCCCGCTGAACCGGCCCCGGACGAGGCACCACCGGTGCCCGAACCCGCCTGAATCCGGCTCGCGGCCGCGTGATCCCGGCCTCACCGGGTCATGCGGCCGGCGCCGCCGGGCCACCCGTCGCACCGCGCCGCGTTGATCCGCCCGCGGGCCGGTCAGGTGGTGGCGTAGCCGTCGACGGGGGCCGTGACGGTCAGGGTCTTGGATTCGGTGCCCTCCGGGCCGGTGACCGCGATGGTGTACGTGTGGGTCTGCTCGTTTCCGGCATCCTCACCACACGGGAAGTCGATCGTGGCGGTGTCCTCGGCAACGTAGGTGTTGTACACGCCAGGACCGTCAACAGAAAGTGTGACCGATTTCGCCCCTGTCACGCGCCACTCCAGAACCACCGGCCGACCCTCGTTCTGCACCTGATCGGTTCCGGACGGGCAGATCGGCTTGCGGCTGACCCGGAAGACCGCGATGACCGGATCGGCATGGGCCGTCCCGGTGACACTCGCCGGCCTGGTCGACGGCCCCGGATCGGCGTCGACGGGCGGTTCCATCGAAGCGGGTGCCGGCCCACCGGGCATCGACTCGCCCGGGACCGGTTCATCCGGCGCCGTCACCGAGCCGGCGGGTGTGCTCCCGGCCGGATCTGCCTGTTGCCTGGTGCCGGCATCGGCGTCCCGGGCCCGGGACAGTGCCAGCCCGGCCGTCACCCCCAGGATCACCATGGCGATCAGCACGGTGACGAACCATCGAACTTTCGGAGCCGGCACGGCGTCCTCCCAGGTGGGGCCTGATTTCACGGAAGTCTATGAACGATCCGGTCCCGCAGTGCCGTCCGTCACCCCCGGGTGGCACGAAGCCGGTAGCCGATCTTGCCCACCCGGTGCCCGGTCCAGGCCGCAACCGCTCCCGCGTGCCGAGTCGGGCGTGGGGAGGGGGCTGCTATAGGTATTGGCGTGGACAACAGTGAGGGCCGGCCGCAGATCCGGGATGTCGCGGCGGCCGCCGGGGTCTCCCATCAGACCGTGTCGCGGGTGTTGAACAACTCGCCGCGGGTGCGCCCGGAGACCCGCCAGCAGGTGCTCGATGCGATGCGATTACTGCGGTACCGGCCGAACCGGGCCGCTCAGACGCTCGGCTCGGGGCGGGCGAACGCGGTCACCGTGGTCACCGCGAATACCACGCTGTACGGCTATGCGGGCGTGTTGCAGGGGGTCGAGGAGGCCGGCCGTCAGCTGGGCCTGGCGGTGGGTGTGCGGGTGGTGGATTCGGATGATGCCGCCGACGTGCGGCAGGCCGTGGATCACCTGAGCGATCCGAGTGCGGGCGGTGTCGTGGTGGTGGCGTTCGATCCGGCGGGTGCGGCGGTGTTGCGGGCGTTGCCGGCGGAGGTGCCGGTGGTGGCGGCGACCGAGGCGGGTGGACTGCCGGGCAGTGAGCGTTCGATGTTGTTCCTGGACGAGCGGGAGGCGGCGGCGGAGGCGACCCGGCATCTGCTGGGGCTGGGGCATCGGACGGTGCATCATGTGGCGATTCCGTCGGAGGCGCGGGCGAGTGCCCGGCAGAGTGGCTGGCGGGAGGCGCTGACGGCGGCGGGCCGGGAGGTGCCGGCGATAGTGGCGACCGGCT
>DATMVU010000180.1:0-7900 GCA_035562875.1 Actinoplanes sp. | reverse complement strand
GCCCCGGCCGCCGGCTCCGCCTCCACCCTGTCCGCCGGTCCTTCCTCCGCCTCGTCCGTCGCGGCCGCCGGCTCCTCCTCCAACCCATCCGCTGCCGGCTCCGCCTCCATCGCGGGCTCCGCGGAGCCGGCCGGATCGCCGGCCACCTCCTCCTTCCCGGCTGCCGGCTCCTCTTCCGCCGTGTCCGTTGCGGCTGGCGGTTCCGCCTCCGCCCTGTCTGCGGCCGGCTCCTCCGCCTCCATCGCCGGTTCCGCGGAGCCGGCCGGATCGCCTGCCGGCTCCTTCTCGTCCTCTCCTGCCTCCTCCGCCACTTCCGCCTTCTCGGGCCCGGATTCATCCTCCTCCTCGGTGGTCGATACGGCTGCGTCCTCTGTGGATAACCCGCTGGAGCCTGTGGACAAGGCGGCTTTCGTGGGTGGGGATCCGGCTGGCTCCGGCGTGGGCGACCATTCGGCGGCGAGAGAAGCCGCGGTGCAGGAAACCGCGGCGAGAGAGGCGGCGGTGCAGGAGGCCGCGGCGAGGGAGGCCGGGGAACTGGTGCCTGACCTGCCGGGGCTTGGGCGGGCACTGCAGGCTGTCGCCTTTCCACCGCGGGGCCGGACCGTGGTGGGGTGGGACGAGTGCCTCAGTGTGGCGCGTACCTCGGAGATGGAGCGGGAGGCTGAAGCCGCTCTCGCGGCGATCTCCCGGGTGGTGGGGGCGCCGGTGCCGGACGCCGGGCAGCTGCTCACCCTGGCCGCTGACGGGCGACTGCGGACCGTCGCCGCGGAACTCTTTCCGGAGGCGCCGCCGGACGAGGCCGGTGCCCGGATCGTCGAACTGCTGGCGCTGATGCTGGCCCTCGCCGCACTGCGCAGCGGGGTGGCGCGCTGGCGGCACAGCTGGACCGGTGCGGCTGAGGTGGTCGCGGTCGACGGCGGCTATCTCGACCTCGCCGAACTGGCCGCTGCGGCCGCCGACCCGGAGACCACCGAGGCGGTACGGGCCTACCTGGCCGAGGCGGGAGTGGACCTCGCCGCCGGTGCCGTGGATCCGGGGTCGGCCCGGGCGCAGGTGATCGGTGGACTCGTCAACCTGTCCGCGGACGGGGATCGCACCGACGTGCTGATCACCGATCTCGGGCTGCTGCTGGTTCCGGGCCTGCCCCGCAACCGGGGGCACGAGGCGAAACGGCGCCTCACCCGGATCGCCGCCGACGGGGTGCCCGCCGTTGCGGTGCTGCCGGAGGTGTCCGAACCGGCCGGTCGGCACGCGGCTAAACCGTCGGCGGAATCGCCGGGCGCTGAGGCGCCGGGCGCTGGGACGCCGAGTGCTGAGGCGCCGGTCGCAGGGTCGCCGAGTGCGGGGACGCCGTCCACTGTGGCAGTCGCTGAACGGGAGGTGCGGATGCCCGGAGGTGGGCGTTTCGTGCCGTTCGGGGATGTCGCCGGAGTGACGACGCTGCCCGGGATGCGTAAGGGCTGGGTGCTCGGGTTGCGGAACGGCGGGAATCTGACACTGCGTCCGGCCCTCGACGCCGACGAGCTGCCCGGCGGCTGGGCGGCCTGGGAGGAAACAGTCACATTCCTGGCCGGGACTCGCTGATCGGAGCGCCGCGGCCCGCTGACCGGAGCGCTGGGGCCGACTGATCGGAGCAGTGGGATCCGCTGATCGGGGTGCCGGGATCCGACGGTCGAAGCGCCGGGTTCCGTTGATCGAAACGTCGGCATCCGTTGATCGGAGCGGCGGGGCCCGTTGACTGGAATTTCGCGTGACGGCATCGATCCGGTGATCGGCTGAACCTGTCAAGGGTGCATTCCCGTACCCGAAAGTGACACCAGTCTACTGTCCGACGAATCTGCAACCGCTACGTCACCGTGGGTCACAATGGCCTCATTGATTGTTCGCTTCAGGGACTCCGGAATTGGGTAGCAGGGGACCCGGATGAAGCGCGACGATCGTCTCGGAAGCAGGGGAGGGACCAAAATGGAACGAGGTCCACTGGCACTCTTCGGGGCGATGGTGGCGGTCGGTGTCGGCCCCGCGCTCTGGCTCGGCGCACAACTCGGCGCCGCAGATCTGGGTCCGGGTCAGCGTCCCGCCCCGGTCGACGAACAGTTCCCGGGAGTCGACATGGACTTCTCCGGTGGTGGTGCCGGAGCCGGGGAGCTGCCCACCGACGAGGAGTCGTTCACCACGTACACGTACGTACCGCAAGCCTCGCCTGCCTCGTACCGGAAGGGACCGCGACCGAAACCGGTCACCTCGGCCACCGGGAGTCCGTCGCCGAGCCGGCCCAGCCCGGTGCCGTCGGCCTCGACCGAACCGTCACCCGGCGTCCCGGTGCCGTCGGCCTCGGTCAGTGCCGGTCCGTCGGTGAGTGCCGAGCCCGAGCCGTCCGAGTCATCCGATCCGGAGACCTCGGCGAGCGTGCCACCGGTCGCTGAGCCAGGCGCAGTGAAAGACGAGCCAGGCGCAGTGAAAGACGAGTCGGCACAGTGAGAGAGGGGAGCCGCGGCTCCCCTCTCTTGTGCTTCTACAGACCGAGCAGCCGGTCCAGGATGTCCCGGTAGCTGCGGAACTCGACCCGCAGGGACTCGGTGTCGTCGGTGCCCTTGGCGAACGAGCCCCGGTGGTCGCGCAGGGCGGCGGCCAGCTTGTCCACGGCCTCGTCGACCAGGCTGGAGGCGTCGGTGGTGGCGCCCTTGGGGTCGTCGACGAACCGGAGCTGCACGTCCCGCCAGCGATCCCGCAGCGGCTGGGTGTCGGAGGACGGGAAGAACGGGGCCGGGCCGGAGATGGTGGACGTGGTCGCGGGGGCCGGCGTCACCAGAGGCTCGGTCACGTCCTCGGGCTTGCCACTCACGTCCCGGTCGTCCCGGTCGAGGTCGCCCGCTTCGAGGCCATCCCGGTCCCGGCTGTCCTTGTCCAGGTCGCTCCGGTCCAGGTCCTTCTTGTCCAGGTCGTTCTCGTCCAGGTCCTTCTTGTCGAGGTCGCTCTGGTGGGCGCCGGTCTTGTCGGCCGGCTTGTCCTCGTCCTCGATGCCGGCGGACGTGTCGCGGTCCGGGATCCCGTCGCCGTCCTTGTCCGCCCCGGTCCGGATCGGCTGGGTCGCATGCGGGTCGCCGGTCTCAAAAGTACTGCCGGTTCCAAAAGTGCTGCCGGTCTCAAAAGTACTGCCGGTCTCGGCAGTGTCACCGGTCTTGAAGGAACTCCCGGAGGAAGTACCGGTTGTGGAACTGCCGGTTGTGGAAGTGCCGCCGTCCGTCGCGTGCCGGCCACCGAGGGCGTCGTGGTCCTCCGGCGCGGAATCGTCGGTGCCGGTGGACGGTGCCGGGTTGACCTGCACGGGCCCGGTCCGGTGGCTGCCGTCCTCGAAGGCGACGGTCCGGTCCGCCCCGGTCAGCGGCGTGGTCCGGTCGGGATCGTCGTCGGCCGGGACCGGCGCGGTGGAGGGCTGGTTCCAGGGTGATCCGGACCGCTGCTGGGGTACCGCGGTTCCGGTGTCCTTCTGCTCGTCGGCGTCGTCGCGGGCCTCGTTGGAGAAGAAGCGCATGGTCGGGGACTCCTCAGCGGCTGGTGGGTTCGGTGGGGGTGGTGTTCGCGTGTTCGCCGGTGGCCTGCCGGGGTGCGGGGGTGGCGGGCCGGACCGGTTCCTCACCGAGCAGGTCGGCGAAGAGGGAGCGGTAGTGGACGAGGGCTTGGCGCAGGTCTTCGGTCTCGGCTTCGCCGGCCTGGCTGCGGCGGCTGATCTCGTGGGCGTCGCGGTAGTGCTCGAGGGTGGCGGCGTGTTCCACGGACAGGTCGGCGAGCCGTTCGTCGTAGTCGCCGGTCGGGTAGCCCCGTTCGGCGATCAGCCGGGTGACCAGTTCGTCGGCGGTGGTGACGGCCTCGCCGGGGTTGTCGACGAACCGGATCTGGACCTCTTCCCAGGCGGTGGCGTACCGGGTCCGGGACTCGGCGGAGAGGGGTGTCAGCTCCAGCTGGGCGTGCCGCTTGGTGCGTTCGATCAGCTCCTTCTCGGCCTCGGAGCGGCTGCCGGTGTCGGCGACCACCCGGTCGTACTCGGGGCCGAAGGTCTGACGTAGCCGGCGGCGGCGGGCGGCCTGGACACCGAACACGACCGCGGCCAGGACCAGCAGGGCGACGACGATCAGGACGATGATGACGGTGGGGGACATCAGGTTCCTCCTTCTTCCACCGCCTGTATTCCCAACCACCACGGTGCGGCAATCCCCGATCGCGGATAAAGGCGCGCCAGGGTGTGATTCGGGCAGGTTTCGGTGCCGCACTGTCGTAAGGCCGACGATCTCTCAAAAAGATCGTGAGCCGTTCTGGCTGGACAAACAGGAGGGAGAGGGGTGATCCGGCGTGGCTGGGAACTAGCTGAGACGGACGTCATTACGTATTCTCCTGCAAGCGCTTGTCATGAACATGCCGGTCGTTCCCCCATCTGTCGGCCGGTGCACGGGCAGACACGCTGATCGTTTCCTGCCGAACCCCTCGGGCGGAGCTTGATGAAGAGCCGTAACTGGTCGATCCGTTCGAAGATCATCGCGATGGTCGCGGTGCCTCTGACGGCAGTCGTCGCGCTCTGGGCTTTCGCCACTGTGGTGACCGCCGGCCCGGCCGCGAACCTGATCGAGGCCCGGGACGCGGTGGCGAAACTGGGCGAGCCGGGTCTGCGGCTGATCTCCCAGCTCCAGCGGGAGCGGCACTTCTCCGCCATCTACCTGGGCACCACCCGGCCGGCGAAGACCGAACTGGACCGGGAACGCTCCACCACCGACCAGATCGTCGCCGAGTTCCGGCGGTCGGCGGAGGAGGCCGAGCCCAACGACGAGGTCGCGGCCCGGGTCCGGGACCTGCTGGTCCAGGTGGACAAGCTGCCGGTGATCCGGCAGGAGGTCGACGAGCGCAAGCGCAGCTACTTCTACACCGTCCAGGACTTCGACCGGATGATCGACAGCGCGTTCGACGTCTCCCGGTCCGCCGCCGTCTTCTTCAACGAGCGGGTCGACCGGGAGAGCCGTGGCCTGATCTCCGCCTTCCGTGGCCTGGAGTACCTGAGCCGGATCGACGCCCTGCTGGCCGGCGCCAACGCGCAGGGCCGGGTGGACGCCGCGGTCCGGGACCAGATCATCCTGTCGATCGGCACCGCTGACTATCTGATCAGTTCAGGTGTCGCGGACCTGCCGGAGTCGGCGCAGGGCGACTACTCCAAGTTGATCACCGACTCCAGCTTCGTCGAACTCGACATCCTGAAGAAGAAGCTGCTGGCGCAGGGGTACGTGGGTGGAGCACCGCCGGTCGACGGGGTGCAGTGGCAGGCCACCTACGACTACGTCGCGCAGGAGCTGCGGTCCTTCGGGATGCGGGTGGTCGACGAGAGCTCCGAGGACGCGGTCCCGTTCGCCATCGACATCATCGCCCGGCTGGTGGTCGCCGCCCTGCTCGGCCTGGTCGCCCTGGGCCTGTCGGTCTACGTCTCGGTGCGGCTCGGCCGGTCGCTCGTCGGCCGCCTGATCCGGCTGCGGCGTGAGGCACTCGAGCTGGCTTCCGAGCGGCTGCCGTCGGTGGTCCGGCGGCTGCGGCACGGCGAGACGGTCGACGTGGACATGGAGACGCCGCCGCTGGAGTACGGGCAGGACGAGATCGGCCAGCTCGGCCGGGCGTTCCGGGACGTGCAGCGGACCGCGGTGCTGTCGGCGATCGAGGAGGCGAACGTCCGCCGCGGCATCAACGAGGTCTTCCTCAACATCGCCCGGCGCAGCCAGACCCTGTTGCACCGGCAGCTGTCGCTGCTGGACAAGATGGAGCGCCGGGAGACCGATCCACAGGAGCTGGAGGATCTCTACCGGGTCGACCACCTGGCCACCCGGATGCGGCGGCACGCCGAGGACCTGGTCATCCTGGCCGGCGCCGCCCCCGGCCGGGGCTGGCGCAACCCGGTGCCGGTGATCGACGTGGTCCGTGGCGCGATCAGTGAGGTGGAGGACTACAAGCGGGTGGACATCCGCACGGTCTCCACCGCGGCGCTCGTCGGCCGGACCGTCGGTGACGTGATCCACCTGCTCGCCGAACTGATCGAGAACGCCGCGTCGTACTCCCCGCCGCACACCCGGGTGCAGGTCAGTGGCCAGATGCTGCCGAACGGCTACGCCGTCGAGATCGAGGACCGCGGCCTGGGCATGGCCGACGAGGCGATGGAGCTGGCGAACCGGCGACTGGTGGAGCCGCCGGACTTCGACCCGGCCGACAGTGCCCGGCTCGGCCTCTTCGTGGTGGCCCAGCTCGCCCACCGGCACGGCATCAAGGTGTCGTTGCGGACCTCGCCGTACGGCGGTGTCACAGCGATAGTGCTGGTGCCGGGTGAGCTGGTGGCGATCGTCCCGGGCAGCCCGTCCGGTGGCGCCGGCCCGCTGACCGGCAGTGGAGTGGACGAGCCGGCCGGTGGCTCGCTGGGTGGGCTCCAGTGGCCGGGCACCATGGAGTTGCAGCAGATCACCACGAACGGCAGTCGCCCGGCGATCAACGGTGCGACAGTCGACGTCCCGGTGATCTCCGGTCCACAGCGGACCGCCACCGATCTGACCGGGCCGGCCCCGAGCACTGTCGCGGCCGAGCTCAGTGTCGAGGGCCTGGTCCAGCGCAAACGGACCCGGAAGTCCGATCAGCAGGAGGGTACTGTCACCGGCCCCCGCTCCGGCGCCCTGCTTCCGGACGACGACGGCCCGTCTCCAGACGAGACGTTCGACCTGTCCGTGCTCGGTGAGATCGCGGCCGGCCTGCCGTCCGCGGCACCCCGGTCGATCCCGCGGAACTCGACGCCGGGCGCCACGGAGGCCCTGATCCCGGCGGCGGCCCCGATCCCGGCGCCGGCCCCGATGCTGGCTCCCGCGCCGGCCGCGGACCTCATCGGCGAGGACGGCCTGCCCCGCCGGGTACGTCAGGCCAACCTCGCACCGCAGCTGCGCCAGGTGGTGACGGACCCGGACCCGGTCGCGCCGCCGCGCAGCCCGGAGAAGGTCCGCAGCCTGATGAGCGCTCTACAGAGCGGCACTCGGCGTGGCCGCGTTGATGCCGCCCGGACCGAGGCGGCCGGACACGCCGCCGAGCCTGCCGGCGCGTCGTTCGACGATGCCGCTACCGTCAGCTTCCCGGCTCTCGTGGACTCCACGAGGGCGGGAGAGAAAGCACCATCCGGGCCGGAGGCCGGCGTGGACGGCGACCACGTCGATGGACCCGGGGAGAACCTCTTGCTGGAGAAGGACGCATAAGTGGCACAGACGAAGCAGAGCGCGAACCTCACCTGGCTCCTCGACGACCTCATCGAACGGGTGCCGACCGCCAATCAGGCGGTGGTGCTCTCGGCCGACGGGCTGATGCTCGGCGCCTCGGCGGGGCTGATCCGCGAGGACGCGGAGCACCTCTCGGCGATGGCGGCCGGATTCCAGAGTCTTGCCAAGGGTGCGAGCCGGCACTTCGAGGCGGGCGCCGTCCGGCAGACGGTGGTGGAGATGGAGGAGGCCTTCCTCTTCGTCACCGCCGCCGGCCAGGGCGCCTGTCTGGCCGTTCTCGCATCAGCCGACGCGGACCTGGGACTGATCGCCTACGAGATGGCGATGCTCGTCACCCGGGTCGGCCAGACCATGGCAGCCCCCGAACGGTCGGTGCTGACGCCGTCCGACGCCTTCTGAGCAGCCGCGTGTGACCCCACACGATTGGCTGGACAACGATGCGGGGCCGGTGGTTCGTCCGTACGCGATGACCCAGGGCCGTGTCGCCCCGGTGGACTGCGACTTCGACCTGGTCGCGTTCGTCGTGGCAACGGTCCCCGACCTCACTTCGGGTCCGCAGTTGCAGCCGGAGCACCACGCCATCGTGGCTGCCGCCTGGGAGCCGATCTCCGTGGTCGAGC
>DATMVU010000179.1:0-24952 GCA_035562875.1 Actinoplanes sp. | reverse complement strand
AAGCGCGCCGCCGACTACGTCTCCGGAGTGCTCGACCGGCTGGGGTACGACGTGACCCTGCAGCCGTTCCCGGTGGCCGACAAGTTCCTCGCCCAGCTCGACTCGCCTCGCCTGCCCGGTGACCTGAACTGGCAGGCCGGAGCCTCCCCGCACGCCGCGCTCGACACCCGGGTCCGCGGTGACGTGCTGGACGCCGGTGCCGGTGGCGAGGCCGACTACCCGGCGGACGTGACCGGGAAGATCCTGCTCGTCGACTATGCGGTGGCCACCAGGGAGACCCGCGTCGCCACCGCTGTCGCCCGGGGTGCCGCAGCCGTGATCTTCCTGCCGGTGGACCTGGTCGAACCCCGTCGCGCCTCGGCGTTCAGCCCGCAGCTGCCCGGCTTCGCGGAGAACCCGGCGGCGATCCCGGTGGTCGGTGTCGCCCAGGCGCAGAAGCACCGGCTGCGTGCCCTGCTCGCCGCCGGTCGCCTCAAGCTGACCGTCTCGACCGTCGCGCACCGGGGCCTGACCTCGCACAACGTGCTCGCCGAACGCCGCCGCCGGGAGACCGGCGGCCCGGTCGTGATGGTCAGCGCCCACTACGACACGGTGATCGGCGCGCCCGGCGCCAACGACGACGGCTCCGGCACCGTGCTGACCCTGGAGATCGCCCGGGTGCTGCGGAGACTGCCGACCGCGGCGACCCTGCGGTTCGCGCTCTGGGGCTCCGAGGAGCAGGGGCTGATCGGCTCCCGCTACTACGTGGCGCAGCTCCCGCAGGCAGAACGCGACCGGATCCTCGCCGTCTACCAGAACGACATGGTCGCCACCAGCTGGGATCCGGCCACCCGGTACTGGCTGCTGTCCTACACCGGCCTGCCGAACCGGGCCACCGACGAGGTGGCGGCCGCCGCCGACCGGCTCGGTTACGCGCCCCGCACGTCGCCGGTCACCCAGCGCGGGTCCAGCGACCACCAGTCGTTCCAGGAGGTCGGCATCGCGTCGGCGAACTTCTCCTGGCGCGGTGAGGAGTCGCCGGCCCTGCTGGAGCCGCCGTACCACAGCCCCGAGGACACCATCGCGAAGAACATCAGCCTGGAACGCCTGCAGGTGTCCCTCGAACTGATCGGGTCGGCCGCCTACCGGACCGCCCTGAACGGCTGATCCACCCGGCCGAGGGGCGGTGCGAACCCGTCCCTCGGCCGTAACATCCATCGGTGCGAATTCAACGGATCGCTCCGGCAGTGCTCGCCGTCGCTGCTCTGGCCGCCTGCCAGTCCAGCGGTGAACCGCCCGTCCTCGTCGCGACGCCCTCGATCTCCCCGGCCACTGCGGTCCCACCCTCGGTAACGCCGTCTCCGTCACCGTCGGTGCAGAAGAAGGCCGCGCCTGAGGTCAGGACCCTGCCCGGACCCGGGAACCCGTCGGGCCGGGCGGCGGTCCCGGATGCGGCCAGGGCGGTCGACACGAGCGACCCGGATCGTACGATCGGCAATGGAACCGCAGCCGGTTGCACCTCGGCAGCCGTGCTGAAGGCGGTCGCGGCCGGCGGCGTGATCACCTTCGACTGTGGCCCGGAACCCGTGGTGATCACGATGACGGCCACCGCGAAGATCCGTAACCCGGTGTCCCGGGTGGTGCTCGACGGCGGCAACCGGGTCACCCTCAGTGGAGGCGGCAAGCGCCGGATCCTGCTGCTCGACGCCTGTGACACGTCGCTCGGCGTCAGCCGGTCGGGCGGGCACTGCCACGACACGGCGACGCCCCGGCTGACCGTGCAGAACCTGGCCCTCCGGGACGGGAACGCCACCGATCCCACCGACGAGGACGGTGGTGGCGGGGCGATCTTCGTACGCGGCGGTGGTTTGACGGTGGTGAACTCGCGATTCACCGGCAACCGCTGTCACCGGACCGGCCCCGACCTCGGCGGCGGTGCGATCCGGGTCCGGTTGCAGGGTGCCAACCAGCCCGTCTACGTGGTGGGCAGCACCTTCACCGGCGGGATCTGCGCCAACGGCGGCGCTCTCAGCAGCATCGGCGTCTCGTGGACCGTGCTGAACAGCCGTTTCACCGGCAACCGGGCGGTCGGCACGGGCGCCAACCCGGCCCGGGACGGCACCCCCGGCGGGGGCAGCGGCGGCGCGATCTACCAGGACGGCGACACGTACCGGCTGACCTTGAACGGCACGGTGCTCGACGGGAACCGGGCGGCCGAGGGCGGCGGTGCGGTGTTCTTCGTCAGCAACGACCGCACCGGCAGCCTGACCATCCGGAACTCCACCCTGCGCCGTAACGTCAGCGAGGGCTTCGAGTCCGACGGGCTGCCCGGCATCTTCTACCTCGGGGCGGGTGGCCCCGCGATCAGCGGATCCCGGCTCAGTTGAGCGTGCAGCGCATCCGCAGGCTGCGGATGTGGTCGTCGACCCGGGACATCGCGGCCCGGACCGTGTCCACCGGCTCGAAACCGCGCGCCCGGTAGAAGCCGATCCCGTTCTGGTCACCGAGGAAGACCGACACCCACATCTCGGTACCGCCGGCCGCCCGGATCTGGCCGGTCACCCGCTCCAGCAGCAGGGTGCCCAGCCCTCGGCCGCGTTCCGACGCCTCCAGGTAGACCAGGGACAGCTCACCCGCGTCCCGGCTGATCATCCCGCCGCCGGCCGCGCCGAGCACCCGGCCGTCCCGCTCGACGACCTGGTAGCCGAACCAGTCCGGTGGCGCCGCCGCGATGTCACCGGCGACCCGGTCCTCGTTGTAGAACGCGGTGACACTGCGCTCGATGTAGCCCGGCGGCAGCAACTCCCGGTAGGCGTCGCGATATGCCGTGGAACAGATCGTGGCGATCCTGCGCACATCAGAGGCGGCGGCCGGTCGGACAACGGCAGTCAATGATGATCGTGACACGGGGCAAGGTTAGCGCCTGTTCAGGTCGATGTTTAGGGGTGGCGTGAGGGGTGGGGGCTGCGGTTACGCTCCGTTTCTGAGCACTTCCGGGAATGGAGACCGCATTGCCCACATCGGAACCACGGTCCTCCGTTATGGAATTGACCGGACTGGTCAAACGATTCGGGCCGAAGACCGCCGTGCACGACGTCACCCTCACCGTGCCGGCCGGCCCGGCCGATGATCCTGAGCCTGGGCGCCGGCGAGCGGGCCCTGCCGCATGTGCTCGCCGACCGGGTCGAGTGGTTCGGCGGTGCGCTGAGCGGCGGACCTGATCAGGTCGATCGGGCCCGGTGGCTCGGTGGTGCGACGTGACCCGCCGCACCGACTTGGCGGCGAACCTCGATCGCGAACTCAGCGGTGTGTGCCGGTGAGGTCATGCAAGATCGAGAGAGGCGAAGGTCGCCCTGAGCCATGTGGTGCCAACTTGGCTCAGATTGGTGTTGTGGTGGCACCTCTGCTGTGCCACGATGGTGTCATGGACCTGAGCACGTATGTGAGCAACCTCGGGCGGGAGTTCGCCACCCTCGCCGAGTCCGGTGGTGACGAGGCCCGGGCGCTCGCCGAGCGCCTGGCCGGGTCGCTCGAGTCGGCGATCCGGATGACACTGCTGGAGACGCTGTCCGCAGCGGCCGGCGAGATCACCCGGGATCTGGCGCCGGGGTCGGTCGAGCTGCGGCTGCGCGGCCGGGACCCGGAGTTCGTCGTCAGCGTGCCGCCCGCCCCGGCGCCCGTCACCCCGGAGACCGGGGCGGCTGAGCGGGCCGAGCCGCTGATCGCCGAGGACGGACCGTCCGCGCGGATCAACGTGCGCCTGCCCGAGCAGCTCAAGGCCGCCGTCGAGGAGGCCGCAGCCCGGGAGGGCCGGTCGGTGAACGCCTGGCTGGTCCGGGCCGCAGCCGCCGCTGTGCAGCAGCCGCCGCCCGCCCGCGAGACACGACCGCAGTCGTCCGGCAGGTCCTTCACCGGCTGGGTCCGCTGACCGGCTAAAACGCTCAACCGACACGTTACGAGGGGACAACCATGCCTGTTTTCGACACTCCTGCATCGATCAACGTCGTCATCGAGGTGGCCGTCGCTGACGTCCGGGTCACCGCGAGCGATCGCACCGACACCGTCGTCGAGGTCCGGCCGAGCAACGCCGCCAGCCCGTCCGAGGTGGAGGCCGCCGCCCAGGTCCGGGTCGACTACGCCGACGGTGTGCTGCGGGTCATCGGCCCGAAATACACCCTCGACTTCGCCCGCAGGAGCCGCTCGGTCGAGGTGACGGTGGAACTGCCCACCGGTTCCGGGGTCACCGCCGAGGTCCAGGCCGGTGCCATCATCGGGGCGGGCCGGTTCGGTGCCACCCGGATCAAGACGGCCGCCGGGCACGTCCGGGTCGAGCACACCGGCCCGCTGCACCTCAGCACCTCGGCCGGGGACGTGACGATCGGCAGCGTCACCGGCACCGCCGACGTCTCCACCGGCACCGGCCGGATCCGGGTCGGCCACGTCGACGGCACCGGGACCTTCAAGAGCTCCCAGGGCGAGACCGGCATCGACTCGATCAGCGGTGACGTGCGGATCCGTTCGGCGAGCGGTGACATCCGGATCGAGCACGCCGGAGCCGGTGTGGACGCCAAGACCTCGCACGGCACCGTCCGGATCGGCGAGGTCGTCCGCGGCTCCGCCACCCTCGGCACCTCGATGGGCGACCTGGTGATCGGCATCGCCGAGGGCACCGCCGCCTGGCTGGAGGTGGACACCAGCTTCGGCAAGGTCCGCAACGAGCTCACCGGGGCGCTGCGCCCGGAGGAGGCCGACGAGACCGTCGAGGTCCGGGGCCGCACCTCCTTCGGTGACATCCGCATCCACCGTTCTGCATACTCCGGGAAAGGCGACTCATGATCTCAGTGACCGGTCTGCGCAAGTCGTACGGCGAGCACCTGGTCCTCGACGGCATCACCTTCCACGTACCGCAGGGAACCGTCTTCTCCCTGCTCGGCGCCAACGGCGCGGGCAAGACCACCACCGTGAAGATCCTCTCCACGCTGATCGCCGGTGACGGCGGTGAGGCCCGCATCGCCGGGCACGACGTGGCCCGGGAACCCGGCGCGGTCCGCGCCGCGATCGGGGTGACCGGCCAGTTCTCGGCCGTCGACAAGTTGCTCACCGGCGCCGAGAACCTGCGCCTGATGGCCGACCTGACCGGGTTGTCCCGGGCCGATGGACGGCGCCGGGTTGCCCGGCTGCTGGAGCAGTTCGACCTGGCCGAGGCCGCCGGCAAGCCGGTGAGCACCTACTCCGGTGGCATGACGCGGCGTCTCGACCTGGCGATGACCCTGGTCGGCGACCCGCGGGTGATCTTCCTGGACGAGCCGACCACCGGCCTCGACCCGCGCAGCCGCCGGGACATGTGGCAGATCGTCCGGGAGCTGGTCGCCGGTGGGGTCACCGTCTTCCTCACCACGCAGTACCTGGAGGAGGCCGACGAACTCGCCGACCGGATCGCCGTCCTGGACGGTGGCCGGATCGTGGCCGAGGGCACCGCCGCCGAACTCAAGCGCCGCATCCCCGGCGGTCATGTCCGGCTCGGATTCACCGACGAACAGCAGCTCGGTACGGCTCAGGCACTGCTCGGCGGTGCCACCCGGGAGGACGGCACCCTGGTCCTGCGGGTGCCCAGCGACGGCAGCCTGGCCGCGTTGAAGACCCTGATCGGCCGCCTCGACGACCGGGCCGTCGAGGTCGGCGAACTGTCCGTGCACACCCCCGACCTCGACGACGTCTTCCTCGCTCTGACCTCTGGAAAGGCAACCGCGCGATGACGACCCTCACCCCGGCCGTGCCCCGGCTGCATCCGCTGCGCGACTCGGTGACGATGCTGCGCCGCAACCTGAAGCGGATGATCCGCTACCCGTCGATGACGGTCACCCTGATCCTGATGCCCGTGGTCTTCCTGCTGCTCTTCGTCTTCGTGCTCGGCGGCACCCTGGGCGCCGGGCTCGGCGGGGGCGGCGGCCGGGCCGAGTACGCGAACTACGTCACCCCCGCGATCATCATGATCACTGTGATGTCGGCGGTGCAGGGCACCGCCATCTCGGTGGCGATGGACATGACCGAGGGCGTCATCATGCGGTTCCGCACCATGCACATCGCCCGGGTGTCGGTGCTCACCGGCCACGTGATCGGCAGTGTGATCCAGGCGATGCTCGCCGTCACGGTGGTGGTCGGGGTGGCGCTGCTGGTCGGTTTCCGGCCCACCGCCGGCCCGCTGGAGTGGCTGGCCACCGCCGGTTTCCTGGCCGTGATGACGTTCGCCTTCGTCTGGCTGTGCGTGGCCCTCGGCCTGGCCAGCAAGACCGTCGAGACGGCCAGCAACGCGCCGATGCCCCTGGTCCTGCTCCCGTTCCTGGGCAGCGGTTTCGTCCCCACCGACTCGATGCCGGCGGCGATCCGCTGGTTCGCCGAGTACCAGCCGTTCACCCCGATCATCGAGACCTTCCGTGGCCTGCTGCTGGGCGCCCCGCTCGGCACCACCCCGTGGATCGCCCTGGCCTGGTGCGCGGTCATCGCCCTCGGCGGCTACCTCTGGTCCAAGCGCCTCTTCGACCGCACCGCCTGACCTGACCGTCTCTCAGATCGACAGCGCCGACAGCAGACCGTCCCGGTGGCCTACCGGCAGCCACCGGGATCCGGCGTGCGACGGCCCGGTCAGCGCTTGCGGCCCGGCGAACCGGGTGCCGGTGCTGCTGACCGCTGGTGGGTTTCGCCGGGCTGGCGGTAAGCGCGCTGATGCTCCTCCCGGCGGGTGTGCTCACCGACCGGCTGCCTCGCACACCGCTGCTGGTGGCCACCTGCGCTGCCCCGGCCGGGCCGCTGCTCGCAGGGCTGCTCTACGACTCGTACGGGCAGTTCGTCACGTTCAGCGTCTTCGCCGCGGTTACTGCGGCCATCACTCTCACCAAGTACCGGAGCGGCGCCCCGCGCTCCCTGGGCGAACAGGGCGCCGCTCCGGACGTCACTCCAGGTAGAAAGCCTGGATGAGGGCGCGGAGGCCCGGCGGGAGGGCCGCGGTGGTGCGGTAGCCGCCGGGGGCGCTGCCGTTGTGGCGGCGGACGGTGCCGGGACCGTACCGGGACGGCCTGTCGTTGACACGCACCGGAGCGCCGGTGGGTACGAGGGAACCGGACGCTGTCTGCAGTGGGATCATGGCCCGGGAGCTTCGTCCCGGCGGAGGGTCCACCGACAGTGCCGGTGGTGTCCCGCGGGACACGGTCCGGCTCGTTGTGGGCCAGGTGACCTGGGGTTTCGTACCGGCGATCAGTTTTTGACCCGGTGTCCCGGGACGGGATGGGACAGGCCGTGGGTGGCGACGAGATCCCGGGCCGTCTCGAATCCGGTCTCGGCCGCGCCCGGATCCCCGGTGTCCAGGCAGGCCTGCGCATAGTCGATCAGACAGCGCGCCAACGCCGGGGGTTCACCGGCCAGATCGGGGATGGACAACGCCTCGGCCTGCCGGGCGTCCGCCTCCGCGGGACGGCCGAGGTGACGCAGGGCGATGGCGACGTCGGTGAGGCTGCTCGCCTGGAAGACCGGGTTCCGGGCCGCCCGGTTCAGTTCCAGGCATTGCTGGGCGTAGTCGAGCGCGGCGGCGGCGTCACCCTCGCCGAGTGCCGCCCAGCCGAGCACGTCCAGATACATCCGGCGAGTCTGCGGGTCGGCGTCCCGCGCGGGCCCGGACACCCCCGCGACGGCGGCGCGGCCTTCGGCGAACCGGCCGGACCGGACCAGAGCTTTACCGAGGTACGCGGCCACCCGGACCTGTATCGCGGACGACAGCGATCGCAGCATGGTGGCGTCCCGCATGATCGCCACGGCGCGATCGGTGTCGCGGAGCTGGAGCCGGGCCTCGGCGAGGTGCAGCAGTGTGAAGGCTTCGGCGGAGGTCTGCTCCTCCGCTGCCAGCAGGGTGCGGGCCGCCTCCAACTCGGGTACCGCGTCGGTCAGCCGGCCCAGGCTGAGCCCGACCGCGCCCAGCAGGTAGCGGTGGTGGGCGAGTAGCCGCCGGTCGCCGAGACGTTCGGCGGCGGGCAGGCTCTGCCGGAGCCATTGGTACATCTGGGCGGTGCGGCTGTTGCGCCGCGCGTGCGAGACCGACAGGAGCTGGCCCAGCCCGGCGGCGAGTTCGTCGGCGCCCAGCTCCACGGCGAGTACCAGCATCGCGGTGAGATTCTCCCACTCGGTGTTGATCCAGTCGAGGGCGGCTTCATAGTTGGGCAGGCCGGGTAGGGCCGGCTGCGGCTGCGGTTCGCGGATCGGTGGCTGCACCAGGAAACCGGCGATCCGCCGGGCCGCCAGCAGGCCACTGCGGTGGTACGCGCCGAGCCGGGTGATCGCCGGCACCGGGTCGGCGTCGCCGAAGTCGGCGCGGGCGGTCTGGTGCAGCAGGTCGTGCATCCGGTACCGGCCCGGCGCCGGTTCCTCGACGAGGTGGACGTCGACCAGGTCGTCCAGCAGTGACCGGGCGGCAGGCATCGGGAGGTCGGCCAGGGCGGCGGCCCCATACGCGTCGATGTCGTCCCCCGGCACCAGCCCGAGCAGGCCGAACATCCGGCGCTGCGGCGGGTCCAGATGCTGCAGCGAGGCGGCTAGCAGGTCCGGAGCGGCCAGTTCGCTGTCGAGCATCCGCTCCACGAGCGTGTCCATGGTCCACGTGGGCCGGTGCCGGAGCCGTGCGGCGGCCACCCGGAGCGCGAGCGGCAGATTCCCGCAGCGGCGCAGTACCTCACCGACGTCACCGGGCCTGGTGTTCCCGACGGCGGCGGTGAACAGCCGGGCCGCGTCATCGGCCGGAAGGACATCGAGCGAGACGGGTTGTACGCCGTCCAGCGCCACCATCCGGCGACGGCTGGTGATCAGGACGGTGCTCGGGCCGGCGCCCGGCAGCAGGTCCCGGACGTGGTTCTCGTCCGCGGCGTTGTCCAGCACGATCAGGGCGCGGTGCGGGGCCAGTTCGGAGCGCCACAGCGCGGCCCGTTCGGCGGTCCGCTCCGGGATCCGGCCGGGTGCCACCCCGATCGCCGTCAACAGCACCCGTAACGCCTCGGCGGGTTCGATCGGGATCCGGCCCGGGGTGAACCCGCGCAGATCGAGGTAGAACCGTCCACCCGGGAAGCCGTCGCTGAGCCGGTGGGCGGCGTGTACCGCCAGCGCCGACTTGCCGACCCCGCCCATGCCGTCGATGGCCACCATCCGGCCGGCTCCGGCGGCGGCCAGCACCGTCCGCAGTTCGGCGGCCCGGCCGGTGAACGCGTCGACGTCGTGCGGCAGGTCGTTGCGGGTCCGTACCGCGGCCGGGGTTTCCGTCCTGTGGTCCCGGGCCTGCTCCCAGAGCTCCCGCAACGGTCGCGGGTCCCGGCCGGCGGCCCGGCACAGGGCGACCACCGCCGGCCAGGGCGGGACCGCCTGACCGGCCAGGTAGCGGGACAGCGAGGAGCTGCTGATCCGGGTTTCCCGGGCGAGTTCGCGCAGGCTGCAACCGGTCAGGTCGCGCAATTGCCGTAGTCGTCCGGCCAAGTCTTCGTGCACTGAGGACAGTCCCCTCTGCTCGAACCCCCGGGGTGATCTTATCGTTTGCCAATGTTAGGTTTGCCTAACCTAATTGAAATCGCTGAAAAGAGTGATGCCGATGAATGCCCTGCGTCTTGTGGTACCCCTGGCGGTCGGCCCGCTCCTGGTCCTCGCGGCAGCGGTCCCGGCCGCTGCCGCCACGACCACCCCCGGCACGGTGGTCAGCACCACCCCGCTGCCCGGCAAGGAGGCGCCGGGCAGCACCGCCACCACGATCACCTACTGGACCGAGAACTCGCTCGGCCAGCCCCGGCAGGCCCTCGCCACCGTCTACGTGCCCACCGGCAGCACACCGTCCGGCGGCTGGCCGATCCTCGCCAACGCGCACGTCACCGCCGGGCTCGGCGACGACTGCGCCTACACCGACGACTACGGCACCGCCGCCGCCGACGTCAACGTGGTCACCCCGTGGATCCAGGCCGGATTCGCCTTCGTCGCCACCGAGTACATCGGCATCGGCACCGAGGGCTCACACGCCTACCTGGACGCGACCGCCGAAGCCAACGCGGTCATCGACTCGGTGCGCGCGGCCCGGAAGGTGGCACCCGCCCTGTCCGCGAACTACGTCGTCAACGGCATCTCCCAGGGCGGCCACGCCACCCTCGCCACCGCTGCCAAAGCCGAGGAACGCGCCCCCGAACTGAAACTCGCCGCCGCCATGGCCGACGCGCCGGCCACCAAGGTCGAGGGCTACATCCCGCTCGCCGGGCCGTACATCCCGCCGCTGCCCGCACCCGACTACACCACGTACGTCTCGTACATCCTGGCCGGTCTGGAGACCGCCCGCCCCGACTTCGACCTCGGCGCCTACCTGACCCCGCTCGGCCGCGCCGTCGTCGACGACGCCCACCGGCTCTGCTACTTCGACATGAACACCCGCACCCAGGGCGTCTCCATCGGGCAGATGCTGGCCAAGCCGCTCAACACCGGTAGGTTCCCGGCCGTGCTGCGCGAGGTCACCACCCTGCCGGTGGCCGGGTACGACGCGCCGGTACTGGTCAACCAGGGCCGTTTCGACGTGGTCGCGTTCCCGTTCCTCACCGACCTGCAGGTCACCGAGATGCTGCTGCACGGCGCCAAGGTCACCTACCGCCCGTACGCCACCGGCCACAACGTGTGGGCCCAGGCCCTGCCGCACAACATCGCCTTCGCCCGTAAGCACCTTCCGGCCTAGCCGGGTCGCGCCTCGTGGAGGATCTCCCGGGCGTCGTCGGCTGCGGCCGCGATGGCCCGGGAGACCGAGCCGACGAAGCGGGCTATCCGGTCCAGGCGGGCGGCGCGCCCGGCGGCTACGGAGCCCTGATGTACAGCAACGCCGACGGCACCAAGACCCTCACCGCCGGCATCACCATGGGTGAGAGCGGCGCCGACCCGGCGGAGATCTTCCCGCAGGCCCTGGACACCCTGGTCCGGGCAGTCTTCACCGCCTGATCACCATCGGCCCGGAGCCGCCCGGCGGGGCTCCGGGCCGATCTCAGCGACCTGCGCCTCTGATCAGGCGCTGTACGAGTTCAGGAACTCCAGCAGGTCGTTGTTGAGCTGGTCCTTGTGCGTGTCGGTGATGCCGTGCGGGGCACCGGCGTACACCTTCAGCTGCGCGTCCTTGATCAGCGCGGCCGACGCCTGACCGCCCACCTCGAACGGCACCACCTGGTCGTCGTCGCCGTGTACGACAAGCGCCGGCACGTCGAACTTGGCCAGGTCACCGCGGAAGTCGGTGGCCGAGAACGCGGCGATCGACTCGTAGGTGTTGCGGTGCCCGGCGGCCATGCCCTGCAGCCAGAACGAGTCCTTCATCCCCTGCGACACCTGCGCGCCGGGACGGTTGGCGCCGAAGAACGGGCCGTTCGCGAAGTCCTGGTAGAGCTGCGAGCGGTCGGCCAGCGACCCGGCCCGGATGCCGTCGAACACCGCGAGCGGCAGGCCACCCGGGTTGTCGTCGGTCTGCAGCATCAGCGGCGGTACGGCGGAGACCAGCACCGCCTGCGCCACTCGGGCGGTGCCGTGGTTGCCGATGTAGCGGGAGATCTCGCCGCCGCCGGTGGAGAAGCCGATCAGGGTGACGTCCCGCAGGTCGAGGTGCTCGATCACGGCGGCCAGGTCGGCGGCGTAGGTGTCCATCTCGTTGCCGTGCCAGGTCTGCTCGGAGCGGCCGTGCCCACGGCGGTCGTGCGCGATCACCCGGTAGCCGTTCGACGCCAGGAACAGCTGCTGCGCCTCCCAGCTGTCCGAGTTCAGCGGCCAGCCGTGGCTCAGCACGACCGGCCGGCCGGCGCCCCAGTCCTTGAAGTAGATCTGCGTGCCGTCGGACGTGGTGACGAAGCCCATGAGGGTCCTTTCGCGGGGGGTCGCACCGGAGTGGTGCGGCCTCGCGTCCCAGTCAACTCTCCCGCGACGGTCCGGGCCACGCAGGAAATTACGCAGAACCGTCGATCGCGGCCAGCTGCTCCCGGGCCAGGTCGATGTGCTCCGGCAGGTTCTCGCCCAGCATCCGCAACGCCAGCACCAGGTGGTCGCGGGCCGCGGCGGGCATGCCCAGACCGATCCGGGCCCGGGCCAGCGTCAAGTGCACCTGACCGGTCATCGTCGTACTGGCGAACTGCTCCACCAGCGGCAACGCGATCTCCGCCACCTCCAGGGCCTCCGCCCAGCGCTCGGCGCGGACCAGCGTCTCGGACATGAACGTGTGTGCTCCGGCCAGCGCACCCCGGGCCGGAGCCAGCGCCACCGGCCGGGCGGCCACCTCCCGGATCGCCTCCCGGAACTGCTCCATCGCCTCGTCGTACCGGCCGTCCTCCATCAGCAGCAACCCGATGCCCTGGAACTGCTGGACGTACGCGTCGTGGTCGCCGATCTGATCGAACAGCCGCATCGCCTCCCGGTAAGCCCGGTACGCCCGGTCCAGTTCGGTGCGGCTGAACCGCCAGGCGGTGCCCGCGTACTGCAACGCCCACCCCTGCTGCCGCAGGTCGCCGAGCGTGACCGCCAGTTCGTACGCGTTCATCGCGATCTCGGCGCCCTCCAGCGGCCGCCGGACGGTGTGGGTGGCGGCCCAGGCGAAGTAGTTGAGATGGGCCAGTTCCTGACCCCGGTCCGGCAGCCGGGCGGCCGCGGTCCGGGACAGGCCGTACACCTCGTACCAGCCGGCCCAGAACACCAACCGGTCGGAGAACCAGTGCATCGACTCGGCCACGTCCACCACGAGCTGGTCGTCCCCGGCCGCCGCGGCCTGCCGCAGAGCGCCGAGCCAGTTGTCGGTCTCGGCCTGCAGCCAGGCGTCGGCCTCCTCGGAGCACGACAACGGCACCAGCCCGGCCCAGCCCTCGGGCAGGCTGCCGTACCCGGGTTCGAACCACCGCCCGGCCACGATCGCGGTCTCCAGCAGCCAGTCCCGCATCCGGCGGGCGGTCGAGGCACGGCCGCCGGGCGGCTCCTCGATCCGCAGGCGTTCCGCGGCGAACAACCGGATCAGGTCGTGGAAGCGGTACCGGTCCGCGCCCTCCGGTTGCAGCAGCCCCAGGTCGACGAGCTGTTCCAGGCCGTCGACGGCGTCCGGCAGCCCGGTGCCGGTGAGCACCGCCGCGATCGGTGCGGCGAAGTCCACCCCCGGCACGTGCGCGAGCCGCCGGAACAGGGTGGCCGCCTGCTCCGGCAACTGCGCGTGCGACAGTGCGAACGCGGCGGCCACCCCGGTGTCCCCGGTGGCCAGCACCGCCAGCCGCCGGTCCGCGTCGGCCAGCCGGGCCGCCAGGTTCGCGACAGTCCACGCCGGACGGGTGGCCAGCCGGGTTCCGGCGATCCGCAGGGCGAGCGGCAGATGCCCGCAGAAACCGGCGACCGACGCCACCTCACCGGCCGCCGCCGGGTCCACCGCCTGGTCGGCGATGCCCCGCAGCAGGGCCGCCGACTCGTCCGGGGACAGCGGGCCGAGGGCGATCCGCAGCACGTCCGGCAGCCCGCCGAGCACCCGGCGGCTGGTCACCACCGCCATTCCCGGGCCGTCGGCCGGCAGCAGCGGCCGGACCTGCGCCTCGGTGCCGGCGTTGTCCAGCACCAACAGGCAGCGTCGTTCCCGCAGCACGGCCCGCAGCTGGCTGGAGCGTTCCTCGTCGGTCTCGGCGATCCGCCGCGGGCTGACCTCGCAGGCACGCAGCAGCCGGACCAGCGCCTCCCCGACCGGCATCGGGTTCTCGTCGGTGCCGCGCAGATCCAGATGGAACCGGCCGTCCGGGAACCGGTCCGCCAGTTCGTCGGCCAGCCGCACCGCGAACGCCGTCTTGCCCAGCCCGGCCTGCCCGTGCACCACGATCACCGGAGCCGGGGTGTGCTCGTCCCGGTCGTCGGCGCGGGCCGTGGCCTGGGCCAGCTCGGCGGCCCGGCCGACGAAGTCACCCACCGCACGGGGCATCTCGCACAGCCGGGGCCGTCCGGCGCCGGTCTGCGACCGGCTCTCCCGCGCGATGCCGGCGAGTTCCTCGTGCTGCAGCGGATCCAGGCCGAGCCCGTCGGCGAGAGCCGCGATCGTGCGGGTCTGCGCGGCCCGGCTGTGCCCGCGCTCCATGTCGCTGATCGCCCGGGCACTGACCCCGGACGCTTCCGCGAGCTGCTCCATCGTCAGCCCCGCGGCCTGCCGCAACGCTCGTAGACGAGTACTGAAGGACGACACGGCACGGAAGCATATTCAGGTCTTCCGGCCCTGGTGCCGGGCTCCGAACGGGTGTGAGCAACGCGACGGCCGGCGGCTCTCAGGTTCCCGACAGAAAGGCGCTGGTAGTTTCCGCAGCAATCGAGGTCTAGCTAAGGACTGCGCCCACTCATGATCGTATTTGCCGTGCTGGCGGCGGTCGCCGTCGTGGCGATCTTCGGCGCCCTCCACTGGTACCTGTGGCGCCGTCTGGTCGCGGCCACCACGTCGCCGGGTTCCCGCTGGCGGCGGGCCGGGACGGTGCTCTTCGTCGCGGCACCGGTCCTGGGGGTCGGGGCGATGGCCGGTGAGGCGCTGCCGGTGCCACTGGTGGTGAAGAGTGTGCTCGCCTGGCCCGGTTACCTGTGGCTGGCCGTCTTCGTCTACCTGCTGATCGGGGTGCTGGTGGGGGAGGCGGTGCGGCCGCTGCTCAGCCGCTGGCTGGCCCGCCGGGACAAGGCCGTGGCCTCGGTCCCGGCCCTGGTCGAGGCGGGCACTGCGGTGGATTCGGGCGCTGCGGCGGACTCGGGTGATGCCCCGGAGCGGCCTTTCGGTGCGCCGGTGCTGTTGTCCCGGCGCCGGTTCGTGTCGCGGGTCGTCGGGGGTACGGCAGCGGCGGCGGCTCTGGGCACCGTCGGGTACGGCACATGGGACGTGCTGAACGGGCCGAGCATCAAACGGATCACCGTGCCGTTGGCGAAACTGCCGCGCAGCGCCCACGGGTTCCGCATCGCGGTGGTCAGTGACGTGCACATCAGCGCCGTCCTGGGCCGCGGTTTCGCGCAGCGGGTCACCGACACCATCAACTCCACCCAGCCCGACCTGATCGCTGTCGTCGGCGACCTGGTCGACGGCAGTGTGGAGGACCTGTCCGGTTCGGTGGAGCCGTTGCGCGGGCTGACGTCACGGCACGGCACCTTCTTCGTCACCGGCAACCACGAATACTTCTCCGGTGTCGACGAGTGGGTGGACAAGGTCCGGGAACTGGGCTGGCAGCCGCTGGAGAACGCCCGTACCGCGATGCCCGGTTTCGACCTGGCCGGGGTGAACGACGTGGCGGGCACCGACGAGGGCGACGGCCCCGATTTCGGCAAGGCACTCGGCGACCGGGATCCGGCGCGGGCCTCGGTCCTGATGGCCCACCAGCCGATCGTCATCCATGACGCGGTGCAGCACGGTGTCGATCTGCAACTGTCCGGGCACACCCACGGCGGTCAGATGTGGCCGGGGCCGCTGCTCGCGGCGGCGGCGAACCCGACTGTCGCCGGGCTGGAGAAGTACGGTGACACGCAGCTCTACGTGAGCCGTGGTGCCGGGGCGTGGGGCCCGCCGGTCCGGGTCGGTGCCCAGTCCGACATCACCGTCGTGGAACTGGCGTCGGGCCAGGCCTGACACCCCCGTGTCCGGGCAGCCGGAACCACGTCGGCTGCCCGGCGTCGCATCTATCGTCGGACGGCCCGGCTGGGATGGCGCAGGGCGGACGCGGCGGCGATGCGGGCGCCGTTGAGTGCCGTGGTGTGCGGGTCGGTCGCGCGGTGCACGCGCAGGCCGACGGCTTCGGTCAGGGCCTCGGTCAGGCCGGGGTGTGAGGCGCCGTCGCCGACGAGCAGGAGCCCGCGGTCGGTGGCCTCGTCGAGGTCCGCGTCCTGGCATTCCGCCCGCAGGTCGCGCAGATGCCCGGCGACCACGTCGGTGAGCAGGTCAACTGTCGCACCACGGTCGAGGTCGCGGGTGCCGATGCCGCTGCGGCGGGCGGCGGCCACCCGGCCGTGGTCGAGGAGTGCGACCTCGGTGAGCTGCGCGCCGATGTCGGCGACCAGCAGGCTTCCGGCGGTCGCGCCGGCGCCGATGGCGGCGGCCCGCACGCTGTCGATGAAGACGATCCGGCGGGGCGCGAACGCATTGTCCAGGACCCGTCTCATCAGAGCCTCGTCGGCTTCGGTGGTGAGCACCGGCCGGCAGGCGACGAGCAGGTCGGCGGGCGGCATCGGGGACGGGTAGCGCTTGATCAGACGGGTCAGCACGGTGGTGCAGCCGTCCACGTCGGCGATCCGTCCGCGGCGGACGGCGTCGTCGCCGGTGGGTCCGCTGACGACACCTTGACGGGCGGCCCAGACACCGGCGGTGTTGCTGCCGAGATCCACGGCGACGGCGAGATCGGGGGAGGGGGTCACGAATTTGCCTCTCTGCACGGGTAACAAAAAAGGGCCGAAGCTGTCTGCTTCGCCCTGACGGTGGATGGATGTGCCTGATCCGCCGGGGGGCCGCGATCGGCCGCCACCCCTGCGGCGATGTCGGTGACGTGGAAGGTCATCCGGCAACGATAGGTTGGCCGGGGCGACGGCGCCAGGTGAATACCGTTCGCCCCGCTCTGAACTGGGAAAAGTTCAGCAACCTCGGGCATCGGACGAAGGACAGGATGTGATCGAGGCTCTGCGGGGCAGTCGCGTGCTGCAGGTTCTGGCGCTGGCCATGACCGTGGCCGTCGCGCTGGTGCTGGTCCGCCCGTCCGGCTTCATCCCGGTCGTCCTGATCCTGGGGATCCTGTCGTCGGTGCTGACCATCGGTATCTGTCGCCGGATGGCCCGGCAGTCGGAGCTCGGCCGTCCGGCGCAGCGGTTCTGGCAGCGCAACCTGTTCGCGACCGGCGCCGTGACGCTGGCGAGTGTGTGTGAGCTGATCACCCGGTACCTGCCGGTCCCGCTGATCGGTGTCACCGGAGTCGTCAGCCGGGTCCTCGGCGCGGTCTGTTTCGCCTGGGCCCTGCTGCGGCTGGCGGCCCAGGCGGACACCCTCTCCCGGCGTACCGCGCTCTGGCTGGACGTCGTCACGCTCACCGCCGGCACCACGATCGTCATCGGCGACACGGTTCTCGGTGACTTCGTGGCACCGGGCCGGACGATTCCGCCGCAGACCCTGGCGATCCTGGTCACCGGAGCGATCGGCGTCTTCCTGGTGGCCCGTCTCACTCTTGCCGGTGGGCTGCTGCCGCCGCGGGCGCTGGCCGCCATCGGAGTGGCCGCGTGCACCGGCGGACTGGTGTCACCGCTGTCCATGCTGCTGCTGGGCTGGGGTGCCGACGATCCCGCCCTGATGCTCGTGCCGGTCGTCGCCAACCTGGCCCTCGGGCTCTGTGCGTGCTTCCAGCTCCTCGACGATCGGCACACCGGGTCCGAGTTGCCACGGGTCTGGCGCCGGGGTCTGCCGTACGCCTCAGTCGTCGCCGTTGACGTGCTGCTGCTCGCCCACGTGCACCGGGACGACGGCGATCTGATGCTGGTGACCATCGGCGCGGTGCTGCTGACGGCGCTGGTGGTGGCCCGGCAGCTGGTCGCGGCGCGGGAGAACGAGGTGCTCCAGGAACGGTTCAAGCTGCTGGTGCAGAACTCGTCCGACATCATCTCGATCTCCGAGCCGGACGGCCGGGTCATCTACTGCAGCCCGGCGATCAAACGGGTGCTGGGCCTGGACGCGTCGGCGGCGGTCGGCACACTGGTCTCCGACTGGGCCCACGTGGACGACATCGAGGGGCTGCGGGACTGCTGGGCGAAGACGCTGAGTGCGCCGGGGGCCTCGGCGACCTGCCGGATCCGGGTGACGAACAGTGCGGGCGAGCAGCGCTGGATCGAGATCGCCACCACGAACCTGCTGCACGAGCCGAGTGTCGGCGGTGTCCTCACCAACAGCCGGGACGTCACCGAGACGACACTGGTGCAGGAGAAACTGAGTCACGAGGCGACCCATGACGCACTGACCGGGCTCGCCAACCGGGTGCTGTTCACCGAGCGGGTGGAGGCGGCGGTCGCCGGGGGCGGGGCGTTCAGCATCGTGCTCGTCGACCTGGACGGTTTCAAGGACGTCAACGACACCCTGGGCCATGCCGCCGGGGACGCGCTGCTCATCGCGGTGGCCGACCGGATGAGCGCGAACGTGCGGAACACCGACACGGTGGCCCGGCTCGGCGGTGACGAGTTCGCCATCCTGTTCGACGGGCTGGTCGGCGACCCGGTGGACCGGGTCCTGGTACGGATCACCGAGGCCCTGCTGATCCCGGTGCCGGTGCACGAGCGGCTGATCTCGGTACGGGCCAGTTTCGGGGTGGCCGACGCCAGCAGCGACGTGGACGAGCTGCTGCACCGCGCCGACATCGCGATGTACGCGGCGAAGCTGCGCGGCGAGGGCGGTCACGTCCGCTGGAGCGACGGGATGAGCATCCAGCGCCGGCACGATCCGGTCGGCCCGCTGCGCACCGCGATCGAGGAGGGTCAGCTCGTGCTGCACTACCAGCCGGTGGTCTCGCTGGCCGACGGCCGGCTGTCCGGGGTGGAGGCGCTGGTCCGCTGGCAGCACCCGGACCACGGTCTGGTCGGTCCGGGCGAGTTCATCCCGCTGGCCGAGGAGACCGGCCTGATCGTCCCGCTCGGCGCCTGGGTACTGCGGGAGGCGGTCCGGCAGGCGGCGGCGTGGATCGGCACCCACGGGGACGCCGCGCCCGGCACCGTGGCGGTGAACGTCTCGGCGGCCCAGTTGCGGGAGGAGGGGTTCGCCCAGGAGGTGGCCGCGGCTCTGCGGTCGTCGGGGCTGCCCGCCGGCCGGTTGTGTGCCGAGATCACCGAGAGCACCGCCATCGGTGGGGGCGCCACCGCGCAGAACCTGACCGGTCTGCGGGAACTCGGGGTCCGGCTGTCGCTGGACGACTTCGGTACCGGCTCGGCGACCCTCAGTGCGCTGGCGAACTGCCCGGTCGATCAGATCAAACTGGACCGTTCGTTCGTGACCGGGCCGGACGCGATCCCGGAGGCGGTGATCCAGCTCGCTCTGACGCTCGGCATCGAGGCGGTCGCCGAGGGCATCGAGACGCCGGAGCAGGAGGCCCGTCTCGCCGGTCTCGGCTATCACCTGGCGCAGGGCTTCCTGTACGCCCGGCCGATGCCCGCCGACGACCTGGCTGCATGGCTGCCGTCCTTCGCCGGTACGGTGTCGCGGGCCTGAACCTTGTATCGATACAATGCCGTTGTGCAGCCGATTCGCCGTCCGCTCTTCCGTGACCCGGTCTTCGACGGTGCCGCCGATCCGGTGCTGGTCTTCAACCGGGCGGAGGACACCTGGTGGATGATCTACACGAACCGGCGGGCCAACGTGCCCGATCTGCCCGGGTTCAGTTGGGTCCACGGCACCGACCTGGGTGTCGCCTCGTCCACCGACGGCGGGGCCACCTGGCTCTACCGGGGTGTCATCGAGGGGCTGGACATCGAGTGGGGGCGGCACACCTACTGGGCGCCGGAGATCGTCGACGACGGCGAGACGTACCACATGTATCTGTCGGTGGTCCGTGGTGTGCCCGAGCAGTGGCCCGGTCACGAGCGGCACATCCGGCACTACACCAGCCCGGACCTGCTGACCTGGACCTACCGGTCGACGCTCGATCTGTCGTCGGAGTACGTCATCGACGCCTGCGTGCTCCCGCTGCCCGGCGGCGGGTACCGGATGTGGTTCAAGGACGAGGCCGACGACTGCCACACCTGGGCCGCCGACAGTGACGACCTGTACGAGTGGCGGGTGCACGGCCTGGCGGTGGACGGCCGGCCGCACGAGGGGCCGAACGTCTTCACCCTCGGCGGGGTGCACTGGATGATCGTCGACGAGTGGCAGGGCCAGCGGGTGCACCGCTCCGACGACCTGGAGCACTGGGAGCCGCAGGGGCTGCTGCTCGCGGGCACGCCCACCGGGCAGCACGCCGACGTGGTGGTGCGCGGGGACGACGCGTTGATCTTCTACTTCACCCACGAACCGGACGGGCGCCGCTCGTCGATCCACGTCGCCCGGCTCGCCGTCGCCGGTGGCACCCTCGTCTGCGACCGCGACGAGGTCCTGCACGGTCCACTGTTGCCGGACTGACCGGTGCCGACGATCGCGGACGTGGCACGGGCCGCCGGTGTCTCACCGATGACCGTGTCCAACGTGATCAACGGCCACCCGCACGTGCGGGAGTCCACCCGGACGAAGGTGCTCGCCGCGATGGCGGACTTGGACTACCGGGTCAACGTCGCCGCCCGCAACCTGCGCCGGGGCCGGACCGGGGTGATCGGCCTGGCCGTGCCGGAGATCGACAGGCCGTACTTCGCCCAGTTCGCGGCCGCCGTCATCGACGCCGCGCAGCGCCGTGACCTGCGGGTGAGCATCGAGCAGACCGGTGCGTCCCGGGAGAGCGAACTGGCCGTGCTGGCGCAGTCGCGCAACCGGATGTACGACGGGCTGATCCTGAGCACGGTCGGGATGGGCGCCCCCGACGCCGGGCGCCTGCGGGTGGCGTACCCGGTGGTGATCCTCGGCGAGCGGATCTTCAACGGCCCGGTGGACCACGTCGCGATGCCCAACGTGGACGGCGCCCGAGCCGCCGTCCGGCACCTGATCGACCGGGGCTGCCGGCGGATCGCCATGCTGACCGGTGCCGAGACGCGCGACGTCAGCGTGTCCGAGCTGCGGCTGGCCGGTTACCGGTCGGCCCTTCAGGACGCCGGTCTGCCGTACGACCCGGTCCTGGTCCAGCGGATGGACACGATGACCATGGGCGCCGCCGCCGAGCGGGTGCACACGATGGTGTCCGGCGGCCTCGCCTTCGACGGCCTGTTCTGCCTGACCGACACGGCCGGGTTCGGGGCGTTGCGGGCGTTCGCCGATCGGGGTGTCCGGGTGCCGGCGGACGTGAAGGTGATCGGTTTCGACAACATCGCGGAGGGCCGTTTCCTGGTGCCGTCGCTCTCCACGGTCGATCCGGATCACGCCGCGATGGCCGGGCGTGCGGTCGATCTGCTGGCCCGTCGCATCGACGGTGTTGAGGGTCATGAGGAGTTCGTCAGCCGGTTCACCGTGATCGCCCGGGAGTCCACCGCGCGCTGACCGCGGTATTGCCGGTTCGTTACCTCTGGGTTGCCGACGGCGCATTGTGTCCCGCGCCACTTCCGTGTAACGATACAAACCGCCGCTCACCTAGGTGAGCGCAGTGCAGGAAAGCGCTTGCCAGGTTCCCCCCTTGAATCGATCCAAGACCTTGGGAGTACACGATGGTGAATAGGCGTCAACTTCTCATGCTCGGTGCGTTCGGCGCGGCGGCCCCGATCCTGTCCGCCTGTGGCGGCGGAGAGGACGTCGACGACGGCACCGGAGCGGCCACGCTGAACTTCGCCTTCTGGGGCAACGACGACCGCGCCAACAAGTACAAACAAGCCATCGATCTGTTCCAGACCCAGAACCCGACGATCAAGGTGCAGACCTCGTTCGCCGCGTGGGACGTCTACTGGCAGCAGCGCTCCACCGAGGCCGCCAGCTCCAGCCTCCCCGACGTGGTCCAGATGGACCTGGCCTACCTCGCGAAGTACGCCCGCACCCGTCAGCTCCTCAAGCTCGACGACGAACTGGGCAGCGGCCTGAACGTCAGCGGCATCGACCAGAACCTGCTGCCGGCCGGCAAGTACGAGGACGGCACCTTCGCCATCCCCACCGGCACCAACGCGTTCACCCTGAACTACAACGCGGCCCTGCTGAAGGAACTCGGCGTCGCCGAGCCGAAGGCGCCGCTGACCTGGGCGCAGTACCAGCAGTTCATCAAGGACGTGTCGGCCAAGGGCGCGGCCAAGAAGGTCTACGGCTCCGGCGACTACACCAGCGTCTTCTGGATCTTCCTGCACTACCTGCGGCAGCAGGGCAAGGAGCCGTTCACCGGCAACAAGCTCAACTTCACCGAGGCCGACCTGACCGCCTGGTGGGAGTCCACCACCCCGCTGCGGGCCACCGAGCTGATCCCGGCCAAGGAGGTCACCGCCCTCAAGCCGGTCTCGCCGTTCGCCAAGAGCCTGACCGCCTCCGAGTTCAGCTGGGACAACCAGATCGCCGGCATCATCGGCGACTCCGGTGGCAAGGGCGAGTTCAAGCAGCTCACCCTCCCCACCGACACCGGCACCAGCGGCCTGTTCTACAAGGCCGCCATGCTGCTCGCGGTCTCGCAGAACTCCAAGTTCCCGAAGCAGTCGGTCAAGCTCATCGACTTCCTGATCAACAGCCCCGAGGCCGGCAAGATCTTCGGCACCTCGAAGGGTGTGCCGGTCACCAAGGCGCAGCGGGACGCGATCGGCGCCACCGGCACCGACGCCGCCGTGCTCGCCTACGAGGAGAGCATCAAGTCGTCGGTCGGCACCTCGCAGGGCGCGCTGCCGGAGGGCTTCGGCACCATCGAGACCGACTTCCTGACCATCTCTGAGGAGATCAACTACGGCAAGGCGACCCCGGCCGACGCCGCCAAACGCTGGTTCGCCAACGCCGCCGACGCGCTCGAGCAGTAATCGTGACCGCACCCACCATCGTCAAGGCGCGCCGGCGGCGGGAGACCGCTGCCGGCTACACCTTCCTGTCTCCGTGGCTCCTCGGTTTCTTCCTGCTCACCGCCGGGCCGATGGTCGCCTCGCTGTACCTGTCGTTCACCGAGTACGACCTGTTCAGCAACCCGGAGTGGGTCGGCTTCGAGAACTACACCAAGCTCTTCGCCGACGAGCGGTTCCGGCACTCGGTCTGGGTCACCCTCGGCTACGTGCTGCTGGCCACCCCGCTCAAACTGGCCGCGGCGCTCGCCGTCGCGGTCCTGCTCAACGGCAAGCGCAAGGGGCAGGGCTTCTACCGCTCGGCCTTCTACGCCCCGTCGCTGATCGGCGCCAGCGTCTCCATCGCGATCGTCTGGAAGGCCCTCTTCGGTACGGACGGCGCGGTCGACAACATCGGGCAGTTCTTCGGCTGGAACTCGGGCGGCTGGGTCGGCAACCCGTCGCTGTCGATGCCGATGCTGGTGCTGCTGTCGGTCTGGCAGTTCGGCGCCCCGATGGTCATCTTCCTGGCCGGCCTCAAGCAGGTCCCGGCCGAGATCCACGAGGCGGCGCTGGTCGACGGAGCGAGCCGGGCCCGGCGGTTCTTCAAGATCACGCTGCCGATGATCTCGCCGGTGCTCTTCTTCAACCTGATCCTGGAGACGATCCACGCCTTCCAGATCTTCAACTCCGCCTACGTCATCTCCGGTGGCAACGGCTCCCCGGCGGGCTCCACCCTGTTCTACACGCTCTACCTCTACATCCGCGGCTTCGCCGACCTCAAGATGGGGTACGCGTCGGCGATGGCCTGGCTGCTGGCCATCGCGGTGGCGGTACTGACCCTGATCATGTTCCGTTCGTCGAAGTCGTGGGTCCACTACGGAGGTGACCAGTCATGAGCACCGCGGTACTCACCGAACCGTCGACCGCCCCGGCCGAGACCCGGCCACCCAAGCCGAAGGGCCGGCTCGGCAGCATCGGCTACCACCTCGGCTCGCTCGCGGTCCTGCTGGTGGTCCTCTACCCCGGGGTCTGGACCATCGCCTCGTCCTTCAAGGACAAGAGCCAGATCGTCGGCAGCGCCAACCCGTTCACCGCGTCCCCCACGCTGGACAACTTCCGTACCGCGCTGTCCGGGATCGCCGGGATCAGCTTCTGGCAGTTCTTCGCCAACTCGATGGTGCTCGCCATCCTGTCGGTGCTCACCGTCGTGGTCTCCAGCGCGGTCAGCGCGTACGCCCTGGCCCGGATCCGGTTCCCCGGCCGGGACCTGTGGTTCGCCCTGATGATCGGGACCATGCTGGTGCCGGCGCACGTGATGCTGATCCCGCAGTACATCGTGTTCCAGAAGGCCCAGCTGGTGAACACGCTGGCGCCGCTGCTGATCGGCAAGATCCTGGCCACCGACGCGTTCTTCGTGTTCCTGATGGTCCAGTTCATCCGCAGCATGCCCCGGGAACTCGACGAGGCCGCCCAGGTCGACGGCGCCGGACACGGCCGGATCTTCTACTCGATCATCCTGCCGTTGCTGCGGCCCGCGATCGCCACGTCGTCGATCTTCGCGTTCATCTGGAGCTGGAACGACTTCCTCGGCCCACTGCTCTACCTGAAGAAACCGGACATGTACACGCTGCCGCTGGCCCTGCGGCTGTACATCGACCAGACCACCACGTCCGATTACGGGGCGCAGATCGCGATGGCCGTACTGGCGCTGGTCCCGGTGATGTTGATCTTCTTCGTGTTCCAGCGGTACCTGATCGAGGGCGTCGCCACCCAGGGACTCAAGGGATGAACCAGCGGTTCGCGCTCTTCGGCGAAGTCCTGATCACCGGCGTGGCGGTCTCGGTCGCCTCGCTGGGGGTGGTCACCGCGCTGCCCGCCGCCGTCGCCGGAGCCGGCCACCTGCGCCGGCACGTCGACGGCGAGGGCGGCGGCCGGTCCGCGGTGTGGCACGACTTCCGGACCGCGTTCCGGCGGCTGCCCGCGGCGAGCGTCGGCCTGCCGGTCCTCGCCGCGCTGCTCGCCTGGAACCTCACCGCCGGCCGCCAGGCCGGGACACCGGCCTTCGTGGCCGGCCTGCTCGTCGCCGTCCTCGGCGCGATCACCGTGGTACGGCTGGCCGCGTCCTGGACCCCGGACGACCCGGCCCCGATCCGGACCGCGGTCCGCGGCACCATCGGCGACCCGGCCGGCAGCGCCCTGCTGGCCGGGGCCCTGCTCGGCACCGTCGCCGTCGGCTGGATGCTGCTCCCGCTGATCGTCATCGCGCCGGGCCTGCTGCTGCTCGCCTCCCTGGCCGTGCACCGCCGCCTGGAGGAACACGAGGCGGAGCCCACCGTCCCTGGCCGGGCCGGTCTCTGATGTGTCATCCTCC
>DATMVU010000178.1:0-18231 GCA_035562875.1 Actinoplanes sp. | reverse complement strand
GAACTGATCGGGTAGCGCAGCCGGCGGCGGCCCGGCTGCTGCCCCTCGGTCTTCTCGCCCGGCCCGATCACGTGCAGCCGCCCGGCCGACACCCGGATCGAGTCACGCAGGGTGATCGGCAGGGTCAGCGGTTCCGGCGGCGGTGCGGGCGGCGCACCGGCCCCGCCGAGGGCCACGGTCAGGATCACCGCGAGCGGGCCCAGCACCCAGCGGTACGGCAGGGAGCCGCGCGGCCGGACCGGCTCCGGTCCGCCCGGCTCGCCGGACGGAACCTCACCGAGGTCGATCACCGCCTCACGCACCACCTCATTGTCGCGCCGACGGCGCTCAGACGCGGTACGCCCAGATCCGCAGACCCTGAACGTCCCGGCAGACCACGAACCGGTCGTCGGCCCCGCACTCCTGTCCATCGAGATCGGCCACCCCCAGCGTGCGCACCTCGGGCCGGCCCGGCCGGACGATCCCGAACGCCTGCCCGCCGGTCTGGTCGGCACGCCGCATCACCAGCACGTCGGCGAAGCTCTCCACCACGTCGGTCCAGCCGGTCAGCTCGACCCAGGACGCCCCGGTCGCCGGGTCGTGCAGCCGCACCGGTGCACCGCTGGACGGATCGCTGTGCAGCACGTGCCCGACAGCGACGTCCAGGTCCGCCGCCGACGGCAGGGCCCAGAGCGGGCGGCCGGTCGACGGGTCCAGCACCTCCGTCGAATCCCGGCTGCCGGCGCAGAGCAGCCCGGCACACGACGGCGGGTCCATCTCGGCCTGCAGGTCCCGGGTCCAGAGCAGGCGCAGTGTCGACGTGTCGTACCCGGCCTGCAGCCCCGCCTCGTCGTAGCCGACGAGCACCACACCACCGAGCACGTCGCTGGTGGACGGCCCGGCACCGGAACGTTCCGGCAGCACCGTCTCGTGCAGCACCGCACCGGTCCGCGCGTCGTGCAGGGTGAGCCGGTCGGAGGCGGTGATCAGCACGGCCGGATGGTCGCCGGGGACCGGGTCGGCGAGCACCGATCCAGCCGGGCCGGCGGTCCACAGCGTCCGTCCGGTCGCCAGGTCGACACCGCGTACCTCGGTCCGGATCGGGGGTTCGGTGTGCGGCTGCCCGTCGGCCGAGAAGTAGAGCATCCCGGGCTCGCCGGAGTCCTGGTCGTAGACGGTGCCGGGCCGGAAGATCCGGTCCACCACCATGCCGGTGCCGCCGTCCCCCACAGTGATCCGGACCCCGGTGGTCCACCGGATCCGCCCGCTGTCACTCTCGATCGCGGTCGTCGACATCCCCGCGGTGACGAGCACCACGTCGTCGGCCTGCCGCACCCAGACCGGGATGAACGCACCGTTGGACGGGTCGGCGGCGACACTCGGCGGCAGGTCGGCGCTCCACAGCCGAGCCGGTGCCGGCTCCAGCGTCCAAGCGGTCAGGATCCGCCGGGCGCCGGCCGGTGCGACGGTGAACAGGTGCCCGCCGGCGAGCTGGATCGGGGTCTCCACCCCGGCCGTGGGCGGGATCACCCCCAGGTACCGCCAGAGTGAGCCGGAGTGCGGGGCCGCGCCACCCGGCAACACCGCCAGCACCAGTGCGACCAGCAGCCCCAGCGGCCGGTAGAGACGCGGCGGCGGCCGACCGGCGACGGGGTCGAGCGGAGTATCGCGATCCAGTTCGATCAGCGTCACGTCACGGCCCTCCCGGGTGTCGGCGTCAGGTCCCGGAACCGTACGCCCAGACGATCAGCTCGCCGTACATCGACCGGCAGATCAGCCGCTCCGGAAGGCTCTGACACTCCCCCGTGCCGGCCGGAAGCTCGGCGAACAGGTGCGGGGCGGCATGTCCCGCAGACGTGACCGCAACCATGGTACGCGGACCGGGACCGATCTCCCGGAGCACCAGCAGGTCACCGTCGGCGGTGCTGCCGGGCACCGGGCGCCAGCCGGTCAGGTCGATCAGCACCTCGCCGGTCTCCGGGTGGACCACCCCGGCCGGGGAGTCCGGGCCGTCCGCGTACGCCACCAGATGCCCACCGGCCTCCTCCACGGTGCGCCAGCCCGGCCGGTGCCAGAGCACGCCCCCGGTGGCGGGGTCGATCATCCGGACCCCGTCCTGCCCGATCACACAGGCAAGCCGCCCGCACGCCTGGATCTCCCGGGCACCGGCGGCCGTCCTGTTCCACAGCGGCTGCAGCGTCTCCGGGTCGTAGGCGGACATCTCCATCCCGGACGGCCCCGGATGCCGGAGCAGCACCACCCCACCGGCCACCACCGGGTTCTCCGGGTCGTAGTCGGCCGACGGCAACCGCCGCTCGGCCAGCAGGGCACCGCTACCGGCATCGTAGAGCTGCGCGGTCAGATCGTCGCGGACCAGCATCATCCGGGCCGGTCCGTCGGCCCGGCCGGGGATCCCGACCAGCACCGCAGTCGACGGCACCCACAGCCGCCAGCGGGCGAACCCGGTCGGCGGGTCGAGGACCTCGACCCACTTCTCCACCCGGCGGCCGCTGCCGTAGATGCTGCGTACCCCTTCGACCGCCACCATCAGGCCGGTCCCGGGAAAGGAGACCACGTTGCGAGTGTTGTGCCAGCGCCGCTCCCCGGTGCTGATCGTGACCGCCGTGGTGCCCGGCTCGGCCCGGCCCGGCCCCCACGGGCGCAGCAGCAGCACCCCACCACCCGTACGCAGCCGATAGACCGGGATCTCCTGGGCGACCTGCCACTCACGGTCGCCGGACTCCAGGTCGTAGGCGCTCAGCGTGCCCGCCGTCTGGACCAGCAGCCGGTCGCCGCTGGTGGTGAACGGATCACCGGGCCCGATCGGGAGGCGCAGCAGCGCGGTCAGCGGCGGGCCGGGTGGCGGTGCCGAGCCGGTGGCGGTGAACAGGAGCAGCGCGGCGAGCAGGGCCGGCCCGAACCAGAGCGGCGTGGTGCGCCGCCCCGGCCGGACGTAGGTCTCCGGCTCGCCCCGGTCCAGACCGAGGTCGATGATGACGGTGCTGTCCGCTCCCATCCCCCAAAGGGTAACGGTTGCGTAACGAACCGCCCAGTGCCTCAGACGTGAACGGCGCCCGGCTCCAAACGGGACACCGTGGCGGTGACCTCCCGGGCCACGTCCTGCGGGGTCAGCCCCAGGTCGGTCAGGATCTGCGCGCGGGTGCCGTGCGGGTGGAACTCGGCGGGCACACCGAAGTCCCGCAACGGCGTGGTCACCCCGGCGTCCCGCAGCGCACTCGCCACCGCGTCACCGACACCACCGGCCCGCACACCGTCCTCCAGCGTGACCACCAGGCGGTGCTGGGCGGCCAGGCCGGTCAGCTCGATCGGCACCGGGCGGACCCAGCGCGGGTCGACGACCGTCACGCCGTAACCCTGCTCGGCGATCCGCTCCGCCGCGTCCAGCGCCAGCCCGGCGAACGAGCCCACGCCGACCAGCAGCACGTCCTTCCGCTCGTCTTCGCGCAGCACGTCGATCTGGCCCACCCGGCGCAGCGCCGGGATGTCGGACGGGACCGCACCGGTCGGGAACCGCACGATCGTCGGCCCGTCCTCGACGGCCACCGCCTCCCGCAGCTCCTCGCGCAGGGTGGCGGCGTCCCGCGGGGCGGCGATCCGCATGCCCGGGACCACACCGAAGACGCTCATGTCCCACATGCCGTAGTGGCTCGGCCCGTCCGGCCCGGTGATCCCGGCCCGGTCCAGCACGAACGTCACCGGCAGCCGGTGCATCGCCACGTCCAGCAGCACCTGGTCGAAGGCCCGGTTCAGGAAGGTCGCGTAGACCGCCACCACCGGGTGCAGCCCGCCCATGGCGAGACCGGCCGCGCTGGTCGCCGCGTGCTGCTCGGCGATGCCCACGTCGTACGTCCGCTCCGGGTACTTCGTGGCCAGCGCGGCGATCCCGGTCGGCTCGGCCATCGCGGCGGTGATCCCGACCACGTCCGGCCGGTCGTCGGCGATCGCGACCAGCTCCTCGGCGAACACCTTGGTCCACTTCAGCGCGGACGAGGACACCATCTTGCCGGTCTCCACGTCGAACGCGCTCGGGCTGTGCCAGCAGTCCGCCTCGTCCGTCTCGGCGGGGCGGTAGCCGTAGCCCTTGCGGGTCACCGCGTGCACGATCACCGGCGCGTTGAAGCCCTTGGCCCGGCGCAGCGCCGACTCCATCGCCTGCTGGTCGTGGCCGTCGACCGGGCCGATGTACTTCAGGCCCAGGTCCTCGAACATCGGCTGCGGGCTGATCGCGTCCTTGATGCCCCGCTTGACCGCGTGCAGCACCTCGAAGACCGGCTTGCCCACCACCGGGGTCTGGCCCAGCGCGTCCTTGACCAGGTCGAGCACCTTCTCGTAACCCGGGTTGAGGCGCAGCGTGGAGAGGTGGTCGGCGAGGCCGCCGATGGTCGGCGCGTACGACCGGCCGTTGTCGTTGACCACGATCACCAGGCGGTTCTTCGTGGCGGCGATGTTGTTGAGCGCCTCCCAGCACATGCCGCCGGTCAGCGCGCCGTCGCCGACGACCGCGACCACGTGCCGGTCCTCGCCGCGCAGCGCGAACGCCTTGGCCAGGCCGTCGGCGTAGGACAGGGCGGTGGAGGCGTGCGAGTTCTCGATCAGGTCGTGCTCGCTCTCCGCCTGGCTCGGGTAGCCGGTCAGGCCACCCCGCTGGCGGAGCAGGTCGAAACCGTCCTGCCGGCCGGTGAGCATCTTGTGCACGTACGACTGGTGGCCGGTGTCGAAGAGGATCTTGTCGCGTGGGGAGTCGAACACCCGGTGCATCGCCAGGGTGGTCTCGACCACACCCAGGTTCGGACCGAGGTGGCCCCCGGTCCGCGACACCTTGGCCACGAGGAAGTCACGGATCTCGGCCGCGAGCAGGGTCAGCTGCTCCGCGGACAGTCGCTTCAGATCACCGGGGCTGGTGATGCTGGGCAGCAGACCGGCCGGGGTCGAGGGGGAGTCGCTCATGAGAGGAGAGTCTATCCGTGAGGCGCATGGGCGCGAGACGAGCGAACGGACCGTCACCAATCCTCCACACAATTGGTACATCCCCTACCCGGCCCGTTCACCACCCCGCCCGGCCGGGGAATCGGGCCGTCCGGCATCCTGGAGTGACGCAGCGACTGGCGGCACAGGGATGGTCGAACCATCGGGGAGCTAGTCACGTGGAGTCGACCGCCTGGGCTCCCGCCTGAGGAGAGATACGCATGTCCACTGCTCGTCTTCTTCCTGGCGCCCCCGTCGCCGAGTCGGTTCTGGCCGACGTCCGCGAGCGGGTCACCGCGCTGAAGTCCCGTGGCGTCAACCCGAGTCTGGCCACCATCCTGGTCGGCGACGACGACGCCAGCGCCGGCTACATCCGGATCAAGCAGAAACAGGCCGCCGAGCTGGGCTTCGAGTCCCCGCACGAGCACCTGGGCGGCGACGTCACCCAGGCCGACCTGCTCAAGGTCATCGCCGGCTACAACGACGACAAGAACGTGCACGGCGTCCTCATCCAGTACCCGATCCCGGCTCACCTGGACTACGACGCCGCCCTGCAGACCCTCGACCCCGACAAGGACGTCGACGGCATGCACCCGCTCAACATGGGCCGCCTCGCCGTCGGCCTGCCCGGCCCGCTGCCCTGCACCCCGGCCGGCATCGAGGCGCTGCTCGCCTTCCACGGTGTCGAGGTCTCCGGCCGCGAGGTCGTCATCCTCGGCCGCGGCGCCACCCTCGGCCGCCCCCTCGCCATGCTGCTGGCCCAGAAACGCCCCACCGCCAACGCCGCGGTCACCGTCGTGCACACCGGCGTCCAGGACTGGCCCCGCTACGCCCAGCGCGCCGACATCCTGATCGCCGCCGTCGGCGTCCCCGGCATCATCCAGCCGGAACACGTCAAGCCCGGCTCGGTCGTCATCGGCGCCGGCGTCCGCTACGAGGGCCGCCGCCTGCTCCCCGACGTCGACGAATCCTGCGCCGAAGTGGCCGGAGCCATCACCCCCCGGGTCGGCGGCGTCGGCCCGACGACGGTGGCGATGCTCTTCCGCAACGCGGTGGCCGCCGCCGAGCGAGCAAACCCCTAAACCCACTTCTCCGGTACGCCTACCCAGAGCCCCGTGCCTACCCGCAAGGTAGGCGCGGCGCAAGGCCTTCTCGCGGCCGCCGGGCCGAATGCGCCACGCACCGCCACTGCCGACCCCGCGTGACGGGGGGTCAGGCCGGAAGCAGCAGGGCCACGCATTCGACGTGCTGGGTCATCGGGAAACAGTCGAAGGCCCGGAGCTTCTCGACCCGCCAGCCCTCGGCGCGGAACGTCTTCAGATCCCGGGCCAAGGCGGCCGGGTCGCACGCCACGTAGGCGATCGCGCGGGGTTTCGCGGCGGCGATCGAGCGGACCACCCGGGCGCCGGCTCCGGCCCGGGGCGGATCGAGGACCACCAGGTCGACCGGGGCGGTCACCCGGCGGCGAGCCAGCGCCAGATCCACCCGGGCCTCGACGATCTCGGCGACGGGCAGGTCGGCCAGGTTGGCGCGGGCGGCGGCCACCCCGGTCGGCGAGGATTCGACGACTGTCGTCCGGGCACCGGTCCGCTCGGCGAGGGCCGCGGCGAACAGGCCGGCTCCGCCGTACAGGTCCCAGGACACCTCGCCCGGCTCCGGCCGCAGCATGTCCAGAACCGTCCCGATCAGGGTGTCGGCGGCAGCCGGGTGCACCTGCCAGAAGCCCTGCGGCGGGACCCGCCAGACCCGGCCGGCGGCCAGTTCGGTCACCTGGGCCGGGCCGGCCAGGCGGATCAGCCCGGACTCGGTGGCCTCGCTCAGCTCGTCGCCGGGCTGGGGCGCGGTCGACCCGGACGGCCGGGCCAGCACTGTCACGTCCCCGCCGGTGGTGGCCACCGCCTGCACCGCGTCCACGGTGGGCCAGTCGTTGTCGAGCACGTCCAGGTCCTGGACACCCGGGTGGGCGATCACACAACGGTCGATCGGCACCACCTGGTGGGAACGATGCTGGAGCAGCCCGGGGCGTCCCGCCGCGTCGATCGCGTACCGCACCCGGCTGCGCCACCCGAGCAGCCGCTCCGGGTCGTCGTAGCCGTCGGCCTCCCCGGCAACCGAGCCCGGGCCGGCCCCGGAACCGGCGGAGAACGCACCGCCGGCCGGCGAGACTGTGCCGGCGGGACGGGGCGGGAGCGGCTCCACCCGTACGAAGATCCGGTCCTGCTCCTCCGGGGTGAGGCCGGCCAGGCGGGTCAACTGCTCCCGGACCACCGCCGTCTTCCAGCGCAGCTGCGCATCGCCGGAGGCGTGCTGCAGGTCGCAGCCACCGCAACCGCCGGGATGGGCGTAGGCGCACGGCGGGGTGACCCGGTCCGGCGACGCCTCGTGGATCTCGACGGCGTCGGCCCGCAGGTATCCGCGGTGCAGTTCGGTGATCTCGGCGGTGATCCGTTCACCGGGCAGGGCGTGCCGGACGAAGACCACCCGGCCGCCGGGGCCGCCGATCCGGGCCACGCAGTGCCCGCCGTGTGCGGGGGCTCCCACGGTGACCTCGACACGGTCTCCTTCGACCAGGTCGTCACCGAGGAGTTCGATCGGGGCGGTCATGACTGGTCATCGTCTCCGGTGTCGGTGCCGTGGCTGCGCGGGCCACGGGCGGGGGCGCGGCTGAGCACCCGGTCCAGGCGGTCCAGGTCACGGTCCTGGCTGGAGCGCAGTTGCCAGGGCACGCTGGTGACCATCACGCCGTTCTCGAAGAGCAGGCGGCCCTTGATCCGCAGCGCGCTCTGGTTGTGCAGCAGGTTCTCCCACCAGCGGCCGACCACGTACTCCGGGACGAAGACGGTGACCACGTCGCGCGGTGAGGCGCGCCGGGTGTTCTTCACGAAGTCCAGAATCGGCCGGGTGATCTCCCGGTACGGCGAGTCGACGATGGTCAGCGGCACCGGCAGCTGGCGGCGTTCCCACTCGGCCTGGATGGCCCGGGTGTCGTTGTCGTCGACGTTGACGGTGACAGCGGTGAGGCTGTCCGGCCGGGTCGCCTGCGCGTAGGCGAGCGCCCGCAGGGTCGGCTGGTGCACCTTGCTGACCAATACGATCGCGTGGTTACGGGAGGGCAGGACGGGGCGTTCGTCGGTGGGCTGGAGTTCCTCGGCGACCCGGGTGTAGTGCCGGTGGATGGCGACCATCAGCCCGTAGATGACGACCATCGCGGCGATCGCGATCCACGCGCCGAGCAGGAACTTGGTGATCAGGACGACGACCAGGACGGCGCCGGTCAGGCACATGCCGAACGTGTTGATCGCCCGGGACCGGATCATCCGGCGGCGCCGAACCGGGTCGCGCTGGGTCCGCAGCAGCCGGTTCCAGTGCCGGATCATGCCGAGCTGGGAGAGGGTGAACGACACGAAGACGCCCACGATGTAGAGCTGGATCAGCTTGGTGACCTCGGCCTCGAAGGCGATGATCAGCACGATGGCGGCGACCGCGAGGAACAGGATGCCGTTGCTGAACGCCAGCCGGTCGCCGCGGTTGTGCAGTTGCCGGGGCAGATAGCGGTCCTGGGCGAGGATCGAGCCGAGCACCGGGAAACCGT
Organism: Actinoplanes sp.; assembly: GCA_035562875.1. GTDB lineage: Bacteria > Actinomycetota > Actinomycetes > Mycobacteriales > Micromonosporaceae > Actinoplanes. The sequence continues at coordinate 9,674 of DATMVU010000178.1, read as the reverse complement.
TGAAGGCGGTGTTCGCAGCCAGGAACAGGATCAGGGCGGTGACCGCGCCGACCAGGTAGAGCAGCATCGACCCGCTGCCGAAGACGGTCTCGGCGAGCTGGGTGGTGACGGTCTTCTGGACGTACCCATCGGAAGCGGCGTTCGGGACGATCTGGGCGATCGGGTTCTCGACGAACTTGAGGTGCGTCGCCTGGGCCAGCAGCACGATGCCGTAGAGCATCACGACCGACAGGCCGCCGAGCCAGAGCAGGGTGGTCGCCGCGTTCTTGCTCTTCGGCTTCTTGAACGCGGGCACCCCGTTGGAGATCGCCTCGACCCCGGTCAGCGCCGCGCAGCCGGAGGAGAACGTCCGCAACAGGATGAACGCGAACATCGCCTGACTGATCGGGTCCACCTCGGGCACGATCGTCAGGGCCGCACTGGGCGCCCGCAGGTCCTCGCCGAGGATGAAGACCCGGACCAGGCCGGTCAGGACCATCCCGACGATGACGATGATGAACAGATAGGTGGGCGCTGCGAAGGCCGCACCCGACTCCCGCAGCCCGCGCAGGTTCAGCGAGCTGAGCAGCACGATCGCCACGATCGCGATGATCACCTTGTGTTCGGCCACCCAGGGGATCACCGAGCCGAGGTTGCTCACCCCCGACGAGATCGACACCGCCACGGTGAGGATGTAGTCGACCAGGAGCGCGCTCGCCACACTGAGCCCGGCCCGCGGCCCGATGTTGACGGTCGCCACCTCGTAGTCACCGCCGCCGGACGGGTAGGCGTGCACCGTCTGCCGGTAGCTGGCGACCACCGTCACCATCACCACCGCGACCGCAAGGGTCACCCACGGGGAGAAGACGTAGGCGGCCGCACCGGCGATCGAGAGCGTCAGCAGGATCTCGTCGGGTGCGTACGCCACGCTGGAGAGCGCGTCGCTCGCGAAGACCGGCAGGGCGATCCGCTTCGGCAAGAGGGTGTGTTGCAGCTTGTCGGAACGGAACGGCCTGCCGAGCAGGAGCCGCTTGGCCAGAGAAGTGGTACTTGCCACGAGTGCCAAGCGTACGGCCCCGGACAGCGCCGCTCAGTAGGGCATGGCAGGCTCACATCAGTCGGAGGAGATTCGGGAGGGTACGAACCGTGCACGTGGTCATCATGGGTTGCGGGCGGCTCGGTTCCACGCTCGCCCAGAAACTCGACTCCCAAGGTCATCAGGTCGCGGTGATCGACCGGGACGCCGACGCCTTCCGCCGGCTCGGCGACAACTTCGGCGGCCTCACGGTGAACGGTGTCGGCTTCGACCGGGACGTGCTGCAGGCCGCCGGGGTCGAGCGGGCCGACGCGTTCGCCGCGGTCTCCAGCGGCGACAACTCCAACATCATCTCGGCCCGGCTGGCCCGTGAGACGTTCGGTGTCTCCCGGGTGGTGGCCCGGATCTACGACTCCCGGCGTGCCGCCGTCTACGAGCGGCTGGGCATCCCGACGATCGCGACGATCCGCTGGGCCTCCGAGCGGATGTTCCGGTTCCTGGTGCCGGACGAGCGGGTCGAGGTGTTCCGGGACCCGACGAGTGTGGTCAGCATCGTGGAGACGCCGCTGCACCGGGACTGGATCGGCCGGACGGTGAAGTCGCTGGAGGACCGGACCGGGGCGCGGATGGCGTACCTGTCCCGCTTCGGCCTGGGCACCCTGGCCCAGCCGTCCACCGTGCTGCAGGACGGCGACCAGGTGTACATGCTGGTCACCGACGAGATCGTGGACCAGGTGCTGGACATCGCCCAGGGTGCTGACAAGGAAGGGAACTGACGGGTGCGCATCGCCATCGCGGGAGCCGGCAACGTGGGCCGGTCGATCGCCCAGGAACTGATCGGGAACGGTCACGAGGTGATGCTCATCGAGCGGCACCCCCGGCAGTTCTGCCCGGAGCGGGTGCCGGAGGCCAGCTGGGTGCTCGCCGACGCCTGCGAGGTGAGCAGCCTGGAGGAGTCCGACCTGGCCGGCTGTGACGTGGTGGTGGCGGCCACCGGCGACGACAAGGCCAACCTGGTGGTGTCGTTGCTGGCCAAGACCGAGTTCGCGGTGCCCCGGGTGGTGTCCCGGGTGAACCGGGCCGAGAACGAGTGGCTGTTCACCGAGCAGTGGGGGGTCGACGTCGCGGTCAGCAAGCCGCGCCTGATGGCCGCACTGGTCGAGGAGGCGGTGACAGTCGGCGACCTGGTCCGGCTGATGACGTTCCGGCAGGGCGAGGCGAACCTGGTGGAGATCACCCTGCCGAAGAACGCGCCGTACGAGGGTCAGCCGGTCCGCTCGGTGCCGATGCCCCGGGACTCCGCCCTGGTCGCCATCCTGCGCGGCAAGCGGGTGCTGGTGCCGACCCCGGACGACCCGCTGGAGGCCGGCGACGAGCTGATCTTCGTGTGCACCGCGGAGGTCGAGGACCAGGTCCGCGCCGTGGTCCTCGGTTCCGTCTAGGTGTCGTGTGGCAGCCCCGCGGGGACTGCCACACAGGACCTAGGCTTCGCTCTTCTGTGCCGCCGTCACCCGGTGGACGGCCCAGATCGTGAAGGCGAACGTGGCGGCGTAGATCGGCCAGCTCACCAGGATCCGGACGACCCCGATCGCGTTCGCCTCACCGAGCCAGTAGAGGTACGCCTGGATGCCGGCCCGGACGCTGAGCGACACCGCCCAGAGCACGGTCAGCCACTGGAAGGTCCGGAACAACCGGCTGTTACCGAACCAGTCCTGCCGGCCCTTGTTGGCCATGATGCCCCAGGCGTAACCGATGAGCGGTTTCCGGAACGCCACCGACAGCAGCAGCACCGCGGACTGGCCGAAGGTGAGCAGGATGCCGGGCAGGTAGAAGTTCTTCGCGTCGCCGGTCCGCCAGGCCAGCCAGGCGCCGAGCGCGATACCGAACAGGCCGTTCACCGCGTGCCGGACCGGCTGCTTGCGAACCAGCCGGACACCACCGATGGCGAGCGCCGAACCGACCGAGCCGACGATCGCCCAGAGCAGCGCCGCACGCTTCTCCAGGCCCAGCACCTCAAGGCTGAGGATCACGTTGAGCAGGACGAACGCGAGGACCGGGACACTCGACTCGATGAGCCCGCGCACCCCACCGAGCTGCTCGGCGATCTGCTCGCTCATCGACGGGAGCTCGTCCTCGTCGTCGGGCTGCTTCTTCACCTCGTGGAGATCCTGCTCCGCGATGATCTCCGCGGCGAGCTTCTCCTCGGCCGCACCGAGCGCCTCGGAGAGACGCTCCTCAACCGACTCGTGCGCGACGTGGCGTGGCTCGGTGCCACTCACCGGGGCGCCTCCAGCTCGTAGTAGGGGTTGTAGATCACCTTGCGGTCGTCCCGGATCGCGATCCGGCCTCGCGCGGTGAGCTGACGCCCCGGTTCGATGCCGGCGATGGACCGGCGCCCCAGGAAGACCAGCGTGACCACGTCACTGCCGTCATAGAGGTCAGCCTCCAGCGTCGGCAGGTTGGTGCGTGGAGTGTACGCCACAGTGCGCAAACGCCCGGAAACCGAGACGACCTGACCCCGGCGGCAGTCGCCGGCGGGAACGGCGCCGCACTTGGCACTGTCCCGCTGCAACTCCTCCGCGTCGAGCTCCGAGTCGGTCGCCGTCAACCGGTTCAGGAACCGCCGTAAGCCGGTGCGTTCTTCGGTCGTCATGACTTCGCCGTCACCCTTCGTCGACGACCACGGTACGCCCAGCCCTCGACGGTGATCTAGACCACGGCCCGGTCAGTCCTGCTGCTGCTGTTGTTGCTGCTGCTCGGCCATCTCCTTGGGCAGCCGCATCGGCAGCGGCTCCCGCACCGGACGGGGTTCGTCGTCACGGATCACGACGATGCCCTCGAACACCACGCCGAGCACACCCTCCCGGGACGGATCAGCAGCTGCCGCGCCCTGGTAGAGCGCCCGGACCATCCAGCGGGGGCCGTCCACACCGACGAACCGGACGTCGGCCGGGCCGTCCGGGGTGTTCACCCGGGCGTGCAGCTCGATGCCGTACCTCCCCTGCACCTCGCGCGGGGTGACACCGTCGGACGCCATCGCGCCGGCGATCTCCTCGCGCACCTCGGACCAGATGCCCTCGGTCTTCGGGGCGGCGAAGACACCGAGCTGGAGGGCGCTCTCCCCGTCCACCAGGACGACCTGCTCCACCCCGCCCTCCGGGTTGGCCTGCACCCGCACCTCGACACCCTCGATGGCCGGGATCAACAGGCTGCCGAGGTCGAGACGCTGCACCCCCTCGGGGGCGTACCTGGCGTCCCACGGGCCGAACTCCGGAGCCGGGGTCGTGCCGTCGGAGGCGAGGCTGTCGGCGAGTGCCCTGGAGGGCGGCGCGTCGGTCGCGCGGACATGCTTCGCGGCACCGCGCTTACGGGAGAACATGATTGCCAGCCTTTCCTTCGTCTTCGAGCTCAGAGTGCCTGGTGGCCGCCGGTCGAACCGTGCCCGCCGCTGCCCCGCGCGGTGTCGTCGAGGGTTTCCACCGGGTGGAACACCGCTCGCTCCACCCGCTGGATCACGAGCTGGGCGATGCGGTCACCACGGGCGATCTTGACGGTGTTCGCCCGATCATGATTGATCAGATTCACCAGGATCTCGCCGCGGTAACCGGCGTCGACCGTACCGGGCGCGTTGAGGACCGTCACCCCCAGTCGAGCGGCCAGACCGGAGCGCGGGTGAACCAGGCCGACGAAGCCCTCCGGAAGGGCGATCGCGACACCGGTCCGGATCTTGGCCCGGGCGCCCGGGGCGAGCTCGGCCTCCTCGGCGGCGACCAGGTCGGCACCGGCGTCACCGGGATGCGCGTAGGCCGGCAGGGGCAGGTCCGGGTCGAGCCGGAGAACCTGGACGTTCACGTCGGTCACGGGGTGTTCCTCACTGGGGCGGGCACTGCGGGCGGCCACTACCCTGCCATCCTGCCGCTTCCGGCCACGGAGGCGCGCCGTACCCTTCGAGGGTGACACCCGAGTCCCCGGCCCGCACGATGGCGGCCCATCAGGAACGGCTGAGTCTCCCGTGGTGGGCCTGGCCCGCCAGCCTGGCGGCGGGTGCCGTCCTGGCCACCGAGCTGATGCTGGGCACCCCGGAGCTACCGATCTGGCTGCCGTACGCGGTGCTGATCCCGCTCAGCCTGCTGATCCTCGCCCCGATGGGCCGGATCCGGATCGCGGTGACCGCGGACGAGTTCCGGGTCGACGACGCGCGGATTCCCGTCGAGTTCATCTCCGGCGTGGTGGCCCTGGACGCCGCCGGCAAACGTGAGGTGCTCGGCATCGGCGCCCACCCGCTCGCCTTCGTGGTGCAGAAGTCCAGCATCGGCACCGCCGTGCAGGTGCTGCTCGACGATCCGGCCGACCCGACGCCGTACTGGGTCGTCAGCACCCGCCGGCCGGTCGAACTGGCCACCGCCCTGCTGGAGGTCAGTCGCCGAGCTCGGGCCGAGCGGACGTCGTCCTGAGCGGTTTCTTCCGCAGGTCGGCGTGGACGTTGTCGCCGACCACCCGGGTGGCCCGCCGGTTCAGGTAACTGGCCACCGCCGCGCCGGTCAGCATCGGGCCCAGCGTGGTCAGGTTCCGCCCGAACCGCTTCAGCAGCTGCTTCTGGAGTTCCTTACGGGCCGCAGTGCCCAGCACCTTGGCCACCCCGACCCCGGGCACCAGCGGGTTCACCCCACGCTGGCCGGACCAGGCCTCGACCAGCTTGACGGCACGCTCCGGCACCGGCCCGCCGATCGGGTAGCCGTAGAGCTCGTGCAGCTCACCGATCAGCTTGATCTCGATCGCCACCACCGCCACCGTCTCGGTCGCCAGCAGCACCGGGGCGGAGAGCAGCGTAGGTGCCGCCACCCACTCCACCGCGGCGACGCCACCGCCGGCCGCACCCACCCCGGCTGTGGCGCGGGACGCGTTACGGATCAGGCGCTCGGCCAGTTCCCGGTCGTCGAGCCCGGGAAAGTGCCGGAGCAGCGTCTCCCGGTCCCGGACCGGGATGTGCGGCGCCACCGCGGCGACCTGGTCGGCGATCCAGCGGACGGCCGACCTCGGCCGGAACAACCGGCCCACGCCGCTGCCACGGACATGACCGGCCAGCCGGCCCAGGAGCCGGCGTCGCCCACCGGGCTCCAGATCGTCCGCGGTGAGTGCCGCGACGGTGCGGCCCACCTCGTCGGGGGCAGCAACGGGCACGATCTCGGTACCGGGCACGGTGTCAGGCTCGGTCGCGCGATCCGGCTGGCTCATCGTCGTCCTTCCCGTGGTCGTCACCGGTACTGTTCCCGGCCACGCCCCAGGGTCAAACCCCGTGTCAAACGTCGTGCGCCCGACCACGGCTAGCGTGATCGGGTGATGGTGCCGCGCTGCGCGCGAGTGCGCTCAGGCGCACTCGCGGCAGATCAGCTCCCCGTTGCGCTCCGTCGCCAACTGGCTCCGGTGATGCACGAGGAAACAGCGGGAGCAGCGGAACTCGTCGGTCTGCATCGGCAGAACCTTGACGGTGAGCTCCTCGTCGGCAAGGTCGGCGCCGGGCAGCTCGAAGCTTTCCGCCACCTCGACCTCGTCGACGTCCACTGCGCCCGACTGCGAGTCGGCGCGACGGGCCTTGAGCTCTTCGAGGCTGTCCTCGCCGAGGTCGACCTCGTCGCGACGCGGGGCGTCGTAGTCGGTGGCCATCGGTCTTCACTCTCCTGTATCGATGTGTCATTCGGCGTCTGTAACGCCTGTGACAGGCTTTCGGTTCCCGGTTCCGGCGGCCGATTTCCGACACCGGTTCTCACACCCGGAAACGGCCGTGGTGAGCGCGGAACCCTACCGCTGTCGCGGGAGGGTTGTACGCGCTCCGGCCGCACATTGTTCCCGATGTGACTGAGGCGACATCAAAGTAGGGGCACCAGGCTCTGGATCATTGTCAACGCGCCGGAGGCATTCCCTGTTTCCGCGCCGCTGGCGGACAGACGCTAACCTCTCGACAGGTCCGGGCACCTTACCCGGGTCCCCCATCCGATCCTGGAGCCAGCCCCATGAGCTTTGCCCGCGTCCGAGCGCTCGTCGTCGTCGGCGTGCTGGCCGTGGCCGCGATCGTCTTCGTCGTCGTCACCCTCGTCCGGGACTCGCAGCGTGGTCTCTCCAACGGTGGTGCCTGTCCCGCCGGGGCCCCGCTCGCCGACATCCGGCTGCCGGAGGATCCGGTCGACGTCACCATCAAGGTCTACAACGGCACCAGCCGGGCCGGCCTCGCCGAGCAGGTGACCACCGAGTTCCAGAACCGCCGGTTCACCGTGAAGAACCCCGGCAAGAGCAAGACCAAGTTCGACGGTGTCGCCGAGATCCGGTTCGGTCCGGAGTCCGCCGGCGACGCCCAGCTGCTGCGGGCCTATTTCCTGGCCCAGTCGAAGATGGTCTACAACGCCAAGCGCACCGGCGACGTCATCGACATCGTCATCGGCAACCAGTTCCAGCAACTCGCCACCACGACCGAGGTGAACCAGTCCCTCGGCGCGATGGGCGAACCGACCCTCCCGCCGGGCTCCTGTCTCAAGCCCGCCGCTCCGGCCACCAAGGACGCCGAGTAACACCGGATCCCCCCTCACACCCCGCCCGCGGCGTCCAGCTCCACCAGCGCCGCGTGCAGGGCCGGGAAGATCGCCGGGGGCGCCGCGACGAGCATCTGCTTGCCGGCCGGCGCCCCGGAGAGCCCGGCCACGACAAGTCCGGCCTCCGTGGCGATCAGGCCCCCGGCCGCGTGGTCCCACAGATTCAGTCCCTTCTCGAAATAGGCATCGAGCGACCCCTCGGCAGCCTGGCAGAGGTCCAGGGCCGCCGCGCCGAATCTGCGGATGTCACGCACACGGGTGATCAGGCGGGCCAGAACTGCACCCTGATGGGCTCTCCGCCGGGCGTCGTAACCGAACCCGGTACCGACCAGGGTCTGGTCCAGCGTGGTCCGGGTGGAGCCGCTCAGCCGCCGCCCGGCCCGCCACGCGCCGCCACCCCGGGTGGCCGTCCACTCGTCGCCGGTGGCCGCGTTGATCACCACACCGGCCACCACCGTGCCGTCCACCTCGGCGGCCAGCGAGACCGCGTACTGGGGCAGGCCGTAGAGGTAGTTCACCGTGCCGTCGATCGGGTCGAGGATCCACCGCACCGCGCCCGGGGCGACAGTCACCGAGTCCCCGAACTCCTCGCCCAGGACGCCGTCGCCCGGCCGCTGGGCCAGCAGCGCCGCCACCACCTGCCGCTCGACGGCCTTGTCGGCCGCCGTGACCACATCGGTATCGGTGCTCTTCGTCTCGACGTCGCCGATCGCCTCGTCCCGCATCCGACGGGCCGTGGCAGCCGCCTCGCGGGCCACCGGGAGGGCGATCGCCAACAATTCACCGGGTGTCGATACCACCGGAATCTCGCTCACGTATGGGTCCTTTCCGCCGATAGCATTCTCGCGTCAGGTGTCTCTGGCGAGGTCGCCGGGTGGCGGCGGCGTGCTGTGGGCGGAGGATCTCGGCAAGCGGCGCTACAATTCACCCCTGCACCCGCTTCACGGACACTCAACACCGGGACGGTCCGTGACCCGGGAGTTCCCCAAAACCGACTCCGGCGACACTCGCGCCCGCGTGCTGCGCTGGATCTGGCCGTGCCCAACCTCATCGCCTCCGGAAGGTCATTCGTGACAGAAGCCCACCAGAACGGTGCCGACGTTCGCTCTCTCACCGAGGCCTTGATCACCCATGCTCAGGGTGCGGGCGGGCAACTCACGTCGGCCCAGGTCGCGCATACGCTCGAGTCCGCTTCGGTAAACCCGGCACAGGCCAAGAAGATCCTGCGCGGGCTCGTGGACGCGGGCATCACCGTCGTGGTCGACGGGTCGGCGAGTACCCGTCGTCCCAAGGTCTCCGCGGCTCGTTCCACGACACCGGCATCCCGGGCGACCACCGCCAAGGCCGCACCGGTCAAGAAGACCACGCCCGCTCCCAAACAGGCCGCTCCCGGCGAGGGTCCGGCCAAGCGGGCCGCTCCGGTCCGCAAGGCCGCCGCCGCCAAGGCCGTGCCGGCCAAGAAGGCCGCGCCCGGCAAGCCCGGCGAGGAGATCGATCCCGCCGAGCTCGCCGCTGTCGGTGACGTCGTGGTGGACGAGGCGCCGGCCCTGGTCGCCGCCGCCGCCACCGACGCCGCCAGTTCGGCCACCGACGGCGACTTCGAGTGGGACGACGAGGAGTCCGAGGCCCTCAAGCAGGCCCGCCGTGACGCGGAGCTGACCGCCTCGGCCGACTCGGTCCGCGCCTACCTCAAGCAGATCGGCAAGGTCCCGCTGCTCAACGCGGAGCAGGAGGTCGAGCTCGCCAAGCGGATCGAGGCCGGCCTCTACGCCGCCGAGCGCCTGCGGGCTGCCGAGGAGGGCGAGGAGACGCTCGAGCGCAACTTCGAGCGCGACCTCAAGTGGATCAACCGGGACGGCGAGCGGGCCAAGAATCACCTGCTCGAGGCCAACCTCCGGCTCGTGGTGTCGCTGGCCAAGCGCTACACGGGTCGTGGCATGGCGTTCCTGGACCTGATCCAGGAGGGCAACCTCGGCCTGATCCGCGCCGTCGAGAAGTTCGACTACACCAAGGGCTACAAGTTCTCCACGTACGCCACCTGGTGGATCCGTCAGGCCATCACCCGCGCCATGGCC
>DATMVU010000177.1:0-11224 GCA_035562875.1 Actinoplanes sp. | reverse complement strand
GGAAGAGCCGGTAGGCCAGCCGGGCCCGGCGGATCGCGGCCGGGCGGGCGCCGTGCGCACGTAGGCTGGCGAACTGGCACACCGCGTACCGGTCCATCACGGCGATCTCCCGGCGGACGGCCCGGCGCAGCAGGGTGCGGGCGATCGCGAACCAGCGCAGCACCGACTCGACGGCGAGGGTCCCCCGGCGGCCGAACAGGTCCTCGGCGTCCGCACGGCCCAGCATCACGGCGATCCGGCCGAACCAGTGCCGGCCCCCGGCGTTCTGCCGGTAGACGGCCGGGAACCCGGCTTCGGCCAGCTCGGCGGCGACAGTCCGGGCCTGAGTGGTCTTACCGGAGCCGTCGATCCCGACGAGGGCGATCGTGCGCGGCATCCGGCTGCGATATCGGGGGTTCAGAACCGGGTCGGACTGCGCCATGAGAGCCATACCAACCAACGGTAACGCCCGTCTGCACTTTGCGTTCCACGGCGCAGGACCGTTCCACTCCCTCAGAATGACCGCAGGGGTTCAAGGAGGCGTCGCTCCGGGTAGTCGTGAACGAATCAGACACGAACAGGAGGGTCGGCATGCCACACCGTGTGGACGAGGGCCTGGCCATCACTTTGAAACGGGTCGCGTCGATTCTCAAGAGCGCGGACATCCCCTTCGCACTCGGCGGAAGTTTCGCCGTGTACGCCCGCGGCGGCTACTCCAGCGATCACGACGTGGACTTCCTGATTCGGGAACAGGACAAGGAACGGGCACTCCAGGAGCTGTCCCAGGCCGGTTTCCAGACCGAGCAGCCGCCGGAGGACTGGCTGGTCAAGGTCTACGACGAGGGCCGCATGGTGGACCTGATCTACCGGCCGGTGGAGTCTCCGGTGGACGACGCGACGCTTGCCGACACCGAGCAGATCTCGGTGGAGGCGATCTACATGCCGGTGCTCTCGGCCACCCGGCTGATGGTGCACAAGCTGCTCAGCTACAGCCAGCACTACTGCGACTTCGCGACCGGGCTGCCGGTCGCCCGGTCGCTGCGGGAACAGATCGACTGGGAGCGGGTCCGGCGGGAGACCGGTGACTCGCCGTACGCCGAGGCGTTCTTCGTGTTGCTCGACCGGCTGGACGTGGTGCCGCATCCGGATGGACGGGAACTGAGGGTAGGGGGATGAGATGACGGTCCAATTCGATCTCGAAGCCGAGATCCAGCGCCTGCTCACCGAGCACGAGCGCATCGCCGAGCAGGGCATCACGGTGCACCGCCGGGACAACGTGGTGGTGCTCGGCGGCGAGGTGGAGAGCGCCCAGCGACGCGACGAGATCTGCCGGCAGATCACCGGGCGGTTCCCGGAGATCGAGATCACCTGCGACATCGGCATCACCCGGGCGCAGGCCCCGAGTGAGGTGGAGGAGATTTCATGATCCGGATCGCCGCCGTGGGCGACGTCCACGTGGACAAGGACGTGGTGGGCCGCTACCGGCCCGCCCTGGAACTACTGCCCGAGCGGGCCGACGCGCTGCTGATCGCCGGTGACCTGACCCGGCACGGGACCGTCGACGAGGCGAAGTGCTTCGCCACCGAGTTCGGCGGCCTGGCCGTACCGGTCGTGGTGGTGCTCGGCAACCACGATCACCAGAGTGATCAGCAGGAACAGGTCACCGAGGTGCTGACCGGCGCCGGTATCACCGTGCTGGAGTGCTCGGCGACGGTGCTGGAGATCCGCGGGCACCGGCTCGGAATCGCCGGCGCGAAGGGCTTCGGCGGCGGGTTCGCCGGGGCGTGCGCCAGCAACTTCGGGGAACGCGAGATGAAGAACTTCGTCGGTACCACCGAGGACATCGCGAACCGGCTCGGCGAGGCACTGCGCTCGGTGACGTGCGACGCACTGGTGGCGCTCACCCACTACGCGCCGGTGCCGGAGACACTGGCCGGGGAACCGTTGGAGATCTATCCGTTCCTCGGCTGCTACCAGCTCGGGAACGCGATCGACTCGGCACCGGCCGCCCTGGCCCTGCACGGGCACGCGCATCACGGATCGGAGCGTGGTCGTACGCCCGGCGGGGTGCCGGTCCGCAACGTCGCGCACCCGGTCATCAAGCAGGCGTACAACGTCTACCAGTTGCTGTCCGAGACGGTGGATTCGGAACTCGTACCGGCGTAATTGAAGGTTTCTGATTTTGTGGGTCCGGGTATCGATCGGAACATGGACCTGTTGCTTTGGATTCTCGCCGTTGTTCTCGTGGTCGCCGGTGTGCTCGCGCTCTTCCGGCGGCAGATCCTGTGGGGCGTTGTACTGATCATCGTCGGTCTCCTGGTGGGTCCCGGCGGCGTCAGCCTCTTCACCTGATTCCCCTCGTCACACCGCTATCCCGACCCTGAACCGGGGTCGCCGCGGACGGATCCGATTCGGACCCGCCCTCGGTGACTCCGGTTCCTTCTCTTTCGGGCCCCGCCGCACAGAACGTGCGATGTACCGCCGCTGATATCTGACTCAATCGCCGCGTGGCAGACGTCCATCACTTCACCTACGGTGTCTACAACCCGATAGCCGCATATCTTCTGGCGTTCCTCGGTTCGTTCCTCGGCCTGCTCTGCACCGGCCGGGCCCGGGACGCGCGCAACCGCAGCCGCCGCAACCGCTGGCTGCTGATCGCCGCCTTCTCGATCGGGGGTGGCGGGATCTGGCTGATGCACTTCTCCGCGATGCTCGGTTTCGACGTGCCGGCCAGCCCGGTCCGCTACGACCTCACCCGTACCGTGCTCAGCCTGGTGTTCGCCGTCTTCACCGTCGGGGTGGGCCTGATGGTGGTCGGGCACGGCCGCCGCGGGGTGGGCAAGACCGTCCTGGCCGGACTGATCACCGGCGGCGGCGTGATCGCCATGCACTACACCGGCATGGAGGGGATCCGGCTGGCCGCCGACATCCGCTACTCCCCGGCGCTGGTGGCCGCCTCGGCCCTGATCGCCGTCGCGGCCAGCACCATCGCACTCTGGTTCGCCGTCTCGGTGCGGGGCCTGGGCCGGGTCACCGCTGCCGCCGCGGTGATGGGGGTGGCGGTCTGCGGCATGCACTACACCGGGATGGCCGCCATGTCGATCGAACTGCATCCGGCGAGCACCGAGCCGGCCGGCGGGATCCGGCCGATGTCGATGCTGGTCCCGATCATCCTGATCACCACGGCCACCATCGTCTGCGTGGCGCTGAGCGCGCTCCAGGCGATGACCGAGGAGGAGTTCACCGACGGGGCCGGGCTCCCGAACCGCGGGGTGCACGCCGAGCCACCGCAGGTGTGGGCGCCGAAACCGGCACCGATCGGGGCCATCCGGCTCACCCCGGCCGCCCGGGCGGTCGCCGCCGGACGGGCCACCGGCCGTCCCTCTCCCGGGCCACGTCCGGTGCCCCGGCCGTCCCCCGCCCCGGCGCCGAGCGTGCCACCGGCGGCATCCGGGAGCTGATCGAAACCCATCGCGGCCGACGATCCGGTATATCTGATCGGCATGGCGCCACGGATGTTGCTCTCGATGCCACTGCACGCCATCACCGAGGTGTACGGCGAAGCCGGCCTACGTGACCGATTCGCTCTGGAGCTGGAGTCCTTCGACGACGACGAGCGCAAGATCCTGACCGAGGCCTTGAACCTGGCCTCCGACCTGCACGCCGCGGACCGCCGGATTCGTGAGCCGTACCTGAACCATCTGCTCCGGGTGACCATCCGGATCATCCGTTACTACGGGGTGCGCGACGTCGACGTGCTGGTCGCGGCCCTGCTGCACGACGCGGCCGAGGATCATCCGGCCGAGCTGGGCGGGGTGGAGCCGGATCTGTCGCACACCGAGATGACCGAGGCGGCGCTCGCCGAGTTGTCCCGCCGGTTCAACCCGCGGGTCGCCGACCTGGTCCGGTCGGTCACCAACCCGGAGTACGACCCGCGGCGCGACAAGAACGAGCAGTACCGCGCCCATGTGGCCGAGAAGCTGGAGCGGGACCCGTGGGCTCGGGTGATCAAGATTTCGGACTTCACCGACAACGGGGTCGGGGTGATTCACACCACGCCCGACAAGGCGTACCGGTCGGCGGGTAAGTACCGGCCACTCGTCCCCACCCTGCGTGAGCTGGTCGGACGCCCGGACACCCCGCTCTCCACCCAGGCCAAGGAACACATCCTGGACCAGCTCGACCTGGCCGAGGAACGATTCGCCGCGATCCTGGACGGCTGACGGTCATGATCGCCCTATCGTGGGGCCATGCCTACTGACGCCTGGTGGCGGGACGCTGTCATCTACCAGATCTACCCCCGTTCGTTCGCTGACGGGAACGGCGACGGCATGGGCGATCTGCCCGGGATCACCGCCCGCCTGCCGCAGTTGCGCGAGCTGGGTGTGGACGCGGTGTGGCTGTCGCCGTTCTATCCGAGCCCGCAGCACGACGCCGGTTACGACGTGGCCGACTACCGGGGTGTGGACCCGAGGTTCGGGTCACTCGGTGACGCCGACAAGCTGATCGGTACCGCCCACGACCTGGGCCTCAAGGTGATCGTCGACCTGGTGCCGAATCACACCTCCAGCGACCACGAGTGGTTCAAGGCGGCGCTGGCGGCCGGGCCGGGCAGCCCGGAACGGGAGCGCTACATCTTCCGGGACGGCGAACAGGCCCCCAACTCCTGGCAGAGCGTCTTCGGCGGCTCGGCGTGGCAGCAACTGCCGGACGGGCAGTGGTACCTGCACCTGTTCGACGTCTCCCAGCCCGACCTGAACTGGGACCATCCGGAGGTGCGGGCCGAGTTCCTGGACATCCTGCGGTTCTGGCTGGACCGGGGTGTGGACGGCTTCCGGGTGGACGTGGCGCACGGTCTGATCAAGGACGCCGACCTGACCGACTGGACCGCTCCGTCGGTGATCCTGGGCGGCCTGGACCCGGTCGGCCCGCCGCCGCCGATGTGGGACCAGGAGGGGGTGCACGAGATCTACCGGCAGTGGCGTGCCGTCCTGGACGAGTACGACGGCGGCCGGATCCTGGTCGCCGAGGCGTGGGTGCAGCCGGAGGAGCGACTGGCCCGCTACGTCCGGCCGGACGAGATGCACCAGGCGTTCAACTTCCCCTACCTGGAGGCGCCCTGGCAGCCGGCCGGGCTGCGGGCGGTGATCGACTCGTCGCTGGCCGCCAACGACTCGGTCGGCGCGACCACCACCTGGGTGCTGTCCAACCACGACGTGGTCCGGCACGCCTCCCGGCTGGGGTTCCCGCCCGGCTCCAAGCGGGTGCCCGGCATCGGCATCGGTGACCCGCAGCCCGACCAGGTGGCGGGCCTGCGCCGGGCCCGGGCAGCCACCCTGCTGATGCTCGGCCTGCCCGGTTCCGCCTACCTCTACCAGGGCGAGGAGCTGGGACTGCCGGAGCACACGCTGCTGCCCGACGAGTACCGCGAGGACCCGGCCTGGGAGCGGTCCGGGCACACCGAGCGCGGGCGGGACGGCTGCCGGGTGCCGATCCCGTGGGAGGCCGACGCCCCGTCGTACGGGTTCGGCCCGGCCGACGCGAGCTGGCTGCCGCAGCCGACGGTCTGGGCCGAGTACGCCCTGGACCGTCAGGTGGGGGTGCCCGGCTCGACCTACGAGATGTACCGGGCGGCGCTGGCCGCCCGGCGGGAACACGAGCTCGGCTCCGGTGAGCTGGTCTGGCTGGCGTCCGACACCGACGCGCTGGCGTTCCGCAACGGCGACCTGACGGTGGTGACGAACTTCGGGACCGAGCCGGCGACGCTACCGGACGGCGCCCGGGTCCTGCTGAGCAGCGAACCGCTCGATGCCGACGGCCGGATCCCCGGCGACGTGACCGTCTGGGCCGTCGTCTGATTCCTGTTTCTCGGCGACCGCCAGCAGGGCGGCGTGCGTGTCGGCCATGTCCCGCGCGACCGTCCTGCTGGCCAGCCAGTACATGACCCCGGTCGGTACGAAGAACAACACGAACGCGGCGAGCCCGGCCGAATAGTTGAGCGGCGGCGGGTAGAGCGCCGCCAGTGCACCGAAGGCGACCCCGACCAGCACGTTGCCGCCGGCCCGGCCGGCACCGTTGACCAGGTTGCCGAGGCTGTAGACGGTGCCGCGGTGCTGCGGCGGGTTGACGTCGGCGATCATGGCGAACCAGTTCGGCGAGTTGGCCGACGTCAGGGCCAGCGCGAACACCGCCACCACCAGGCAGATCCCGACTGTCGGCTCGGTCACCAGGTTGCTCAGCACACCCCGGATCACCGCGGCCGTCCCGGCACCGTCCGGCACCGTGATCGTCATCGGGACGAAGAACAGCACCACGTAGAAGGGCACCGCCGCCAGCACACCGACCGCGGCGACCAGGGCACGGCCCCGCGGGGTACGCCGCTGCAGACGGTCCCCGACCAGCCCGCCGATGATCGACAGCGCCGCTCCGAGCTGGAAGACAGTGGCGAAGACGCTGCCGACCAGCACCGCGGTGCCGACGCTGTACCCCTGGTCCAGGGCCCGCTCCCGGAACAGCACCGGCAGCCACACCAGTGATCCGAAGGCGATCTGTGCGGTGCCGCCCTGCAGGATCAGCCAGACGTTGGTCCGGCGCCGCAGGATCACCGCGATGTCCTCGTGCCGGATCCGCTCGTCGTACTCGACCCCGGCCAGCTCCGGCTGGCTGTCGCCGCGCGGCACGTCGAAGGTGAGCAGGTAGGCGACCGTCGCGATCAGGCCGGCCGCCGCGGTCACCAGGAACGGGCGGCGCCAGTCGTCGTGCCCGAGGATCCCGCCGACCAGGGTGCCGGCCAGCGTGCCGACCCCCTGCGACAGGCCCCAGAAACTCATCACCAGGCCCCGGCGCCTCGGCGAGATCAGGTCGCTGACCACGGCGAAACTGACCGAGGCGACACCACCCAGCCCGAGCGCGGCGAGCACCTGTGCGGCGAGGAACAGCCCGTAGTCCCCGGCCAGACCCGACCCGGCGGTGCCGGCGACCCAGAGCACGGTGCCGGCGATCAGCACCGGTTTGCGGTCGGTGCGGTCCCCCACGTATGCGAACCCGATCGCCGCCACCGCGCTGACCAGGAACATGATCGTGGTCGCCAGGGCGATGTGCCCCTCGGTCACCCCGAGATCGGTGCCGATGCTGCCGTAGAGCGGTGGCACCAGCCCGATCGCCACGTTGTCCAGGGCGGCGAGGACGACGAAGACCACCACGCTGTAGACGCGGTGTGCGGCCGATCCCCTGCCCATCACGCGGTAGAGGTTATCCGCAGAACGGCTCCCCCAACCTCCCCGGGATCACCGGAGACGGCTGGAGGAGCCGATGGTGGGCGCGTCTCAGCGGGTGCGGTCGATCACCGCGTGCTGAGCGGCCGCGTACTGCTCGCGGATCAACGGGACGCTGCTGTCCTCGTACACAGCAGGGGTCTCCGCCGACCAGACCGGCGGAAGATCCCCGCCCGCGGTGACCCACGCAGCCTGCCGGGCCGCCCCGTCGGCGACGTACTCACCGGGCGGCGGGACCAGCACCTGCTTGCCGAAGAGCGCCGGTGCGATACGGCGGACCGCCTCGCTCCGGGCCCCGCCACCGACCAGCACGATCCGGTTCGCTGCGGCGCCGGTCGCGGTCAGCGCGTCCAGTCCGTCGGCGAGTGCGCAGAGCATGCCCTCGACGGCGGCCCGGGCCAGGTGCGCCGGGGTCGACGTCTTGAGCGTGAGCCCGTGGATCGCCCCGGTGGCGTCCGGCCGGTTGGGGGTGCGCTCCCCTTCCAGGTAGGGCACCAGGACCAGGCCGTCCGCACCCGCCGGAGCCGACAGCGCGAGCTTCGACAGGTCGTCGTGGCTCACGTTGAGCAGCTTGGCGGCCGCGTCCAGCACCCGGGCCGCGTTCAGCGTCACCACGATCGGCAGGAACCGGCCGGTGGTGTCGGCGAACCCGGCGACCGTTCCGGACGGGTCGTTCGGCGCGACCTCCGACGAAGCGAAGACCGTGCCGGACGTGCCGATCGACACGATCA
This sequence comes from Actinoplanes sp., assembly GCA_035562875.1. Classification (GTDB taxonomy): domain Bacteria; phylum Actinomycetota; class Actinomycetes; order Mycobacteriales; family Micromonosporaceae; genus Actinoplanes. The sequence continues at coordinate 3,240 of DATMVU010000177.1, read as the reverse complement.
CGTCGCCGGGCAGCGCGCCGGTGCCGAGGGCGGCCGCCGCGTTGTCACCGGCGCCCGGGCCCAGGGGGGCACCGTTCGGCAGGCGGCCCGCGATCCCGGTAGGGCCGAGCACCTCGGGCACTCTGATCTTGCGGCCGAATCCGAGTTCCAGCAGGTCGTGCCGGTACTCATTGGTCTTGGCCGACCAGTAGAGGGTGCCGCTGGCGTCGCTGCGGTCCGTCCTCAGATCGTCCAGGGAGGTGGATCCGGACAGCTTCCAGGTCAGCCAGTCGTGCGGCAGGCAGACAGCTGCCACCTTGGCGGCGTTGGCCGGCTCGTTACGGGCCAGCCAGCGCAGCTTGGTCAGGGTGAAGCTGGCGACCGGCACGATGCCGACCGCGTCCGCCCAGGCCGCGCCGCCACCCAGCTCGGCGATCAGGTCGGCGGCCGCTCCGGCGCTGCGGGTGTCGTTCCACAGCAGCGCCGGGCGGACCACTTCACCGTTCTCGTCGAGCACGACCATGCCGTGCTGCTGCCCGGCGACCGAGGCGGCGGCCACGTCGTCCAAGCCGCCGGCCTCCTCGATCGCCTGCTGGAGCGCGGTCCACCAGGCGTCCGGGTGCACCTCGGTGCCGTCCGGGTGCGCGGCACGCCCCTGCCGGACCAGTGCACCCGTCTCGGCGTCGCGGATCACGACCTTGCACGACTGGGTCGAGCTGTCGATCCCGGCAACCAGCGCCATGGTCAGCGGGCCCGGAGCAGGTGGTCGATGGCGAGCTGGTTGAGCTTCACGAAGCCGAAGCCCTTGGCGCCGACGGCGTCGGCGTCGTAGTCCTCGAACGCGCTGCGGTCGTTGAGCAGCTCCTGGTAGCCCTCGCCCGGGTTCAGGGTCGGGGTGCGCAGCTCGGCGACCTTGGACTCGGCCAGCGCGGCCTGCACCTCGGGATCGGCGCGGAACGCCGCTGCCCGCTCCTTGAGCAGCAGGTACATCCGGATGTTGCCCTTGGCCGACTCCCACACGCCGTCGAAGTCCTCGGTGCGCGACGGCTTGTAGTCGAAGTGCCGGGGGCCGTCGTAGGCCGGGCCGCCGTCGGCGCCGTTCTCCAGCAGGTCGACCAGGGAGAACGCGTTGAGCAGGTCACCGTGGCCGAAGACCAGGTCCTGGTCGAACTTCGGGCCGTGCTGGCCGTTCAGGTCGATGTGGAACAGCTTCTTGTGCCACAGCGCCTGGGCGATGCCCTGGGTGAAGTTGAGGTTCGACATCTGCTCGTGGCCCGTCTCCGGGTTGATGCCGAACAGCTCGGAGCGCTCCAGCTCCTGCACGAACGCGATGGCGTGGCCGGCGGTCGGGAGCAGGATGTCGCCGCGGGGCTCGTTCGGCTTCGGCTCGATGGCGAAGCGCAGGCCGTAGCCCTTGTCCTCGGAGTACTGCGCGAGCAGGTTGAGGGCCTCGCGGTAGCGGTCGAGGGCGGCGCCGACGTCCTTGGCCGAGTCGTACTCGGCACCTTCGCGGCCGCCCCACAGCACCAGGGTCTTGGCGCCGAGCTCGGCACCGAGGTCCATCTGGCGCAGCACCTTGCGGATCGCGTAGCGGCGGACCGAGCGGTCGTTGCTGGTGAAGCCGCCGTCCTTGAACACCGGGTGGGTGAACAGGTTGGTGGTCACCATCGGGACGATCAGGCCGGTCTCGTCGAGCGCCTTCTTGAACCCGCCGATGATGCCGTCACGGGTCGCGGCGTCGGCGCCGAACGGCACCAGGTCGTCGTCGTGGAAGGTGATGCCGTACGCGCCGATCTCGGCGAGCTTGTGCACGGCCTCGACCGGGTCGAGGGCCGGGCGGGTGGCGTCGCCGAAGGCGTCGCGTGCCTGCCAGCCCACGGTCCAGAGACCGAAGGAGAACTTGTCTTCGCGTGTGGCCTGGAGCGACACGGTTACCTCCACGAAACGTTGTGTAACTGCGGGGATTTGTTTAGTGGTTGAATTATTTGACTCGCGTATGGCACTGTCAAGGGCGTGTTGACCGCCTCGACCACTCCGGTGCGACAGGCCAGCGTGCGCGCCCATAATCTCGCGCTGGTGCTGCAAACTGTGGCGAACAGTGCGGATCGACCGTCCCGGGCAGCTCTCGCGGCGGTCACCGGGCTCACCCGCGCGACCGTTTCCGCCCTCGTCGACGACCTCGTCGCCGGTGGTCTGCTGGTCGAGGTCGCCCCGCCACCGCGCACCGGCGCCGGCCGTCCCGCGGCCGGGCTCGCGCTCACCTCGGCCGGTCCGGCCGGGCTCGGGCTGGAGATCAACGTCGACTATCTGGCCGCCTGTGTGGTCGACCTGACCGGCACCGTCCGGCACCGCTACGTCGAGCACGCCGACCAGCGGCCCGCCGATCCGGCCCAGTCCCTGGCCGCGGTGGGTGGGCTGGCCGCCCGGGCCCGGCTCGCCGCCGAGGCCGACGGGCTGACCGTGGCCGGTGCCGCGCTGGCCGTGCCCGGCCTGGTCACCGATGCCGGACTGGTCCGGGTCGCCCCCAACCTGGGCTGGCAGGACGTGGACGCGGCGGCCGCCCTGGGCGCCGTTCCCGAACTGGCCGGGCTGCCGGTGGGCGTGGACAACGAGGCGAACCTGGCCGCACTCGGCGAGCTGCTGGTGACCGGCGGGAAACCCACCTATCTGTACGTGTCCGGCGAGATCGGCATCGGGGCCGGGCTGGTCCTCGGCGGCGAGCTGTACCGCGGCGTGCGCGGCTGGAGCGGCGAGATCGGGCACGTCACGGTCTACCCGGACGGGCGGCCGTGCCGGTGCGGCGCCCGCGGCTGCCTGGAGCAGTACGCCGGGCAGGAGGCCCTGGAGGGTGACGTGCCGCTGGCCGCGGCCGCCCTGGGCATCGCCCTGTCGGCGGTGGTCAACCTGCTCGACGTGCCGGTGATCGTGCTCGGCGGGGCCTACGCGCCGGTCTTCGGCGCACTGCGCGACGGCATCGAGACCGAGCTGCGGCGGCGGGTGCTGACCGCGGGCCTGGCCCCGGTGGAGTTGCGGGTGGCCCGGTTCGGTGCGGATGCGGCGATGCGAGGCGCGGCCGACACGGTGATCCGGGCGGTCCGCGAGGATCCGGCCGGCTGGCTGCGCCGGGCCCGTTGACGAAGCCTTGAAAAACGGCCGCCGCCTCGATCGAGGCGGCGGCCGTTTCCTCGTGTTTTGACCGTTCTGTGGGCAGGGTGGTCTGGCGGTGTGGTGTGTGGGTGTTCGTGGTGGTGTGGGTGTGTG
>DATMVU010000176.1:0-8614 GCA_035562875.1 Actinoplanes sp. | reverse complement strand
GAATTGATCACTGAGCTGAATGATCCGCTCGCAAGCTCGCTCATGCAGCCTCGTCCTTCCCGGCCGTCAGCATCGTGGCGACCCGGACCAGGCGGTCACCGGCGACCGGTTTGACCAGGTAGAGGTTCGCCCCGGCCTGATACGCGCGGTCGGCGTCACCGGGCCGGTCCTCGGTACTGATCATCACCACCGGGGCGTCGGTGCCGACGGTCTCCGACCGCAGCGCCTCGACACAGGCGTAGCCGTTCATCTTCGGCATGTTCACATCGACCACGAACAGGTCGAACTCGGTGGCGAGGGCCGCCTCCACCGCCTCCAGCCCGTTGGCAGCCTCGTGCATCGCGAACCCGGCACCGCCGAGCAGGGTGGTGTGGTAGAGCCGCACGGTGGCGGCGTCGTCGACCACGAGCACCCGGGCTCCGGTCGCGCTGTCCGAGGTCATCACTTGCCTCCGGTCGGTCGCTGGTAGACGAGGCCCTCCGGCAGGCGCGTCGGGGTGAAGATCGGGGAGATGCGGCTCATCGACTCGGAGTGGCCGAGGAAGAGGTAACCGCCGGGGCGCATGGCCCCGTACAGGTTCTCCGCCGCCCGGCGGCTGGACAGCTCATCGAAGTAGATGAGCACGTTGCGGCAGAAGATCACGTCGAAGTCGCGGAACGACCGCATCGCAGCGGTGTCGCAGATGTTCACCCGGTGCAGGGTCACCGCACTGCGGATACCGTCCTCGACCTGGTAGCGGCCGGAATCGACGGAGACGAAGTACTTCGCCAGCCACGTCTTGGGCACCCGGTGCAGGGACCGTTCGCCGTAGGTGGCGTGCGCCGCCTTGGCGAGGACCTCGCTGTCGATGTCGGCGCCGTGGATCTCCACGTCCACGTGGTCGATCAGATCCCACTCCTGAAGCAACCGCAGGGCGATGGAGTACGGCTCCTCGCCCGTCGAGCAGGGCAGCGACAGGATCTTCACCGGGCCGGTGAGCCGCTGGAGACCGCCCCGGTCAGCGATGACGTTCGGCAGGACCGTCTTGAGCATCGAGTCGAACTGGTAGTCCTCACGCAGGAAGTACGTCTCGTTGACGGTCAGCTGGTTGATCAGGTCCTGTGCCATCTCGCCCCGGTCGGATGTCCGGAGCGCGGCGAACCAGCTGGCGAACGTGTCGTACCGGGAGTTGCGGATGCAGGTCTCGATCCGCTTGTCGACGAAGTACCGCTTCCCCGGCGTGAAGTGGATGCCGGTGCGCTTGTAGAAGTAGTCGCAGAAGCGGGTGAAGTCCGCGTCGGAGAGCCCGGCACCGGCCGTGGCGGTGGTCATCGTGCCGTCCCGGCCAGTCGGGGCAGTGCCGCCTGCACGGTGAACCGCAGGAACGGATCGTCCGGGAACCGTTGCACAGCACGCTCCAGCAGGGGGATGTCGTCAGCGGTGGCCGACGGCAGCAGCGCGTCGATGGCTCCGGTCACCACGTTCGGGTGCGGATCGTCCTCGATCATCCGCAGCAGCCAGGCGGATGCCTCCGGATGCTGCAGGTCGGCAAGGATCATCGCGGTCATCACCCGGACGTCATGGTCCGGGGCGGCCAGCAGGGCCGGCAGCAGGTCCGGGACCGAGACCGGCATGGTGGCCAGAGCCGCGGCGACGGCGGTGCGCATGGCCGCCTCGTCGCTGGCAAGGTGGACCGCCAGACTGCCCGCCACCTCGTCGGTGTCGTGTGCCGCGAGGGTGATCAGAATCGACTCCAGCACCCGCGGGTCCTCCTCGGTGGCCACCCGGGCGAGCAGGGCCGGCACCGCTTCAGCGACACCCTCCAGACCCAGCGCGGCCTCCCTCCGGAGATCCGTGTCCGGATCGTCCAACCGGCGCAGCAGCGTCTCGACGGACGGCAGCTCCGGCTGTTGCGGGGTCTGCTTGCGGACGAGTCCCATCGTGATCGACCTCTTCCCTAGCTCAGCGGACCCAGGAGACCAGCCGGTCGGCGATCTCGTACGACGGCAGCACCGCCGTGGCCCCGCCACGCCGTGCCAGTTCCCCCGGCATGCCCCACACCACAGCGGTGTCCTCGGCTTCGGCGATGGTCCGGCCGCCGCCGTCCTTGACCGCCGCCATCTCGGTGGCCCCGTCGTCTCCCATGCCGGTGAGCAGGGCGCACACCAGCCGCTGCGGATCGATGTAGCGCCGGGCCGAGGCGACCATCCGGTCCACGCTGGGATGCCAGCGGTATTCGGCGGCGGACGGCACGGTCTTGACGATCAGGCCGTCGGTACGCCGCGCCACCACGACGTCGGCGTTGCCCCGCCCGATGTAGATGTTCCCGCGCTGCACCGTCATGATCCGGTCGACCTCGTGCACCCGCAGCGCGCAGACGTCGTCGAGCCGGCGGGCCAAGGCCGCGGTGAACGAGGCCGGGATGTGCTGGGCCACCACCACCGGCGCGCCGAGGGTGCCGGGCAGCCGCGGGAGCAGTTCGGACAGCAGGGCCGGGCCACCGGTGGAGGAGCCGATCAGCACCAGGTCCACCGAGCCGGGCGGGCCGATCTCCCGGGTGGGTGGCGCGGGCACCGGGCGTGCGGGCCGGGCCGGGTTCCGGCGTGGTCTCGCCGCCGCGGCGCTGCGCACCTTGGTGATCAGCTCGGCCGCGACGTCGTCGATGTTGAGTGACACCGTCCCGCCCGGTTTCGGCACGTAGTCCACCGCACCCAGCTCCAGCGCCTCCAGGGTGACCAGGGCGTTGTGTTCGGTCAGCGAGGAGACCATCACGACCGGGGTGGGCTGCTCGTGCATGATCCTCGCGAGGCAGGTGAGCCCGTCCATCTCCGGCATGTTGACGTCCAGGGTCACCACGTCCGGGCGCAGCCGGCCCATCTGTTCCAGGGCGTCCACCCCGTTACGCGCGGTGAACACCTCGAAGTCACCGGTGTCGACGAGGATGCCCTTGAGCGCTCGCCGCATCAGCGCCGAGTCGTCGACCACCAGAACGGACGTAGCCAACACGGACCCCGATCAGACGCCGACGAGAGTGTCGTCGGCGGGTGCCCCGCACAGCTCGGCTGCCTGACCCGCCTGCTCGGCCGCGAGCAGCTGGTCGACCTGGACCAGCAGGAGCATCCGCTGCTGGTCGGGCAGGTTGGCCACCCGGGACACCACCCGGGCCTGCTCGTCGGACAGCTCGGGGGCCGGTTCCAGGACGTTGCGGCCGACCCGGGCCACCTCGGCCACCGAATCGACGATGAACCCGGTCCGGATCCCACCGATGATCAGCACCACGATGCGCTGCCGTTCGTCGCGTTCGGTCCGGCCCAGCCCGAGCCGGGTCCGCAGGTCCACCACCGGCAACACGGTGCCGCGCAGGTTGACAAGGCCCTCGACGAAGTCGAACGACTTGGGCACCCGGATCAGCGCCTCCGGCACCCGGATGATCTCCTGCACGGTGTCGACGTCGACGGCGTACTCCTCGTCGTCGAGCCGGAACACCACGAAGAGTTCCTCGTCGCCGCGGCCGTCGTCGTCGGTGAAGTCACCAGGTTCGTCCACCATCTCCAGCTCGTCCTCCCGCCGATAGTCGGCGATCTCGTTACGTACCTCCGGCGAGTCGAACATCCGGTTCACGTTCAGCACCGAGACCAGGCGTTTCCCGTCCTCGAGCCGACACACCGACTCCACCTCGGTCTTGCGGCCCTCCCCGGCCACCACACTCGGCAGCGGGGCGACCAGTTGGTGCGGCACCCGCAGCACCTCGCGCACGGTGTCCATCACCACGCCGACGATGCCGCCGTCGATGGAGACCACCACGATCCGGTTCTGCGGCTCCAGCGGTGTCACCGGCAGGCCGAAGACCCGGCGCAGGCTCACCACCGGCAGCAGCCGGCCGCGCAGGTCGATCACGCCGAGCACCCGGCTGCCCGCGTTCGGCACGTGACTCACCGACTCGGGGGCCTGCACGATCTCCTGAACCTGATCGATCGGAAGGGCGTACTCCTGCCCCTCCACCGCGAAACTGACCAGTTCCAGGGTGTCGTCCAGCTCGGTCTCCGCGTCCGCCTCGGCGGCCAGCCGGCTCACCGCGGCGCTGTCCCGGCCGGCCGGTTTCTCGGCGAGCCTGGTGAACTGGCTGCCGATCAGCCGGTCCACGTCCAGCACCGTGGTCATCTCGCCCTCACCGGACTTGATCACTCCGACCAGCACGTCGGAGTTGACCGTCGCCTGGACCGCGCCGGCCGACTCGATCTGGTGCGGGTCGATGCTGACCACGCTGGACACCCGGTCCACCACGAAGCCGAGCGGCACCCCGCCGTCCACCACGATCACCCGGGTGGTCTCGTCGTGCCCGGTCTGCTCCATCGCGCAGCAACGCCGCAGGCTGACCACCGGCAGCACCCGTCCGCGCAGGTTGGCCAGGCCCTCCAGCGACGGCGGCCCGAGCGGCACCTTCACCACCGCGGGCATCCGGATGATCTCCTGCACCCGGCGCATCGGAAAGGCGTACCGCTCCCCCGCCATGTCGAAGGTGACGAAGTCGGTGTTCTCGTCGAACTCCTCGTCCGTTTCGACGCCGTAGTCCTCGGTGGTGTCCATCGTGTGGTTCCCCTTCTTCGAGGGCGTCAGGCGGCGTTCTGCAGCTCGTCGGCGAGCGCGGCGATCTCCTCGACCGCAGCTGCCAGCTCCTCTGCCCCCTGGGCCTGTTCCCGGGCCGCGGTGGAGGCCTGACCGGCGAGCTGCTCGGCCTGGCTGGCCGCCGACGAGATCTGCTCCAGACCGGACCTGACCTCGCCGAGCGTGTTCGCGATCTCCAGCGCCGACTCGCGGACCTCCTGGTTACCGCCGCGGACCTGCTGCATGTCGCGTTCGATCTCCTCCAGCCGGGAGGTGATCGACTTGGCCGACTCGGCCTCGGCCAGTGACAGCCGGCTGGTCTCCTCCAGATCGGCGCGGACCTCGATGATCCGGTCCTGCACCGCCTTGACCAGGTCCTTGATCCGGTCGGCGTTGTCCGCCGAGTCCCGGGCCAGGTTGCGGATGTCGGTGGAGACCACGGCGAAGCCCTTGCCGAACTCACCGGCCCGGGCCGACTCGACCGATCCGTTCACCGCCAGCATGTTGGTCTGGATCGACACGTTCGCGATGGCGTCCACGATCTTGTCGATCCGCCGCGAGATCTGCTCCAGTTCGGTCACCTTGCGGACGTTCTCGGTACCCTCGCGGGCGGCCCGGCCGACCGCGTCGATCATCGAGAGGACCGCGTCCCGGTTGCCGCCCAGCAGCTCCAGGATCACCTCGGACCGTTCCACCGCGGAGCCGCCCCGGTTGGCCGAGAGCTGGGCGCCCTGCTCGATCTGGTTCACCGCCTCGGCGGTCTGATGGCCTTTGGCCGCGGCCGTCCGCGCCCCGGCGTTGATCTCGTTGATCGCCACGTTGATCTGGCTGGCCGCCCGGTTGATCTCCTCGACCGCGGCGGCCAGCTCCTCGGCCGCCGAGGCGACGTCCTCGGCGCTCTTGGCGATGTCGGTGCTGCTGCGCAGGGTCTCGGCGACCTCGGCCAGCGACTCGGCGGCCTGATCGCTCTGCCGCAGCGCCTGGGTCTGCTGGGCCACCGTCTGGAGCGACTCCTCGCAGGCGGCGGACTGCTGCTCGGCGGCCGCGGCGATCTCCTCGGACCGCTGCTTGGCCACGCCCGCGGACCGCTTGGCCTGCTCAGCGGAGGCGGCCATCTCGATCGCACCGGCCATGATCGTGCCCATGTCAGCGCGGATCGTCTCCAGCTGCGAGGTGATCGTCTTGCCCTTCTCCGCCTCGCCGCGGGCCGCCTCGGCCGAGGTCTGCACCGCGCCGGCGATCTCGGTGACGCTGTTGCGGACCTCGTCGATCAGGTCCCGGATCTGCCGGGCGCTGCGCTCGCTGGTCTCGGCCAGGGTCCGCACCTCGTCGGCGACGACCGCGAAGCCCTTGCCGTGCTGCCGGGCCCGGGCCGCCTCGATCGCGGCGTTCAGGGCCAGCAGGTTGGTCTGGTCGGCGATGTGCGCGACGGTCTTGACGATCTCGCCGATCTCGTCGGCCTGTTTCTCCAGCTCGGTGATGGTCGCCACCGAGGCGGACTGCCGGGTGGACGCGCTATCCACGTTCGCCAGCAGGTTGTTGATCCCGTTACGGGTCTCGTTGAGCAGAACCTGCAACGCCTGGCTGAGGTCGGCGACCTGACGGGTGGTCTGCCCCTGCCGGGCGACCTTCTCCTCGACCTGGTTCATCGCGGCCAGGCTCTGCTGGGTGGCGCCGGACGACTCCTCGGCACCCGCCGCTATCTGCTGCATCGACTCGGAGAGCTGCCGGGACGCCTCGGCGGCCTGAGCGTTCTGGGCGGAGATCTGCGCGGTCGCCGAGGCGATCCGCTCGGCGGCCTGCTGCTGCTTCGCCACCGACCGGGCCTGGCGCCGGCTGGCGTCCGAGTCGGCCGGCGGCCGGGCCGGGCGGACCCCGGCAGACGACCGGGCCGGCCGGGCGGCGTCCGGGCCGCGACCGGTGGAGGTGCTGGTGAGGGGCATGGGTGGTCTCCCATCTCAATCCGGATCATCCGGTGCACTCGGGGGTCGGGCCGACATGTTGCCGAGCACGCCTCCACAGCCCGCCGACCAGGCAAATCCTGGCACCGGGGCGTTCACCCGAGAGGGGGAATACGGGAAATTCGATGGGATACGGTCGGCAAATGCGTGCACTGGTACAGACCGTGAGCCGGGCGAGTGTGACAGTCGGCGGCGAGATCACCGGCGAGATCAAGGACGGCCTGCTGGTGCTTGTCGGTGTGACTCACGACGACACCACGGCGAAGGCGGCCGAGCTGGCCCGCAAAACCTGGGAGCTGCGGATCCTGGACGACCGCTCGGCCGCCGACCTGGCCGCGCCGCTGCTGGTGGTCAGCCAGTTCACGCTCTACGGCGATGCCCGCAAGGGGCGCCGGCCGAGCTGGAGCGCGGCGGCGCCGGCCGAGGTCGCCGAACCCCTGATCGAGGAGTACGTGACGGCACTGCGCGCCCGGGGAGCGGTGGTCGAGACCGGCCGCTTCCGGGCGCACATGCTCGTCGAATCCGTCAATGTCGGACCCTGCACGGTCCTGCTGGAACTCTAGAAGAACAGGCCCCGCCGCTGGGCCGACTGCCGCAGCCACTGGTCGAGCCGGCCGGTCCAGTCGATCTGGTCGGCGGTCGCGTAGTCGATGTCGAAGCTGCCGAACGCGTCGTGCCCCTCGGTGAAGACGCCACCCCGCTTGTCCAGTTCCAGCACCACCTGCAGTTTCTGCGGCGTCGGCAGGAAGGTCAGCTCCAGCTGGTTGATGCCGCTCGCGTACTGCCCCGGCGGGTAGAACTCGATCTCCTGGTAGAACGGCAGGTGCTGCTCCACGCCGTGGACCCGGCCCTGCTCGACGTCCGCCCGGCTGAACCGGAAACCGAGGTCCAGCAACGCCTTCAGGATCCGCTCCTGAGCTGGCAGCGGATGCACCGCCACCTGGTCCAGGTCGGACTTGTCGACCGCCCGGGCCACCTCCAGCTCGGTGGCGAGACCCATCGTCATCCCGGTCAGGTGCTGCCCGTACACCTCGGTGATCGGGGTCTGCCAGGGCACGTCGAAACGGAACGGGACGTCGTGACGGACCCCCGGCTCCAGCTTGAACGAGCCGGTCAGCCGCTGGCGGTGGAACTCCTGGCTGGTCTGGTACTCGCTGTCGCCGCTCTCCACCTCGACCCGGGTGGTCAGGGCGATGGCGACGTACTCGATGTCGACGGCGTGGTCACCGCCCACCACGTGGACGTGCCCCTCCAGGAAACCTCCCGGATAGGTGTTCGGGTTGGTGAGCACGGTGTCGACCGACGGTCCGCCGACGCCGAGCGCTTGCATCATTCGTTTGAAGACCACGCTGCTCCCCTTCGCACTGCTGAACACGATATCGATTCCCGGCAAGCACTCACAGTGACGCAAGTCCGGCTTGTCGGCTTGGTGACGTCAGGGTTCTCCCTGATTCATGCCACCTGGACGCTGGCCTCACCTCCGCTTAACGCGCCTCGGACGAAGCTTGCCCTCACACCGGCACGAAGCGGCTGGCATGCACGAGACGTTATCGCGGGGGAGGGGACTCGAAGTGGTCCTGGAGATGAAGAAGGCGCCGGAGTCCATGACTGTCGAGAACATCATGACCGACGAAGTCGAGACGCTCACCGACCTGGACGCCACCGACGAGCGGGGCGTCTCCGCCGACCTGGTCCGGGCCTACCTCAACGGCATCGGCCGCACCCGGCTGCTCACCGCGGTCGAGGAGGTGACCCTCTCCAAGCGGATCGAGGCCGGGCTGTACGCCGAGGAGAAGCTCGCCACCGCCCCCGCCGACCTGGCCCCGCTGCTGAAGGTCGTGACGACCGAGGGCAAGGCGGCCAAGAACCACCTGCTCGAGGCCAACCTGCGCCTCGTCGTCAGCATCGCGAAGCGCTACACGGGTCGCGGCATGGCGTTCCTGGACCTGATCCAGGAGGGCAACCTCGGCCTGATCCGCGCCGTCGAGAAGTTCGACTACACCAAGGGCTACAAGTTCTCCACGTACGCCACCTGGTGGATCCGTCAGGCCATCACCCGCGCCATGGCC
>DATMVU010000175.1:0-1894 GCA_035562875.1 Actinoplanes sp. | reverse complement strand
GACGCGCAGCCGGGCCGAGCCGTCCGCCACCACCAGGTCACCGGCCGGCAGCCGGATCGTCGCGTGGACCGCGGCGGCGAGCACCGCCGCCATCCGCGGATCGTGTTTCACCAGGTCGGCGGCCGGATCGTCGGCGAGCTGGGCGACCGGGCCGCCGATCAGGCCGGTCAGGGTGCGTTGCCGGACGTCGATCTCGCCGAGAGCGGGCAGGACCGCCGCGATGTAGCGCAGGAACGCCGGGTTCGGGCCGACGATCAGCACGCCGGTGCGTTTGAGCTGCTCACGATGGGTGTAGAGCAGGTATGCGGCGCGGTGCAGGCCGACCGCTGTCTTGCCGGTGCCGGGTCCGCCCTGCACACACAGCGACTGGCTGAGGCCGGTGCGGACCAGTTCGTCCTGGTCGGGCTGGATGGTGGCGACGATGTCGCGCATCGGCCCGACACGGGGCCGTTCGATCTCCTCGGTCAACAGGCGGCTCGGTCCGTCGTACGCCAGTGTCAGGTCCTCGTCCTCGAATCCGGTCAACTCGGCCGGGTGGGTGATCGTCCACCCGTAGCGGCGGCGGGCCGTCACACCGAGGCGTTCGCGGGTGCTGGCCTGGTAGAACCGTGCGGACACCGGCGCCCGCCAGTCGATGACCAGCGCCTGCCCGGCCGGGTCGGTGATGCGCCGGCGCCCCAGGTGGTAGCGATGCCCGTCGAGGTCCATCCGCCCGAAGAAGGGGGCGCTGCCGGGTTCCTCGGCCAGTTCCCTGGCATGGCTCTTGAGCATCCGGCCGAGGACCTCGGCGGTGTAGCGGTCTCCGGCGATCTGCTCACCGGTGGCGACCCGCATCCGGGCGTGGTCGAGCATCCAGGCCTGAGCGGCGCGGACCCGTCGCAGGTAGTCGAGTTCGATCGCGAGCATGGGCAAAAGTGTAACCCGGTAACGTTTTTATCCAAGTTACACTTGTGCCCATGTCTCCCCGTGACCTGTCCCTCCGTGACCAGTCTCTTCGCGAGCGCAAACGGCAGCGCACCCACGACACCATCTCCGGGATCGCCATCACGCTCTTCCTGGAGCACGGCTTCGACCGGGTGTCGGTCGCCGACATCGCCGCCGCTGCGGAGATCTCCAAGCCGACGCTGTTCCGCTACTTCCGGTCCAAGGAGGACCTGCTCCTGCACCGCATCGACGACCACCGGGGCGAGGCGGCCCGCGTCGTCCGGGAACGCCCGGCGGGCCAGTCCCCGGTGGCCGCCCTGGAAGCCCACTTCCTCGACGGCCTCACCCGTCGCGACCCGGTGACCGGCCTCAACGACGTGCCCGAGGTGCTCGCCTTCCACAACCTGATCTTCACCACGCCGAGCCTGTCCGCCGGGGTAGCCGAATACGTGGCCCGCGACGAGGACGCCCTCGCCGAAGCTCTCGGTGACGGGCTGACCGGCCGGATGCTCGCCGCCCAGGTCATCGCCGTGCAGCGGGTGCTGGCCCGGGAGAACTGGCGCCGCCTAGCCGCCGGGGAAACCGCCGACCACGTCCACCCCGAAGCGGTGGATCATGCCAGTCACGCCTACCGCATCCTGTCCGGCGGGTTCTCAGCCGCGTGACAGCATGCGGGCACTACCGTCGGCCCCCGTGAATCTCGCCGCCATCCCCAGCCCCAGCACCGCGGTCTGGCACCTGGGACCGATCCCGATCCGGGCCTACGCGCTGTGCCTGCTGGCCGGCATCGTCCTCGCCGTGTGGATGACCGAGAAACGACTCCGGGCCCGCGGCGCCCCACCCGGGACCGCCTCCGACATCGCCGTGTGGGCGGTGCCGGTCGGCATCGTCGGCGCCCGGATCTACCACCTGATCAGCTCCCCGCAGGCCTACTTCGGCGCCGGCGGCGAACCGATCCGCGCCCTCTACA
>DATMVU010000174.1:0-3199 GCA_035562875.1 Actinoplanes sp. | reverse complement strand
CCCACCCGGGGCCGTCGTCCCACCCCGCCGGCTCGCCGTTTCCTGACCCACCCGCCGGGCCGCGCCCACCCGGCTCGGCGGACCCGCCGGACGCGCGAATCGCGGCGCCTGATCTGAGGCGATCTTGAGGTATGCGCGCCATCGGATGTGCTTTCTCGTCGGCCGGGTGAGCGTCGATCGCTATCGACTTTTCGCCTCCACCTTTCAAGCCAGTCAGGTGGACCTATGCCAGCGCGGAAGGACTGACGTCCGGTTATGGCATCGGTGCACTGAAAGCGCCATAACGGATCAACCAAACCCGCGCTAACATGCCGATCCACCGCGCCAGGCCGATCAAAGGAACGACATGACTTTAAACAATGCCGGCTTGGCGCATCCTGAGCCGGCGAGCCCGGACGACATGAAGCCCGGTGCTGGTCTGACGAAACGCCGCCGACTCCTGACATCCGCAGCTGTTGTCCTCACGGCCATCACCGGTGTCACCACAGTGCGCGCTGCGACGGCCTCGGTCAGTGAACCGGCTCTCAAACAGCCCGATACCGCCGCGACGAGCTTCGACGCCGCCTTCTGGCAGGTCCAGGACCGGCTCGTCGATCTGAGGGGCTGGACCGAAGGCCTGCCCGGCCTCAAGACCAGCGGCTACGTCACCAGTATCAACAACGAGCCGGTAGACGGCTCCGTCGTCCTGGTGTGGCACGGGCCGCCCGACCCCGTGCAACGGCAGATCATCGACGAGGCGGGGCGCCGGCACATCCCCATCTCCGTCCAGCAGCGCAAACACAGCATGGCCGACCTCGAACGGGCCGCCGGCCAGATCCTCACCATCGAGTCGGGCACCGGCGAGTTCCACAATTTCAAGATCAGCGGAGTCGGCTCCCTCAGCATCGACTTCGACGGTGTCACCGTGACAGGGAATTACATTCATCCGCCAGCCGAAGGCATCGCGGCCGCGGACACCGCGCTCACGCAGGCCCTAACCGCTAGAACCGGCGTAGCGGTCACGATCGACCACGACGAAATCGTGCCCCTTTAACCGGCCCGGCCGAAAATCCGGCGACCAGCGATCGCCTGATCTGCTGGGAGGTCCGGCGTCTCCCCTTGGAAGTCGACTTCTGCGACCCATTGTCATCGGCAGATCAGTAAACGTGATCATGCGGCCTCGGTAAGTGAACGGGTGAACCGTTGAGCAGGGATGTCCCAGCTGAGGACCTCGCGCGGCCGGTTGTTGAGTTCGGCGGCCACGGCGGTGTGCACGCTGAAGTCGCTGCCCTTGGGGAGGTGCTGGCGGAGCAGGCCGTCCAGGTTCTCGTTCGAGCCGCGCTGCCACGGGCTGGCCGGGCCGCAGAAGTAGGCCGGAGTGCTCGTGGCCGCGGTGAACTCCGCATGCCGGCCCATCTCGCCGCCCTGATCCCAGGCCGGCGGTTGCCGCAGCCCGGCCGGAGGAGTGGAGAACACGGTGATGAGCCGATCGCGACAGTGTGCGGCGGTGCGGCCTTGCGGTGGTGCGGCGGTCTGGTGGTGCGGCGTGCGGTGCGGCCTTGCGAGACGAGGGCGACGTAGCGGGTGCTGCGCCCGACCAAGGTCCCGATAGCTGTCCGGTTCTGGTCACCCATGATCAGGTCGCCTTCCCAGTGTCCCGGCAAACCGCGGTCGTCGGCGGTGGCGGGCCGGTCGTGAATGCTCTTCGAGCGATCGGTGAACCGCGGAATCCGTTGCTCGCGTCTGCGACGGCGGTTGCGATGCGGACGGCCGGTCCGCAGCAGCGGCGAGCGTGTCGCCCTTCGCATGGCTACCACTATGCCGGGGGATTCGTCCCTGCGCTGGAGCAAGTCCTTCCGGCATCCGGCTTCCGCGTCGTTTCGGCGAAATCCGTTTCGAAATAGATGCAAGTTCTGGACGGGTTCTGCTGCCTTTCTGAAAGTGGGATTGGCATGATCGACTGCTTACAGTTCTGAGTCGGTGTTCGGAAGAATAATGGCATGGGGCAGATGTCATTGTTCGGGCGGGCGGAAACTGCGGCCATGCGGGATCGGACGAAGGCTCGGAATTACGATCCCGATCGGGATGAGTTTCGGCGTCAGCACAAGTTGCGGCGGGATTGGGGGCTTCAGCGGCGGCATGCCGAGAAGCTTCGGCGGATCCGGGAGAAGGAGGCTGTGGAAGGGGTTCCACCTGCCGTCGCGAAGACTCGGAAGTTGGCTGCGCGGGTGAGCGCGGGCGCGACAGCACGTGCCTTGGCACCGATTGCGGTAGAAGAAGTTCCGTCGCCGTCGCCGTCGCCGTCCCTGCTGTCGCCGTCGCTGTCGCTGTCGCCGTCGTCCCGGCCGTCGCCTTCGCTTCCGCCTCCGCCTTCGCTTCCGCCTTCGCCTTCGCTTCCGCCTTCGCCTTCGGGTCCGACTTCGCCGCCTTCACCTTCCCGCGGGCCGCCTTTTTCGGGGTGTCGAAGCGCTTCCCCCTGTCGTCGTAGCCCGCGAAGGCCCGGGTTTCGGTGCTGGAGAGGCGGGTGACGGCGTAGTCGGTCGTCCCGTGCCCGTACCAGGTCTCCCGGAAAAGGGGCTCGAGCTTCCCTCCGGCGGCGGGCCGGAAGGCGTCGAGGAAGTCTTCCGTCGTGGGGTGGTCGAAGCGCCAGCGCTCGGCCCAGGCCCGGAACGCCCGCCAGAACTCCTCTTCGCCGAGCACCCGCCGGATCTGGTCGATCGAGGTCGCGGCCCGGGCGTAGGAGTTGCGGCCGTAGGCGCCGGGCGCGAACGACCAGGACGGAGTGACGAGGCGATCGACCTCGCGCGCCCGGATCGTCTGGATACGGCCCAGGTCGAAGCTCCCGAACCTCACGCCGAGCGGGAACCGGGCCATGCCGCCGTAACGCCGGTCCAGCATCTCGTACTCGGTGAACGAGTTGATCCCCTCGTCGATCCAGCTCTCCTCGAATTCGTTCGAGGCGACCAGGCCGTACCACCAGCCGTGGCCGAACTCGTGGACGACGATCATCTCGGGCTCCCGGAGACCGTTCAGGGGCCAGGCTCCGA
Organism: Actinoplanes sp.; assembly: GCA_035562875.1. GTDB lineage: Bacteria > Actinomycetota > Actinomycetes > Mycobacteriales > Micromonosporaceae > Actinoplanes. The sequence goes on along the minus strand of DATMVU010000174.1, from coordinate 173 downwards.
AGGCGCGCATCGTCCCGGCCGTGAAGATCGTCTGGTACTCCATGCCCATCGCCCCGGAGCCGTCTTCCGGAGGGTCGACGCAGCTGGACTGTGCGTAGGGGTAGGGAAAGGCGTAGAGGCCGAACCAGACGAGAGCCCACTTCTGGGCGTCCGCGTAACGCGTCCACTGCCCG
>DATMVU010000173.1:0-9809 GCA_035562875.1 Actinoplanes sp. | reverse complement strand
CGATCTGGTACTCCTGATCCCAGCCCATCCAGGCAAACCACACTGCGGCTGACAGGGCCGCCACCAGCACGGCGGCGAGAAGCTGGAAAACGGGTTCGCGTTTCATGGACGGCAGCCTGACACAGGCCGCGAGATCGGCGGATCCCTCCCCGAACCCATACCCGAGGTCAGGGACCACTCATCGGCTGACGGGAGCGACCCGGATCAGGTTGCCGTCCGGATCCGCGACGACAAAAGTGCTGCCGAACCCTTCGTCATGCGGTTCGCTGACCACCCGGACCCCCTTCGCGACCCACCTCTCGAAGTAGCGCCCGACGGCCTCACCGGACACAGCGAGACAGACTTCGCCGGTACGCGGAACCGCCGGCGTCAGACCGTCGAACCGGCCGCTCCACAACGCCAGGCCCGCGCCGCCGCCGAGATCGAAGCAGACGTATCCACCGGTCTCCAGGGTGGGCTCGATCTCCAGCAGATCCGCGTAGAAGCGGGTGGCAGCAGGCGCGTCATTGACGTAGACGATGAACAGGATCGTGTGCGGCATCGTGCACTCCTCGGGCCGGTCTCGTGGAACGACCGGAGGGTGCCCGTCATACCTGACGGATCCCGTCATGATTGCCTGGGATTCTTGATCTCGTGACTCCGGATCGCTTCTTCTCGCTCCTGCTGGCGTTGCAGTCCCGGGAGACCACGACGACCACCGATCTCGCCGCCGAGGCCGGTGTCTCGGTCCGCACCGTCCTGCGCGATCTGCAATGGATGCAGGAGGCCGGATTCCCGCTGCTGATCCGGCGCGGCCGCTGGGGTGGGGTGACACTCCTGCCCGGCGGTACGCTCGACACGTCACGGCTCACTCCGGAGGAGCGGGACCACCTCGCGCTCTACGGCCTCGACGACACGCAACGTGAGCAGTTGGGAGCCACGGGCGGCGCGCGGCGCGCGTACCGGAAAATGGGTTCGGTCCCGCGCCTTCCACCCGCGGGGACGCTGCCGTTGAGTGCCGTCGTCACCGCCGACAACCGGCAGTGGTTCTCCCGGGACGCCGACGGGCTGCCCCCGGCGGCGCTGGTCGGTGACCTGCGCAGCGGTCTGCGGTTACGGATCCACTACCGCCGGTCCACGGACACCGGGGCCACCTGGCGGGTCGTCGACCCCTACGGTCTGCTGGCCAAAGCCGGGAAGTGGTACCTCGTCGCCGACTCCGCGGGCCGTCCCCGGCTGCACGCCCTCGAACGCATCACCGGCTGGAAGCCGCTGCGGACGGTCCGGCGGCTGCGGCCGGGCGCGACCCTGGACGGTGTCGCCGCCGAACTGACCGCCCACTGGGAGAAGCCGGGCTCCTACCCGATCCACGCCGACCTCGATGCGAACCAGCTCAGCCGGGCGCGGCGCATCCTCGGCCGGCGGCTGACCATCCGGGACACCGTGGAGGCGGAGACGGTGCGGATCACCGTTGCCGGACGGGACGTGGAGGACATCCGCCTGCTTCTGCAGTTCGGCGGCGGTATCACGGTGACCGCTCCCGCCGAGGCCCGCGAGCACCTCCGGCGACTCGCCGCCGAGATCCTCCAGCAGTACTCGTAGCGCGGCCCCGCGGGTCCCGATCGGTTCGTGAGGGCCTGCCGAGCCTCTTCTCCCGGTCAGCGGCCGGGTTTCGGCCTGGACATGGCCAAGTACCGGGCGGATGTCGCGAGCGAGGCCTTGAGCCGATAACGGTCTTCGGCCTTCCCGGCCGGGACAACGATGTGCCGGACCGCGATCGCCACTACCTCGACAGCATCCACCAGCATGTGAACTGGATTCCTAGGATGATGTAGAGGGACGGACCGAACTGTTTTCTGTGGCCCCTGAACACTTTCGCGCCAGATCGACAATGACCGGTTGGAAGCGCGGAGTTTGCCAAGGAGGGCCATGGCCTCGGATGCGGATTTGATCGGCCGATCGCTGAACGGCGACGTCGACGCCTTCGTGGAGGTGGTCGAACGTCACGAGACCGCAGTCGGTGCGTACCTCGCCCGCCGGGTGGGGCGCGACGCCGCCGAAGACCTGCTCGGTGAGGTCTGGGTCGCGGCGTTCGAATCACGGCGGTCGTACAACCGGTCGTACGACGACGCCCGGCCCTGGCTGTACGGGGTGGCGCTGAACCGCCTCCGCCGCTACTGGCGGAACCGGCCGGACGAGGAGCTCGTCGACGACGTGACCGGCCTGGCCGCCGGCTGGGACCCGTGGTCCGCGGTGGACCTCGGGATGGACACCCGGACCGTACTGCGGTCAGCGCTCGGCCGGCTCAAACCCGACGAGCGGGAAGTCCTGCGGCTCGTCGCCTGGGAGGACCTGACCTCGGCAGCCGCCGCCCAGGCCCTCGGCATGCCGGCCGGCACCGTCCGCCGGCTGCTCAGCCAGGCCCGGACCGCCCTGCGGAACGCGCCGGGAGTGTCCGCGCTTCTGAAGGATCGCAACAGTGCGAAAGAGAGGCACCGATGACCGACGAGCTCGATCTGGTCGGTGAGCTGGGCCACGCGGAACCACTGCGCCCGGAGGCATACGAGCGGGCGCGGACGGTGCTGCGGGCGGCGATGCAGGACCCGGGAACCGTGCGGTTACTGGGCACGAACACAGCAGAGAAGAGAACCACCATGGAGAAGACGGCATCCCGGCGGCGTCGTGGGTTCGGAATCGGCGCGGGAGTGGGGGTCGCGGCAGCCGCTGCGGCGGTCGTCGCGCTGACCCTCGGCAACACGTCGGCGCCCGGTGGCGCGGTGGCCGGTGCGGAGACCCCGGCCGTCGTCGTGGAGACGACAGGGGACGCGCCGCTGATGCTCCTCGCCGGGTCGATCAAGACGCTCACCCAGTCCGAGGGCGACGCCTGGCTGGTGACGGCGACCAAGTCGCAGGGCGAGGTCGTGGTCACCCTGTACACCGACGACCACGCGATCTACTCCGGCAACAACGTCGGGGACATCAAGCGCGCGATCAAGCTCGGGCAGGACCAGTTCGCCGAGAGCGGGAACGCGCCGCTGCTCAAGGCGGCCATCGCCGCGGCCGACCTGGAACCCGCCGAGGGCCGCGTCCGGATGCTCGAAGCGTCCGGGAACAGGCTGGTCGGCCTCGACCCGGCGGCGCAGCAGAAGAAGTGGGACGAGGACCAGGCGGAGGCTGCGAAGCGGGTCAAGGCGAGGGGTGGCACCTACCAGCTGAAGCCGTTCAGTGCCGAAGCCGTCGAGCGGCACTTCGACAACAGCGTGTGGGCGTACGGCACCCAGGCTCTGTCCGCCGGTGAGGGCAACACCCAGGTCCGCTCCGGGGTGCTGCGCCTGCTGTCCACCATCGACGCCGTCGAGGTGGCGAAGTCCACCACCGACGGCATCGCCACCCTGACGCTCACCGCCGGGCCCGCCGTGTTCGGCGGGCAGGGCGACGAGGTGCTGACCGTCAACGCCACGACCGGCATGCTGGTCAAGCGCGTGTCCACGGTGCCGGGCCTGCCGACGGCCACCACCACCTACGAGACGTCCCGGGTGACGGCGGCCCAGCTCTGAGTCAGCCGTCACCAACGGGTGGGAGGCGCTGCACGAATCGTGCAGCGCCTCCCACCCGTTGGTGACCGGACCGCCGGGCCTCGGTGCGGGAGCGGCCGGAGTGAACCCGACGGTCACACCGTGGGACGCCTCATCGACAGTGGATGATGGCGGCATGCCGGTGAACCTGATCGGCCGGGAGGACGCCGTTCGGGTCCTTCGCGGTCTTGTCGAGCGAACCGGCGACTCCGGTTCCGGTGGTGCGTGTGTCGTCCGTGGTGAGGCCGGGATCGGGAGTCGGTGCTGCTCGCCGGCGCCGCCGGGTGCGCCCTGGACCGGCGGATGCGGGTGCTGCGCAGCAGGCCCGGACCGCACTCCCCGAGCAGACAACGCTGACCTGCACGGACGGAGGATGCATCTGGCGCATGCGGTGACCCGGTCACCGGCATGCCCGGACACCTGATTCCGCCTTCTTCGAGACGGTCCGGAACCGTGAGCGGGCGGGCGGCGTCTGATCCGCATGATCAAATTCCGCGTCGCTGTGGCGGCTGCCACAGTCGTCCCCGCGATTCTGCTGAGCGGCTGTGCGCAGCCGGGAACCACCACCGACGACCTCACCGGGGGTCCGGCCGTCACTTCGCCGTGGGGTACCGACGACTTGGTGGTGCGGGTCGAAGCGGTCGGCGGGCACGTTCCGATCGACTATCAGGCAAGTGCCCTACCGGCGGTCAGTGTCTACGGGGACGGCCGGGTGATCACCGAGGGGCCGATGATCGAGATCTATCCCGCGCCGGCCCAGCCGAACCCGCTGGTCCAGACGATCAGTGGGGACCTGGTTCGGCAGCTGGTGGACGAGGGGGTGGCGGCGGGTGTGCAGACCGGCACCGGGTACGGGCAGCCGAACGTCACCGACATGCCCTCGACCCGCGTCACCGTGAACACCGGTGCCGGTGTTCAGACGGTCGAGGCCGAGGCTCTCGCCGCGGTCAGTGACAACACGCTCACCCCGGAGCACCGGGCTGCCCGGGCGAGACTTCAGGCGTACGTGACCAGGCTGCAGAGTCTCGCCACCGGCGAGGGCATGCCGGCGGCCGTGGCCTACCGGCCGGACCGGCTCGCCGTGCTGGCCGCCCCGTGGACCAGCCCCGGCGACACCGGGATGCCGGTGTCGGACCCGGTCGGGTGGCCGGGTCCGGCTCTGCCCGGTCCGGCGCTCGCCGAGGATGTCGACCTGGGCTGTCTCGTCGTCACCGGAGCCGAGAAGGACACCGTCTGGACGGCCGCCTCCACGGCCAACGCCCTCACCGCCTGGACCTCCGGTGGCAAGAAGTGGCTGGTCAAGTTCCGCCCGCTGCTCCCCGACGAGAACGACTGCGTGGTGCCGCCCAGCCTCCGCTGACCCACGGCCGTGCAGCCCGGCCGCCGCTGATCGTCTGCAGCGGCGCCGGGCCTCCGTGCCAGGTCAGTGCCGGTCACCCGGGATGCGCGCGACTCCGCGGGCCGGGTGGCGCGGGGTCGGGTACTCGTTCGGGCTGCCCAAACCGTCGAAGTCGGGGCCGACGTGGCCGTCCACGTCCGCCTCGGCCGGGTCGACGCCCTCGGCCAGGGCCCGGCGGCGGGCCAGCACCCGGCGGGTCACCAGGAAGATCAGGAAGGCGATGCCGAGGCCGAGCACGATCTTGCTGAACGGGCTGAGGTAGCCCTCGACACGGTCCCAGTTGTCGGCGAGGGTCCAGCCGGCGCCGATCAGAGCGGCGTTCCAGATGCCGGAGCCGATGGTGGTGAACAGGATGAACTTGCCCACCGACATCCGGGCGACACCGGCCGGCAGCGAGATGAGGCTGCGGACGATCGGGATGCAGCGGGCAACCAGGACCAGCCAGGTGCCGTACTTCTCGAAGAGGGCGTAGCCCCGCTCGACGTCGGCACGGGTGGCCAGGACGAACCAGCGTTTGCCGGCGAGGGCGTGCAGGCGGTCGTAGCCGAGCAGGGCGCCGACGTAGTAGAGGACCACCGCGCCGGCGACCGCGCCGATGGTGGCGGTGATCCAGACGATCGGCAGGTTCAGGTCGCCGCTGCGGGCGTGGAACCCGGCGAGCGGCAGGATCAACTCCGATGGGATCGGTGGGATCACCGTCTCCAGGAAGAGCAACAGCCCGACGCCGACTTCGCCTAGTGCGTCAACCAGACGAAAGACCCATTCGGTGATCCAATCGGTGATGCCGCCCATGAAAACAGTCGTCTCCCGCTCCGGGCCGGCGGCCGTCACCGGTCCCCTTCGCCGTCGAAGATACGGGCGTTACCTGCACACCTCCTGTGAATCAGCGGTGCTGTTCGCGGGGGAGGCGGACCACGAAGGTGGTGCCGGGTCCGGGAGTGTCGGCGACGGTGATCGTACCGTGATGGCGTTCGATGATCGTCCTGGTCACGACCAGGCCGAGGCCGATGCCGGGGATCTTCGCGTCGACCGCTGTGGACGCCCGGTAGAAGCGCCGGAACAGGCGCGGCCGGTCCTCGGGTGGGATGCCGATGCCGGTGTCGGCCACCGACCAGGTCACCCAGCCGGGCCGGGCGGTGTCCGGGGCGGCGGTGACGGTGACCGTACCGCCGGGCGGGGTGTATTTGACGGCGTTGGCGAGCAGGTTGTCGGCCACCTGCCGCAGCCGGCCGGGATCCCCGCACACCGGCAGCCGGAACGGCAGGTCGGCCCGGAGGGTGAGGTCCTTGGCGCCGGCGGCGATCCGGGCGCTGGCGATGCTGTCGTGCAGCACGCCGGCCAGGTCCAGGTCGGTGGTGCTGATGTCGAGACTGCCGGATTCCAGGCGGGCCAGGTCGAGCAGGTCGTCGGCCATCGCGGTGAGGCGTTGCGCGCTGCTCTCGATGATGCGCAGGTGGTGGTCGCGTTCGTCCGGGTCGTGGTCGTCGTCGAGCAGGGCCACGGTGCCGAGGATGACGGCGAGCGGGTTGCGCAGTTCGTGGGTGACCAGGGTGAGGAATTCGTCCTTGGTGCGGGCCAGGTCGACGGCGAGTTCCTCGGCCCGGCGCCGTTCCAGGTACTGCCCGACGTGGGCGGCGATGCCACCGAGGAGGCCGATCAGGGTGCTGTCGGACTTCTCGGCGCGGTCGCCGAAGACGCAGAGGGCGCCGAGGATCTGGTCGCCGCTGCGGATCGGGACGCCGACCGCGACCCGCAGGCCGATCCGGGCGGCGGCCTGCCGGCGGGACGAGGAGGGGTCGGCGGCGAGGTCGGGGACCCAGTGGACCCGGCCTTCCCGGTAGACCACACCGGGCAGTCCGGCGTCGATCGGCATCTCGGGCCGGGCGAATCCGGTCAGGTCCCGGCCGGCGCGGTTGTGGCGGGCGATGCAGATGAGTGCCGCGCGGGCGGTGTCGTACATCCACAGTTCGGCGACCGGCCACCCCATCCGTTCACCCAGGGCCTCGACCACCCGTACCGCCGCGTTGTCGCTCGTCGGTGCTTCGGCGAGACCACGCAGGACCGCTGCCTCGACGGTGGTGAACCGGCTGCCGCGCAGGGCGGCGGACACGTCGTGGGCGAGGGCGTGCACGACCTGCCCGGTGACGGTGAGGGTGGTCTCGACGGGGAGTTCATGGCCGTCGCGGTGGACGGCGGTGAACTGCAGGCGCCGTTCGAGGAGCCGGCCGGGTTCGCCGGAGGCGGCCCGGCGCAGCACTCCGAGGTAGGTGTCCCGGTGCCGGCCGGCGATGATGAGCTGGGCGATGTCGGTGCCGATCGCCTGTTCCCGGGGCCAGCCGAAGATCGTCTCGGCGGCCGGGTTCCACTCCAGGACACGGCCGTCGGTGGTGACCGCGACGTACGCTTCGGAGATCACCGCGAGGACCGCGGCCGCGTGTTCCATCAGTGACCGGCACCACCGTAGGGGTGGTCGTCGTGGACCTGATCCTCGAGGTCGGTCAGGGCGGGGTCCTCGACGATGTCGGTGACCTCGGCCATCACGGCCTCCGCGGCGGCCAGGAAGTCGCTGGTGTCCTCGTCGCCGCCGGTCTCCTCGACGACGACCGCCACGTCGCCGACGGCCAGGGCCATGGCGTGCCGGTGTTCGGTCGGGTAGTCCGGGTTCTCGATCACCGAGCTGATGCCGGCCGCCAGATGGTCGCCGGGTAGTGGCAGTGAGTTGTAGCGGGTGGTGAAGCCGCCGCGGGTGACCTCCGGGCAGGTGTCCGGGGCGCGGCCGACGAAGTCGACGATCTCCCGGGCCGCGCCGGCGCCGGTGGCGGTGATCCGGATGTCGAGGCGCCCGCCGGTCCGGTTGGCGAAGGACTGTTCGGCGGTCGGCACCGAGCGCAGCAGGTCGACGGTTCCGCCGTCGCACAGGGTGGAGCCGAAGACCTCGAACTCGTCGGCGGTGCCGGTGCTCGTACCGGCGTCGGTGTAGCCCTGCGGGATCTGGTCGTCGTCGAGCAGTCCTCTGGCCAGCTGGTCGGCGGTGTAGTGGGTGGGCGGCGGCGTGCCGGACGCCTCAGCCGGAGCGGCGACGGCGAGCAGGAGCGGCACGGTGGACGCGAAGGTGAGGACACGTTTCACCGGATCAACCTAGGTGGCGTTGACCGGTGGTTTCCCGGATTTGGCGGTTCCTCACCTGGTTTTCGTACCGGAAGCTCCGGTGGTCCTGATCCTCGCGGGAGTCGTGGTGCTCAGTGGCACCGTCGGCTCCCGCGAGCTGCCGCCCGAGATACCCCGTACCGTCATCGGTCTGCTCGCCGGCAGTGCCCTCGGCCTGGCCGGCGCCGTGGTGCAGGGCGTCACTCGCAACCCCCTGGCCGGGCCCGGGCATGATCGGTCTCCGGCGCCGCGACATCGTAAAGCCGGCCTATCTCCCCGTGACTTCTCCCGGGGGCATGGGCTGTGACCTCGGTCGCTGTCACAGCTTCCGGTCAAGGTCGGGCGGCTATTTTCGCGATCATGACGATCACCGAGGAGGCGCCCGTGACCCGGCGGGCCGGGCGCCGTAAAGCCCTGTCCGTGATCATCTGGTTGCTGATCGTGCCCGGCGCCCTCTGGCTGCTGGGGCGGGTCTTCGGGCTGGAGCGCGGCGCGCTGATCATGCTGTTCGCGGGTACCCCGTTCGTGGCCGCCTGGACGCTGGTCCCGCTGCTCGCCGCGGTTGTCGCACGCCGGTGGGCGGCTGCGGCGCTGGCCGGGGCGGTGGTCGCCGGGATGGGCGTCTGCGTGCTTCCCCGGGCGGTTCCGGACCTCGACAAGGGGCCGGCCGGCGGGGTCGCCCTCAAGGTCCTGACCATGAACATGATGTACGGGGAAGCCGACGCCGACCGGATCGTGCAGCTGGTCCGGGACGGTGACGTGGCGATCCTGGCCGTGCAGGAGTTCACCCCGCGGGGCGAGGCCGCGCTGAAAGCGGCGGGGATCGGTGAGCTGCTGCCGCATCAGCAGCTCACCGCCGCGTCCGACGCCAGCGGGTCCGGCCTCTACTCCCGCTATCCGATGCTGAGTCAGGCGACCCGGCGTAACGACGGCGGTTTCCAGCAGGCCTACGCCACGATCCAGCCGGTGGGGGCCGCCCCGATCCGGGTGGAGTCGGTGCATCCGCTCGCCCCGGCGGGCCCGGAGATGTTCGACGGCTGGGCCACCGACCTGGCGGCGCTGCCGCGTGCCGACCCGGACGGGCAGGCCCGGATCCTGCTCGGGGACTTCAACGCCACTCTGGACCACGAGGCACTGCGGGACGTCATCGACACCGGGTACCGGGACGCCGCCTCGACCGTCGGCGAGGGGCTGACGCCGAGCTGGCCGGCCTTCAACGGCTCCCGCGGCCTGGTCACCATCGATCACGTGCTGGTGGACGAGCGGATCGGGGTCCGCGACGTGCAGGTGCACGGGGTGACCGGGACCGATCACCGGGCGGTGTACGCCTCGCTGACCGTCCCGGCCGTGTCGTAGGTCAGCTGTTGCGCGGGCGGCGGGCCACCACCAGCAGGTGGGTGGTCGGCCAGTCCAGCGGTGTGCCGTCGAGGCCGGTCAGGGCGGCGACCGGGGCGATCCGGTTGTCGATGATCCAGTCGTTGCGGATCGCCGACGACGCCGGGTCCCGGTCGAAGCCGGCCTCGGCGAGCAGGTCCGCCCACTCGTCGAAGGTCAGCCCGCAGAACTGTTCCCTGGTCTCGGACAGCCAGTTGTCGACGTAGTCCTTGCGGGTCAGGTAGTCCATCGCCGGGCCCAGTTCGATCCGGACGACACCGTCACCGGCCGGTTCGTAGGTGAACGGGAAGGCGAAGTCGACGGCGAACTGGTCC
>DATMVU010000172.1:0-2042 GCA_035562875.1 Actinoplanes sp. | reverse complement strand
CAGCGATCTGACCGCCGCCGGGCACCGGGTCGCGGTCCTGGCCGTGGACCCGTCGTCGACCCGCAGCGGCGGCAGCATCCTCGGTGACAAGACCCGGATGACCAGGCTCGCCGCCGACCCGGCCGCCTTCATCCGGCCGTCGCCCACCGGCGGGACCCTCGGCGGTGTCGCCAAGACCACCCGGGAGGCGATCGTCGTGGTGGAGGCGGCCGGCTACGACGTGGTGATCGTGGAGACGGTCGGTGTCGGGCAGTCCGAGACCACCGTCGCCGGCATGGTCGACACGTTCCTGTTCCTGACCCTGGCCCGCACCGGAGACCAGCTCCAGGGCATCAAGAAGGGGATCCTCGAGGTCGCCGACGTCATCGCGGTCAACAAGGCGGACGGGCCGCACGCCGACGACGCGCGGCGGGCCGCCCGGGACCTGGCCGGAGCGCTCCGGATGATGGACTCCGCCGCCCCGGTGCTCACGTGCAGCGCCCTGGAGAACACCGGCGTCGCCGAGATCTGGAAGCAGTTGTCCGCGCACCGGTCGCAGACCGACATCACCGCCCGCCGCCGGTCGCAACAGGTCGACTGGACCTTCGCGATGGCCCGGGAGACGGTGCTCAGACGGTTCGAGAACGATCCGGCGGTGCGATCCGAATCGGTCAATGTCCGGGAGCTGGTCCGGGACGGTTCGCTCACTCCTGCGCAGGGGGCGCGACGACTGCTCGACGCGTACGACAATATCTGTTAATAAACTTCAGTGAATCTTGCGATCGTCCCGTCGGAACGTCTCTGGACCCGGAACTTCGGGCTGTACTTCACCGCCCGCATCATGTCGGTGCTCGGCGACACGATGGTTCCGGTCGCCCTCGCGGTGGCGATGCTCGGGCTCGGCTACGGGGTCAGCGGCATCGGGTACGCGCTCGGCGCCTGGATGGGGTCGTTCGCACTGTTCGTGGTCTTCGGCGGAGTGTTCGCCGACCGCTTCCACCCACGGCCCCAGATGGTCGGCGCCGACGTGGTCCGCGCGGTGATCCAACTCGGACTCGCGGTGTGGATCGCCGCCGGGCACACGCCACTCTGGTTCCTGATCGCCACGTCGGCCGCCGGTGGTGTCGCCACGGCCATGTTCCAGCCCGGACTCACCAGCCTCGTCCCGCAGGTGTCCACCGATGTGCAGAAGGCCAACGGGGTACTGCGGGTCAGTCAGGGCCTCGCCACCATGGCCGGCCCGGCGATCGGCGGCATACTCGTCGCGGTGACCTCCCCGGCCGTGGCGTTCACCGTGGACGCCGCGACCTTCGTGATCAGCGGCCTCTGCCTGGCTGCCCTCCGGTTGCCCACTTTCACCACCGACAGCTCCGGGACGATGCTCGCCAACCTGCGCGTCGGCTGGGCCGACTTCCGCTCCCGCACCTGGCTGTGGTCGGTGATCCTGATCTGGTGGGTCCTCGGAGTGTTCGTCTTCGGCCCGATCACTCCGGTCGGCGCGGTCGCGATCATCGGGGAGCACGGTAAGGCGGCGTTCGGGTATGCGGAAGCCGCGTTCGGCGCCGGGTCGGTGGCCGGAGCCCTCATCGCCATCCGCGTTCGTGCCGCCCGTCCCCTGTTCGCGGGCGGCGTCGCGATGGTCCTGTTCCCCCTCATGCCGCTGGCCGCGGCCGTCACTCCACCACTGCCGTGGCTGATGCTCGGCTACGCGATCAGTGGTTTGGGCTGGGCGTTCTGGGGCGTCCAGTGGTCGACCACGATCCAGACCCAGATCCCGGCCGACCGCCTGAACCGGGTGTCGGCCTACGAGATCGCCGGCTCCATCCTGGCCGTCCCCCTGGGCCAGGTCCTGTCCGGCCCGGCCACCCACCTGCTCGGCGTCCGCAACCTGCTCCTGCTGGCCGCCGTGATGGCTCTGGGCTGCGCCTTCGCCCTGCTCCTGATCGCCCCGATCCGCCGGCTCACCGCCAGGGGTCTCTAGAGTTCAAGCGGTCGTGGCGTCGTCCGGCCGCCTGGACGCTGGCATCGGTGGCGGTGCCACGCCTGCCGCTGCGCGGATGCCG
>DATMVU010000171.1:0-11894 GCA_035562875.1 Actinoplanes sp. | reverse complement strand
ACCGATGCTCAGACCGGTCACGCCGCGCGGCGCATAGGCGACCACCCGGCGGAAGGCTCTCACGTCCACATGATGGCACGAAATCGACGTTCATTGACCCCCGTGCCACTGTTCGCCGTCCTGCCCCCGCGTCAAGCTGGCGAGACACTCACGCCCACCAGGAGGTGCGCCTGATGAGCTCCCCACCGGAGGAACGCCTGGACTGGACACTTCGCGACCGTGAACGCCGCCTCCGGCCGGAACCGGGCCGGGCCGCCGGCAACCGGGCGAGCCGCCACCACCACGCCCGATGCTCGTTCTGGGGCGGCGCCCTGCTCTCCCTGATCCCCGCGGCCTACGACCTCGACGAGATCGCCACCCTGGTCCTGCTCACCGGAGTCGCCACCGCCCTCTGGTTCCTCACCCGGCGATGGCACGCGCCGCTGTCGATCCGCCGGGCCTCGCACCGGATCGCGCGGCAGCACGAACGGGACTGCCGACGATGGGACGCCGACCGCCGCCGGTGACACGCCGCTCTCGACCCGGCCCACCCGCCGGCCGCCCTCAGCGGAACGACCTCACAACGGGGGAGGTCGACCCGCTGCCGGACGCCGGTGCCTCAGGTGGGCCGGGTCACGATGGATCGTGTGTCGCCGTCACCGGTGCGGCCCGGAACCCGACGGCGGCCGACCGTGTCACTCGATTCGGATCCGGTCGTCCAGTACATCGATGCGCTGCCGTAGGGATTGTGCGTCCTTGGAGGGCAGCACGCCCAGCACGCGCTGCAGGACTCGACGGTCGTCCCAGGGATCCGGGCAGCAGCCCACCTGGCCGTCGAAGATCATGTCCGCCCGGTCCGCTTCCGAGGCGTACGCGAAGGCCTGCCAGGCTTTCAGGGCCGCGGCGGCGGCTCCGGGACGCAGAGTCCGTTCGAGTTCAGCGATCCGGCTGAGTCCCCGGGCGGACACCCCGTCGACGACGGCGGTCCGGACACCGGGCTTGAGACGGTGACGCAGGGCAGCGCGGACATGCCCAGGCGACTTACGAGCCATTGCTCCTGAGGGTGATCGTCATGCCGCGGAGTCTTCCACCCACCGTCACGGGACGGCAACCGATATGCCGCGCCGGCTGCCGGACGGGACGAACCGCCAGCCGATGGGATCTACACGGAGGCGATGACGCGAGGGGACGGGGGCCGGCGATGACCGATCGTGATCCCCGCCGGATACGGTCGCTGGACCATCGGCCGATCGAGACAAATGGATATGTCAGCTCCTGGGGCGCACTCACCTGCCTGTGCCCACCGGTGACGAGCTGAGACATTCCTTCCCTTTCGTACGATCTCCGGAGTCTCCTCTCATGCCTCCTCTTCACCGGCTGAATGCTGACCTTCGCTCGGACGCGGTCGGCGGCTCACTCCTGATCGGTGCCGCGATCGTGGCGCTGATCTGGGCCAACTCGCCGTTCGCCGGCGACTACGAGGCGTTGCGGGCGGCCACCTTCGGGCCCGCGCCCCTGCACCTGCCCGTCGAGGACTGGGCCGCCGACCGGCTGCTCGCCGTGTTCTTCTTCGTCGTCGGGAACGAACTCAAACACGATATGACACACGGTGAGCTGCGGGATCCGCGCCGGGCCGCGCTGCCGATCGGGATACGCACGGGTGATCGGATTCGGTACTCCATGCCCGTCGCGGGACTTCGCATCCCGGCAGCGGGGTGACGACTGGCAGGGCCCGTGTCACCGGAACCTCCGGTGACACCTCACCGCGAACGGCGTGCCGCCCGCCGAGGCGTGGAAACTCGCCGATGACGCCACCGGTGGGAGGTTCTCCACGTGGGCTCACCTGACGGTCACCGACATCGGGGACATCTCGGAGCGGCTGGCCCGAGCCGCACTCGATACGCTCGGTGTCGCCGCCCCCGTCCGGCGCGAGGACTGGCCGGACACCTGGCCGCGGGACTGGCCGTCCCGGCGCTCGACGAACCTGCGCAGGCCCTGACCGGAAGGCGGGGCACTACACGCCGACGGCGAGGGTGGCACGGTAACCGGCGGAGACGCTGCCGGTCATGGTGGCGGTCTGGGTCACGGCGTGGTCGTCGCGGAAGACCATGTCGGTGTCGAGGGTGACGCCGGCCAGGTTCTCCGTCGACTGCCGGTAGCCCGCCTCCCGGTAGACCAGCTTGCCGACGTCCTCGGGGAAGGCCAGCTGGGACGTCTTGACGACGGTGGAGTGGTCGGCGATGGCGGCGCGGTCGGGGTACACCTCGAAATGGACGTGCGGCCATCGGCCCGGATAGCAGCCGGGGAAGACGCTGGTGAACCCGACCCGGCCGGCCCGGTCGGTGATCTGGACGCCGCGCAGAAAGGTGTCACGGGTGACGCCGGCGCTGTACATCGAATAGCGGCCGGCTTTGTCGCACTGCCAGATGTAGACGGCCGCGCCGACCAGTGGCTGACCGTTTCCGGTCAGGCTGATGACGGTCAATTCGATCTCGAGGCGGACGCCGTCGGCGGTCGACGTGCCGTCGAGGTTGGCGCGGACGTCGCTGCGGATGACGCCGCTGCGTTCCAGGATGTCGGGACCGTTCGAGCCGTCGCCGGGGAACGGGCCCTGGGTCTCGTCCGGGATCTCGGTGAGCGCCGGCGGAGAGGCGGCGGCGGATGCGGCAGTGCTGGATGCGGCGCCTGATCCGGTGGTGCCGGATGCGGCGGTGCCGGAGCCGGTGGTGGGCGAACCGGTGCAGGCGGCCACACCGAGGACCGCGGCGCCGGTGCCGAACGCCTGCAGGACGCGGCGGCGGGCGAGCAGTGTGCCCAGGTCGAAGCCGAGGCCCTGGTCGGTGACCTCCTCGTCCGGCCGGGGCAGGCGCCGTCCCTGATAGAACGAGCCGGGCTGTCGATACATGAACACTCCGATCGGCACCATGCGGGGGCTCCGCAAATAATCCCGCAAAATACTTCGGGGCAAATTGACAGGCTACTGAGAAGTAGCTGATATTCGGGCGCGGGGGGACGACCGGACGAGCAGAAAAGTTGCATTCCGGCCGGCCGGATCGAGTGTTTCTCACCACGGGCAACTTATAGACACGAGCATCTATATTGACGGGCGGAAGATTCCCGTTCCCATGGGAGGACACATGCGCCGACCCAGTATGCCCGCAGTCCTGCTGGGCATCACCACCGTCGTCTTAGGGTCCACAGTGGCCGGTAGTCCGTCCGCTGCCGCACCACCGGAGAGATCCACCGAGCGGTCCACCACGAGCAGCGCCGAACCGGTCACCCTCACTCTGATCACCGGGGACAAGGTCACCGTGTTCCCGGGTGGCAGGCCGACGGTCCAGCCCGCACCCGGCCGCGAGAAGGTCGGGTTCGTGACGAGCCGGGCCGGGGGCCGCAACCTGGTCGTGCCCCGCGACGCGCTGCCGCTGCTCGCCTCCGGCCGCCTCGACGAACGACTGTTCGACGTCGAGGCCCTGGTGAAATTCGGGTACACCGACGATCGCACCACCGAACTGCCGCTTCTGGTGGCGTACCCGGACAACGGGGTGAAGCAGGCCAGGACGGCGACCGTCACCGCCGGGACCAGGGTGACCCGCGACCTGCCCGGGGCCGGGATCCTCGCGGTCAGCGTGTCCGCGACCGGGCGCGCCGACCTGTGGAAGCAGGTCACCCAGGGCGAACAACTCCGGGCCGCGGTCGGGAACATCTGGCTGGACGGCAAGCGTGACCTGGTGCTGGACCGCAGCGTGCCGCAGATCGGCGGGCCCGCCGCGTGGCAGGCCGGCTACGACGGCACCGGTGTCAACGTCGCCGTGCTGGACACCGGTGTCGACGCGGGCCATCCCGACCTGACCGGCAAGGTCGTCGAGGCGGCCGACTTCACCGGATCGGCGAGCGGCACCGACGACGTCGAGGGACACGGCACACACGTGGCCTCCACGATCGCCGGCAGTGGTGCGGCCTCCGGCGGCAAGTACAAGGGTGTCGCGCCCGGTGCCGGCCTGCTCATCGGCAAGGTCTGCGGCGACATGGGCTGCACCGACTCGGCGATCCTGGCCGGCATGGAGTGGGCGGCCAGCCGGGCCGAGGTGATCAACATGAGCCTCGGTGGTGGTGACACCGCAGCGATCGACCCTCTCGAAGCGGCGATCAACGACCTGACTGCCCGGTACGGGGCACTGTTCGTGGTCGCGTCCGGCAACGCGGGCACGTTCGCGCCGGTCAGTTCGCCCTCCACCGCCGACGCGGCACTCTCCGTCGGCGCGGTGGACCGGGACGACCAGCTGGCCGAATTCTCCAGCCGCGGGCCGCGTACCGGTGACGGCGCGATCAAGCCGGAGATCACCGCCCCCGGGGTGGAGATCGTCGCCGCGCGAGCCGGTGGCCGGGCCGGTGAGGACGCGTACGTCGCGTTCTCGGGCACCTCGATGGCCACCCCGCACGTGGTCGGCGCCGCCGCGATCCTCGCCCAGCGGCACCCGGACTGGACCGCCGAACAGCGCAAGACCGTGCTGATGGGCGCGGCCGAGCCGGTCGCCGGCACCACCGCGTTCGAGCAGGGTGCCGGCCGGGCCGACATCGCCCGCGGGATCACCCAGACGGTCGCCGTCAACGAGGGCGCGGTCAGCCTCGGCATCCAGCGGTGGCCGCACGACGACGACAAGCCGGTGACGAAGACGGTCACCTACCGCAACGAGGGCACCGCCGCCGTCACGCTGAACCTGGCGCTCACCGGCCAGGCGGGTGTCTTCACCGTCGCCGACAGCACGGTGACCGTGCCGGCCGGTGGCACCGCCGCCACCACCGTCACCGCCGACACCCGCGGTGACCTGCCCGACGGCCCGCTCGGCGGGCACCTGATCGCCACCGGTCCCGGCGGCGTCCGCGTCTCCACCCCGGTCGGTGTGGTGCGTGAGGTGGAGAGCTACGACATCGAGGTGGACGCCTCCGAGACGGCCGACTTCACGTACGTGGTGCTGGTCGAGCTGACCACCGGCCAGTTCGCCGAGTGGCAGCCGGGTGGCGGCACGATCCGGCTGCCCAAGGGCGAGTACGCGGTGGCCGGCAACGTCGAGACCGCCGCGAAGAACGCCTTCCTCTTCCACCCCCGGTTCGCCGTCACCGGCGCCCGGACCCTGCGCCTGAACAGCGGCGACACGAAACCGATCGCGGTCACCGTGCCGGACCCCGCGGCCGTCGCCAACTTCATCGGCCTCTCCGGTGAGTGGGACGCACCCGGCGGCTGGCTCGACCTGTCGTTCGGCGGTTTCGACCCGGCCAACGCCGCGATCGGGCAGATCAAGGGCGCTCCCGCCGACAGCCGGTTCGTGGGCTCGGTCACCGAGAACTGGTCCCGGCCCGGCGACGACAGCCCGGTCACGTACGACGTGACGTACTTCAAGAAGGGCAGGCAGCACACCGGTCTGACGAAGAAGACCCGGACCGGTGACTACGCCGCCCTGAACTCCGTGCACCACCTCGACGGGGTCGGTGCGAGCGCGCTCAAGGCGCACGGTGCCCGGGTCGGCGAGAGCCTGTTCTGGTCCCCGTCAACATTGATCAGCAAGCTGCCCTTCACCCGTACCGAATACGTCAACGCCGACGCCGGATCGGGTGAGTGGGCCGGTTTCTTCACCGAGTTCGCCGATGACGCCTACCTGAGCGACGCGCAGAGCGTCGCCCGGAAGTACCGGGCCGGTAGGACGTACCAGGACCCGTGGAACAAGGCGGTCATCGCGCACACCGTCGCCGGATCCGGCGAGGTCGGCGGATGGGTCTTCCGGGTGGGCGACGTCCTGGTGTCCAACCCGGCGACCCACGGCGACGGCGCCGGGCACTTCGGCTTCACCAACGGCGACAGCGCCCGCACGGCGCTGTACCGCAACGGTGAACTCGTCGGCGAGGAGGCGTCCGACTTCGGGGTCTGGGAGGTGCCCGGGGAGAAGGCCACCTACCGGCTGGAGACCTCGGTCGACCGGGGTACCCGCTTCACCTACTCCACGAAGATCAGCGCCGCGTGGACCTTCGACTCGGCGACCGCCGCCGGGGAAGAGGCGGCCGCGCTGCCGGTCACCACGATCCGGTTCGACCCGGCCGTCGACAGCAACGGCAGGGCCCGCGCCGGTAAGACCGTGCAGATCCCCGTCCACCTGGACCAGCAGATCGTGTCGCGCGCCCGCGCCGTCACGACCGAGGTCTCCTACGACGACGGGCTGACCTGGCGCAAGGTGCCGGTCAGCGGGTCGGGCCTGCACCGCACCGTCACCGTCACCCACCCCGCCACGGCCGGTTTCGTCAGCCTCCGTGCCACGGCGACCACCAGGAACGGCACGGCCGAACAGACCGTGATCCGCGCGTACGCCATCGGCTGACCGCCGGGTGCGGGGACACACCTGTCGGGTGTGTCCCCGCACAACCGGGAATGCGTCCCCGGCACCGCCGGGTTGGCCCGGACGTGCGAAAGAAGATCGGATTCCTGTCCTTCGGCCACTGGCGTGACGTGACCGGCTCCCAGACGCGCAGCGCCGCCGACTCGCTGCTGCAGACCATCGACCTGGCGGTAGCCGCCGAAGAGCTGGGGGTGGACAGCGCCAGCGTGCGCGTGCACCACTTCGAACGGCAACTCGCCTCCCCGTTCCCGCTGCTGGCGGCGATCGCGGCCCGCACCGGCCGGATCGAGATGGGCACCGGCGTGATCGACATGCGGTACGAGAACCCGCTCTACATGGCCGAGGAGGCCGCCGCCACCGACCTGATCAGCGGCGGGCGGCTGCAGCTCGGGGTGAGCCGGGGATCCCCGGAGACGGCGCTGCGCGGCTCCGAGACGTTCGGGTACGTGCCCGCCGACGGTGAGACCGCCGCCGACAGCGCCCGGCAGAAGACCGAGGTCTTCCTGGCCGCGATCGACGGCACACCGGTGGCGCGTACCGATCCGGCCCGCACCGGCGGCGTCAGCGGCGGCCTGGCCATCACGCCCCAGTCCCCCGGCCTGCGTCAGCGCATCTGGTGGGGTGCCGGCACGCGCGCCACCGCCGAGTGGGCCGCCGGGATCGGGATGAACCTGCAGAGTTCGACACTGCTGTCCGAGGACACCGGGGTGCCGTTCGACCGACTGCAGGCCGAGCAGATCGAGCTGTACCGGCAGGCGTTCACGGCGGCCGGGCACGGCTGGGAGCCCCGGGTGTCGGTGTCGCGCAGCGTGCTGCCGATCACCGAGGAGATCGACCGGATCTACTTCGGCCGCGAGGGCGACCAGGACCAGGTGGGCCTGCTCGAAGGGGTCCGCTCCCGGTTCGGCCGCACCTACTCCGGCGACCCGGACAGGATCGCCGCGGAGCTGGCCGCCGACGCGGCGGTACAGTCCGCCGACACCGTCCTGTTCACCGTCCCGAACCAGCTCGGCGTCGAGTACAACACCCGCCTGCTGAAGACGATCACCGAGCACATCGCCCCGGCGATCGGCTGGTCCCCGGCACGCTGAGAACGGGCACACTGTCCGTGTGACAGACCGGCGGCATCCGGACACAAGCCGGGTGGAGGGATGCCATGGATGACGAACAACGATTCACTTCGTTGTACGAGAAACACTACGGCCACGTGGCACGGTTCGTGTTACGGCGTGCCCCGGACCTCGACACCGGTGACGTCGTGGCCTCGGTCTTCACCACCGCGTGGCGGCGCCTGCCCGACGTTCCCGCCGACGAGCCACTGCCCTGGTTGTACGCGGTGGCCCGGCACACGCTGGCGAACGAGTTCCGGGGCAGGCGCCGCGCACGACAGCTCGACGAGCAGGTCCGGGCCGCACCGGCCGGCCACCTGCCGGACCCCGCCGAGGGGGTGGTCGACCAGCTCGCCCTGGCGACCACACTGGCCGGTCTGCACGACCGTGACCAGGAGATCCTGCGCCTGATCGCCTGGGAGGGCCTGTCGGTCCGGGAGGTCGCCACGGTTCTCGGCTGCGGCCGGACCGCGGTCGCCATGCGGGTCTACCGGCTCCGGCGCGCGTTCCGTCATCTGCTGGCCGCGAGCGACGCGCCCAGCCCGTCTCTGCCGGTCCACTCGCGGAAATGAGGTCATCACCATGCTGGACGACACTGTTCGCGAACTTCGTCACCTGTTGAGCCCGGCCGACCCGGCCGCCGGCGGTGCGGGTGTGCCGGGCGCCGGGACGCGCACGGCCGGCCTGCTCCGGATCCTGGCGACCCCGGCCGTGACCGAGGCAGCACACACCCGTCGCCGCCCGGTCCGCCGCCGGTGGTTCCTGGCCGGGGCCGGGGCGGTCGCCGCCTCGGTCGTCACGGCGGGCGTGGTGCTGGTGGCTTTCGACCCGGTGGCCACTCCGGCGTACGCGGCGACACCGGCGCCTCTCACGTACTTCCCGGCGGGCGACCCGGGCCCCGCGGCGCTGGAACGGATCGCCGTCGCCGCGCAGGCCGGTACGGCGACCCCCGCCGGACCGGAACACCTGGTGGTCGAGAGCTGGTCGCTGCACGGTCAGGTCGACGGCGAGCGGGTCACCTCCGCCGTCGTGCCGGTGGTCCGCGAGGTGTGGCGGGCGGCGGACGGCTCCGGCCGGGTCGTCGAGCGCTACGGCGCGCCGGTCTTCCGGTCCGAGGACGGGCGGCGGGCCTGGCAGCAGCAGGGTTCACCCGGCGCCGACGGGAAACCGCGGGAGACCGTCTTCCCGGCCGGCGGGTTCCCGGGGATGTGGACGGACCGGCCGCCGGCCGAGGCGGCAGCGCTGGCGACCTGGTTGCAGACCGGCCACCCGGCCGGGAACGGTCCGATGGAGACACTGGTGGCGATCACCGACCTGGCCCGGGAGCGGGTGCTGTCCCCGGCCGAGCGGGCCGCGGTGGTCCGGGTGCTCGCCGGGGTGCCCGGCATCGCATCGACCGGTGCGGTCACCGATCGGGCGGGACGCCACGGTGCGGCCTTCTCGGTGGTCTCCGACCGCAGCGGGCTGCCCACCCGGTACACGCTGATCCTGGACCCGGCCGACGGGCGGCTGCTGGGGTACGAGCAGTCGCTCACCACCGAGGCCGGCAAGCTCGACGTCATCGCGCCGGCGGTCATCGGCTACGAGATCTACCGTTAGCCGATGACCAGGCGAAGGGCGTGGGGCCGGTGCACCGGCCCCACGCCCTTCGTCAGGTGTTCGTCAGGCCCAGACCGCGTACGCCTGGTCGTTGTAGGAACCCATCTGCGACGCGTAGGCGTTCGCGCTCAGGTTGAAGACACCCGAGTAGTTGTACAGGGACAGGTGCCCCTGGTCGCTGGAGCCCTGGTTGTTGCGCCATGACGATGTCTGGCTGTCGAAGCCGTACTCGTCGAGGTACATCCAGTACTCGTCGCTGAAGATCAATCGGCGGCCGCCGCCGTTGATGTGTTCGTAGAGGCAGAGCCAGCCGCTGGCACAGGCCGGGACCGCCAGCAGCGCGGCGTCGGCACCCACCTGACGGGCCTGCTTCTGGTAGAGGGCGTCGGTCGCACGGCTGTAACCGACGGCCTTGTCGGCCTCGGCGTGGGTGGCGTAGCAGACGACCTCGGTGCGGGAGTGGACCGCGCACGTCTGGGCGCCCTGCCAGCCGTCGGCCAGGTCGATCTGCCTGCCCTGGAAACCGGCGGTCACGCCGGCGTCACCGACCGGTGCCGCCGGAGCGGCCGGGGTGTCGCCCTTCGGCGCGGCCTGAGCGGCCGGGGACAGCCCGAGGGTGCCGCCGATCGTTGCGACGGCCAGGATGGCGAGTAGGATCTTTCTTGTCCGCATGGATCCTCCTGCGTGAGGGAATGGATCGATGAGGATTATTGGCTGCGGTGTTAGGGCACCGCAGCCATCCTCGTCTTGAGGCCTCTTCCTATCAGCCGCGCGGTGACCGCTTCTACCCCGTTTAAATCGATCAAAAGCGATTGACGAGATCCTTTGGTGATCCAAGTAAGTCAATGCACTGGTGACCGCATGAATCGACTCCCTGAACAATCCGTTAAAGATGTGACGCAGGTAACAGATTGGGCCGTTTCCTGGTGCGGTGTGGGCCGTTCGGCTGGAAACCATCGGCGGATGACCTGCGGCCCCTCCGTCGTCCCGGCCACAAAAACGCTATTAGCACTCCAAAGCGTTAATAAGTCACCAAAGGGGCATTGAGCGCGTGGAGTAATGCGACGTACGTTTCGGCGGCGAGTTCGGACGAACTCGGCATGTTCCACGACAAAAGGGGAACGACGCCATGCGTAAAGGCCGCAAAGCCCTCACCGCCACCCTGGCAGTGCTCGCCTCCGCCGCGGGAATCGCCACCGCCGTGTCAGCTGGCGCCGCGACGGCGCCGCCACCACCGCCCCAGCAGGACATGCGCATCGACGTGGTCTCGGCCAACGGATCCGGCTGCCCGCTGGACACCGCGGCCGTGACCGTGTCCCCGGACAACAAGGCGTTCACCATCAGCTACAGCGACTTCACCGCACAGGTCGGAGCCGATGCCGCCGCCACCGCCTTCCGCAAGAACTGCCAGCTCGGACTGAACGTCAAAGTCCCGCAGGGCTACACCTACGCCATCGCCAGCGTCGACCACCGCGGCTTCGCCCACCTGGAACGAGGCGCCTCCGCGATCCAGTCGTCGTTCTACTACTTCCAGGGCGAACCGCACACCAGCAAGACCCGGCGCACCTTCACCGGCCCGCTCGACACCGACTGGCAGCGCACCGACACCTTCGGCGTCAGCTCCCTGTCGTTCCTGCCCTGCGGCGAACGGCGCTATCTCAACGTCAACACCGAACTGCGGGTCACCGCCGGCTCGTCCAACAAGAAGAAGGCCAGCTTCCTGACCATGGACTCCACCGACGGCAGCCTGGAAACCGTTTACCACATCGCCTGGAAACGCTGCTGATCCCAGCGAACGGTCCGGCGACACGGAACAGTCACGCGTCGCCGGACCGGCGGATGAAACGGATCAGCGGAAGAAACCCCGGCGGGGCGGGATGAAACCCGGCGCCCAATACGGCGGGTAACCGTAGTAGTCGTACAGATTCGTCATCTGCTCGTCCTTGTCGACGATCTCCGGGTCGTACGCCGGAGCACCGGCCACCTGCACCCGGCTCCGTTCGAGGAACACCTCCTCATCGGTCACCCGCGCCACCGACTCCGCCGGGATGAACAGCGGTGTCGCACCGACTCCGAACAGGCCGCCGTGCTCGACACGCAGCAGGCGCACCTTCTGCTCCCCGGCGTCGACGAGCAGATCGCCGACCCTGCCGATCTCGTTGCCGTCCCGGTCCAGGACCGTACGGCCCCGGATGTCCTGCTCAAGGTCGGCGAGCATCTGTCCGCTGTCGCCCAGTCTCATCAAGGTGCCGGATCCCACGTCCATGGTTCTCCTCCTCCCACCGGCCGACGAGGCCGGAAAGGTCACGGATGCCATCTACGGTTCTGCCGGCAACGCTAGGCGGCGCGTTCTGCGGGTTCCGCACAGCCGTTTCTCGATCAGGTGACAGGAGCCTCCTGCAGGATCAGGCGGCGGGTCCACTCCGAGAGCCGTTCCACGACGAGCCGGACCGGAGCGCCCAGAGCGGGTGGGGCGCCGTCGTACTCCACCGTCTCCTGGCCGGCCGCGAACTCCACCGAGTACTCGCGGTTGCCGGGGAACACGTACGTCACCGTGGCCTCGACGGTCGAGCCCACCGGGTGGCGAGCGCTGAAATCCGCCCACTCCGGACCCGACCACCGCGAGTGACGGCACCGGCGGCTGCGCATCCCGGCATCCAGGGGAAACAGGCGAACCTCCTCGGGGCGGTGCTGCAAGACCTCGAAGAGACCGGAACGGCCGAGCGGCGGCCAGTCGGCGGCCTCCTCCGGCAACAGCAGGAGATCCACCCAGCCGGGAACCCGGTGACCGATGTCGACCTGCGCCCCGGCCCGACCG
>DATMVU010000170.1:0-8662 GCA_035562875.1 Actinoplanes sp. | reverse complement strand
CGTGGGGGCTGGCCTTCGAAAAGGACGGCAGCGCACTGGTGGCCGAGCGGGACTCCGGCCGGATCCTGCGGATCGCCGCCGGCGGCGGTGCACCCCGCGAGGTCCACCGGGTGCGCGGGGTGGCGAGCGGCGGCGAGGGCGGGCTGCTGGGCCTGGCGATCAAGGACGACTGGGTGTATGCGTACCACACCGCCGCCGACGACAACCGGATCGTCCGGTTCAAGCTGTCCGGCGGCGACCCGGAAGTGATCTTCAAGGGGATCGTCCGCGGTTCCCGGCACAACGGCGGGCGGCTGGCGTTCGGCCCGGACGGCATGCTCTACGTGGGCACCGGGGACGCCAGCGAGGAGTCCCGCTCCCAGGACCGCTCCGACCCGAGCGGCAAGATCCTGCGGCTCACTCCGGAGGGCGAGCCCGCGCCCGGCAACCCGGACGAGGGCTCCCCGGTCTGGAGCATGGGGCATCGCAACGTCCAGGGCCTCGCCTGGGACTCGCAGGGCCGGATGTACGGCGTCGAGTTCGGCCAGAACACCTGGGACGAGGTCAATGTGATCGAGGCCGGGAAGAACTACGGCTGGCCCGAGGTGGAGGGCAGGGGCGACGGCGGCGGGAGGTTCACCGACCCGATCGTCCAGTGGGGCACCGACGAGGCCTCCCCGAGCGGGGCCGCCGTGGCCGGCGGCACCCTCTACGTGGCAGGCCTCAAGGGCGAGCGGCTGTGGACGGTGCCGCTCGGCGGCGGGACGGCGAAAGCCGAGTTCACCGGGGAGTACGGCCGGCTCCGGACGGTCGCCGTGGCGCCGGACGGTTCGCTGTGGCTGACCACCTCGAACACCGACGGCCGCGGCGACCCGCGCCGGGACGACGACCGGATCCTGCGGTTCCCGGCGACGTGACGGCTCAGTTCCCGGGCGGGATCCGCGGCAGTGCCGAGATCGCCGTGGCGTAATGCGACACCTGGCGGTTGTTGGGCACCACCCCGTAAACCCGGAGCTGGTCCTGGATCGCCTGCTTGACGGCGTCCTCGGACTGACCGCGATGCGTCTGCATCACCTTGTTGACCACGTAGTCGACGCGAAGCTGTACCTGCCAGCCCACGGGGCGGCGGCCGGTGTCGGTGGCGAGGCTGCTGATGGAGGCCAGGGGATTCATGCCGGGGTAATCGGCCGCCGGGGAACCCGGGTTGAGAAGCCGCGGCCCCGGCAACGGACTGGCAACCCGGATGCCTCCGGCCGACAATCAATCCGCCGGGACCCGGCCCCCCGGTCGCGCCTCACAGCCCGGCGATCGCCTCCGGCGTCACTTCGGTGATCGCCCGCACCACGACCTTCGCCCCGGCCAGAGCATCAGCGGCCGCCGGGTAGACACCGTGCGGCACGGCGATCACGGTCAGCCCGGCCGCAGCCGCCGACCGCAGCCCGTTGCTGGAGTCCTCGATCGCGGCGCAGTCCGCCGGGGTCAGGCCAAGCCGCTCGACGGCGGCGAGGTAGACGTCTGGCGCCGGCTTGCCCCGCGGCACCTCCTCGGTGGAGAGCGTCACCTCGAACTCGCCGGTCAGACCGGCAGTCGCCAGTACCTGGTCGATCAGGATCCGCGCCGACGAACTGGCCAGGGCCAGCCGGTAGGAGGCCCCGAGCGCCCGGACCGTCTCCACCGCACCCGGGATGAGCGGCAGGTCCGCCCGATACCGCTCGGCCATCCGGCCCAGCACGTCGGCGGCGACCTCCGTGGCGGTCCGCGGGACACCCACCTCGTCGGCCAGGTGCGCCGACCACTCCCCGGTGCTCATCCCCATCATCCGGTCCTGCGAGTCGGGCCGGAACTCCCGGCCGTGCTCGGCGACGTAGCCGCGCCGGACCTCCTCCCACACCTCCTCGGTGTCGATGATCACGCCGTCCAGGTCGAACACCACCGCTTGGATACTCACATCGATCACCCTACCCTCCACCAACTTCACGCACGGTAATCAACGCCCGTTACCGGAGCCGGTTCGGTCCGGTAGGCGGCGACAGTCACCCGAAGGGCCAGGTTGCCAACGGGTTGCAGGCCGGTAGCTTCGGCCCCAGCAACGACGCCGATCCCGGGAGCTTCTCCACATGCCAGCGCCGCACCGACCCGGAGACCACCAGCCATCACCGTCGGTGAGCGTCGTGATCCCTGTCGCTCCCGCCTCGGACAACCGCCTGCCGGCTCTGATCACCACTCTGCCGCCGGTCCACGAGGTGATCGTGGTGGTCGGGCCGGCCGAACCCGTGGTCCGTTCCCTGCCCCGGGCCGCCCGGATCGTCCGGCAGACCCGGACCGGCAGCGGCAACGCCCTGGCCTGCGGGGTGGCAGTGGCGACCGGCGACGTGATCGTGACGCTGCCCGGTGACGGCACCGCCGACCCGGCCGATCTGCCGCGTCTCGTCGCGGCGCTGGGGGCGGACGCCGACGTGGCCGAGACGACCCGGCCCGCCGGCTGGTTCGACCTGGTCCTGCTCTGGTTGATGCGGGTGCTGCTGGGCTGCCGCCCGGCCGGGATGTCCACCGGGTACCGGGCGTTCCGGCGCCGGCACAGCGCCCGGCTGGGGCTGCCCCGGGTGTCCGGGATCGATCCGGTCCGCGGTGACGGCGCCGACGGCGAGCCGCTGATCGTGGTCCGAAGCCGGGCCGCCGGGCTGCGGGTGACCGAGGTACCGGCCGGCGGCCGGACCCCGATCCGGGCCTGGTCGCGAACGGTGGCCGGGGTGCGGGCCGTGACCGGGGAGTGGCGGGCCGGCCGGCGGGAGGTGCGGACCACCACCGCGGAGAGCATCGTGGTACTGACCGGCGGGCCGGACCGGTCGATCCCGCCGCCGGTGGTGACCGGCAGCGGCAGCGCCGGGATGCCGCTGAACGTCCCGCGCGGCGCCGAGACTGAGCGGCGGATCCTCCAGCAGGCGGCCCGGAACTGGCCGGCCCCGAATCCGGCCGCGGTCACCACCCGCCTGGACCACCTGAACAGCACCGGCCTCACCACCAGGGCGAGCGGTACCGGCCTGCCGGCGAACGCCGCGCTGAGCGTGCTGCCGGAGGACGGGAGCCCGTTCCGGCGGCGCTGGCGGGACAACCGCGGCGAGCCCGCCGGGACCCGCCCGCGCGCCCAGGGCCGCCCCGACCTCCGGGTGATCAACGGAGAGGGTGGCGGCTCGGGCGGCGGCCGGGGTCACCTGCGCTCGGTGTGACCAGGACGGGTCAGGACCGGGACCGCAGCGACGGCAGGATCTGCTCGGAGTAGAGCCGCATGAAGCGCTCCTGGTCCGGGCCGGGCGCGTGGAAGACCAGGTGCTTGAAGCCCATGTCCAGGTATTCCGCGACCTTCGCGGCGTGCTCGGCCGGGTCGGAGGAGACGATCCACCGGGTGGCGGTCCGCTCCACCGAGAGGGCGTCGGCGAGCCGCTGCATCTCGACCGGGTCCTCGACGCCGGTCTTCTCCTCCGGCGACAGCGCGAGGGCACCCCAGTACCGGGTGTCGTTGCGGGCCCGCTCGATGTCGTCGTCGAACGAGACCTTCACCTCGATCATCAGGTCCACGTCGTCGATCTTGCGATTGGCCTTCTCGGCGCCCTCGTTGACGGCCGGCAGCAGTGTGTCGGTGTAGAGCCCGTGGCCCTTGCCGCTGGTGGTGATGAACCCGTCGGCGATCCGGCCGGCCAGCCGGGTCGCGGCCGGGCCGGAGGCACCGATGTAGATCGGCACCGTCTGCTCGGGCTTGTCGTAGATGGTGGCGTTCTCGGTCTTGTAGAACTGGCCCTCGTAGGTCACCCGGTCCTCGGCCCACAGCTTCTTGATCAGCAGGACCGCCTCCTTGAGCCGGGCGAACCGCTCCTTGCCGTCCGGCCACTGCGTGCCGAGCAGCACCTCGTTGAGCGACTCGCCGGAGCCGACACCGAGGATCGCGCGGCCCGGCGCCAGGCAGCCGAGGGTGGCGAACGCCTGCGCGACCACCGCCGGGTGGTAGCGGAAGGTCGGCGTCAGGACGCTGGTGCCGATCAGCACCCGCTCGGTCCGCGCCGCGAGGGCGCCGAGCCACGGCAGGGCCGCCGGGGCGTGGCCGCCGTCGTGGCGCCACGGCTGCAGGTGGTCGCTGACGAAGACCGAATCGAAGCCCAGTTCCTCGGCGAGGATGCCGTACCTGAGCAGTTCCGCCGGCGCGAACTGCTCCGCCGACGCCTTGTACCCGAACCGAATCATGACCGAAGACTAACCCGCTTCCCGGTACGCCCGGCCCGCCTCGGTGGGGCTGTCGCCGTCCCGGTAGAGCCCGAATTCGACGCTGTCCCCCACCGCGGGCAGACCGAACCAGGCGTAGCGCTCGACGTACGACCGTTTCTCCAGCCCAGTGGTGGCACCCCTGATGAAACGGACCTTCTGCGCGTCGCTCGGGTACTTCGGTGCGCCGCCGAAGTTCATCAGCCCGAACTCGGTGATCCAGATCGGCTTGCCGTACCGCCGGTGGACGGCGTCGACGTAGCCCAGGAACTGGTTGACCGAGGCGGCGCTGAAGTCCGAGCCGTACCAGTGCAGGGCTATCGCGTCGACGCGCAGGTTCCGCTGCTCCGCACCGGCCAGGAAGCGGTCCAGCCAGCCGCCCGGGGTGTCCCCGCCGAACGCGACGGCCGGGCTGACCAGCCGCATCCCGGTCGACTGCAGGCGCGGCCAGGCGTCCAGAGCGGCCTCCACCGACATGTTCGACTGCTCGGCCAGGTCCGGTTCGTTGAAGCCGAGCAGCACGTCACCCTCGGACTTCGCCTTGCTCAAGGTGGTCTCGGTCACGTCCTTCGCGCCCCAGATCATCGGCACGAACTCGACACCGGCCGGGCCGGGCACCTCGTCGTCGTGCGGGGCCCAGTCGTAGTACCAGGCCGCGCCGACGTCCTTCAGCGCACCTTTCGCGCCACTGAACCGCCAGACGCCGACACCCTTCTTGGCCGAGGTCGTGGCGGGCACGGCGGCTGCGGTGGTGGTGGTGCGCGAGGCCGACGGCGACGGTGCGGCGGAGGCGGACGGTGACGGGACGGGCGACGGCGAGGGCGCGGCCGATGCGAGGGCCGGGGTCTGCGGCGCCACGACGGCGGCGGGCACCGCTGGTTCACCCTGATCGCGGTACGCAGCCACGACCACTCCAGCACCCGCGACAGCAGCCGTGGCGAGCACTCCGGCCAGCAGTTTCGGCATCAGCGCCGCCTTGGTCACGGCGCCCGCTCCGGTACTTCCGCCGGCGGTGCCCTGGACCGGCGTACCGGCGGAAAGGCTGTTGATCGTGGCAGGTCCGGTGGCGGAGCCGAGGCCGGGTGGCAGCGGGACCAGTGCCATGCCGGCCAGCAACCGCTCCGCCTCGACCAGGTCGTGCCAGACCGGCGCGCACTGCCGGCACTCGCGGGTGTGCCGGGCGATCCGCTTGCGCCAGAGTGCGCCGGGGTGGCCGTCCCAGCCGGTGAGCAGCGTGGTCAGCTCCGGGCAGCGGGGCGGCTGCAGCGCGCGGACCACCGCCCGGGCCGTCTCGAGCTGGGCCTTCATCCGCTGGATGCGGACCGCGGCGTGCTGCCGGCCGAGCCCGGACGCCTCGACGATCTCGTCCCGGGTCAGTTCGCCGGAGGCCTCCAGCCACCAGAGTGCGAGCAGTTCCCGGTTCTCCTCGTCCAGCCAGCGGGTCGCCTCGGCGGTCTCCCGGCGCTGGCCGGAGAGTTCCAGGCGGGTGATCGCCAGGTCGGTGAAGTCGGCGCCGGGATCACGCAGATCCGGGTCCAGGGGGTCGGCGGGCGGCCGGGCGCGAAACCGCTCGCGCACCTGGCGCACCGTGATCGCGACCAGCCAGGACCGGAAGGCGGCGGGGTCGCGCAGCTCACCGAGGTTGCGCAGGACCCGGATCATCACCTCCTGAACCACGTCGTCGACGTCCGCGTGCCCCTCCAGGGCGCGGCCCACGATCGTGTAGACCAGCGGCAGGTAACCGGCGACGAGCCGGTCGATCGCCACCGGATCACCGGCGCGCGCGGCCACCACGGTCCCGGTCCCGGGTTGTCCCACCATCTGTCCGCCCTCCTCACGGCGCTGTCCGCGCCGATCAGGGAGACGGATCACGGGCCACATGGATAACACGAATCGGCGGTGTGATCGCCACCGCACGATTAATCGGGTGCCGGATCGGGCACTGCAATGGACATGCGCATGTCGGTTCGGCTGAATCTTCCCCGTGAGGTGGACAGTGTGCCCGCCGTGCGCCGGCTGTTGCGTTGTGCGCTGACGATTCTGCGAGTGGATCGCCAGGCGAGCGACGATCTGGAGATCGCCCTCACCGAGGCGTGCGCCAACGTGGTGAAGCACGCCGGCGGAGCCGAGAACTTCGAGGTCCGCCTCGACGTGGCCACGGACCACTGCTCCATCGACGTCGTCGACGACGGGTCGGGCTTCGACCCGGCGACGGCGGGGGAAGACACCCCGTCGGCGACGAGTGAGCGGGGCCGCGGGCTCTTCCTGATCAGGGCGCTGGCCGAGAATGTGCGTATGCACTCCAGCCCGCGCACCGGGAGCCTGATCCACTTCGAGAAGTCCTTCGCCTGAGCGATCCTGCCCGGTCGCCTTCCACCCTCGTGGGTGGGGGGTGGCTCCGGTGCCGATTTGCTTGCCGTATAACAAATATCGCGATGGCTGCCGCCTGTCCGAAAGGAGTCCGTAATGTCCGATCAACCGGCCCCCCTCGGCTCCCTGTTGAGGGCCGCACCACCCGATCGTCTGCCCGAGGTCGCCGCCGAGCACCTGCGCCGGCATTATTCGGCCGAGTCCGTCGACATCCTCATGCCCGACCTGACCGGCACCCGGCTGCTCTCCCTGCTGACTCCCGACGCCACCCCCGGCGACCGTGCCATGCGCTGTTTCGCCAGCCAGCGACCCGGCACCGACCACAACCCGGCCGGCTCGGCCCGGCTGCACCTGCCGCTGAGCTGCTGGGGTGAGCGGATCGGCGTGCTGCGACTGGAACTGCCCGCCGTCCCCACCGGCGAGACCACCGACCGGATCGGCGCCGACGCCGACGACCTGTCCGTCGCGCTGCGGGCCGCCGGCGACGCCACCGACAGGTACCGCCGGGTCCAGCGCCGGGCCCGGCTCACCATGGCCGCCGAACTCCAGTGGGACCTCCTCCCCGGACGGTCGCTCGGCGACGAGCGGTTCCTGATCGCCGGACAACTCGAACCGGCGTACGACGTGCACGGCGACCACTTCGACTGGGCCCTCGACGGCGACCGGCTGACCGTGACGGCGCTCAACGGGCACGGCGGTGGCATGGAAGCGGCCCTGCTCACCTCGCTCGCCGTCAACGCCATGCGCAACGCCCGCCGCTGCGGAGCCGACATCGTCGAACAGGCCGAACTGGCCTCCGACGCGGTGCACACCCGCTACGGCGGCGCCGCGCACGCCGCCACCCTGCTGCTGGAGATCGACCTGATCAGCGGCGAGGTGGCAGCCGTCGACGCCGGTTCGCCGCACTGCCTGATCGCCCGGGCCGGCGAGACCGAACGGGTGCCCCTGGAGCAGCAGTTGCCGCTCGGCATGTTCAGCGAGGCGCACTACGAGATCCAGCGGTTCGCCCTCGAACCGGGCGACCGGATGCTCGTGGTCAGCGACGGCGTCCACGCGGCGACACCCGCCGGACTCCCCCGATACGGGGAGAATGCCCTGTTCAGCGCACTTCGCCGGACACGGCTGCAGCCAGCCACAGAAGCGGTCGGTACGGTGATGCGGGGCCTGCGTGAATACCACGCGGGCGCCGAACCGGAGGATGACGCGGTCATGGTCTGCCTGGATTGGCGGCGTTGACGTTTGCGGATCCACCGGAGGGGTATGCGTTCGGGCTCACAGGTGCGTCGCCGGTTACTCCGGTGCACAACCCGCGATAGGCGAGAACGACGGGAAATCGGGATGGAGCGTGCCACCGAGGTCGCCGCGGCTGTCGAGTCGTCGGTCGATGCGCTGGTGTCTGTCCTGGAACGGGCCAGACTGGCCCAGCAACCGGTGATTCCACCCGCCCAGCTCCGGGTGCTGACCATCGTCGCGGGCAACCGGCACACCAACATGAGCCGGCTGGCCGAGGCGCTCGAAGTGGTGCCCTCCTCGGCCAGTCGCCTCTGCGACCGGCTCGAGGCCACCGGGCTGCTGCGCCGGGTCGCCGACCCACGGGACCGGCGCGAGGTCCGGCTACTGCTCACCTCGGCGTCCCGGCAGCTCCTCGCCGACCTGCAGGAGCGCCGCCGGGACGCACTGACCGAGGTGCTGGAGAAGATGCCCGCCGCCGCCCGGCAGGACCTGCTACGGGCGCTGCAGGCCTTCGAGGTGGCTGCGGCGCCCGAGGTGACCGGCGAGGCCCACCGCCGTACAGCCTAGGCTGCACGAATGCGAATCGGCATCGTCATCCTGCAGGACCAGCGCTGGGCCGAGTCGAGCCGGCGCTGGCGGCTCGCCGACGAGTGGGGCTTCGACCACGCCTGGACCTACGACCACCTGGGCTGGCGCGACCTCATCGACGGCCCGTGGTTCGACGCGGTGCCCACCCTGACCGCGGCCGCCACCGTCACCTCCCGGATCCGGCTCGGCACCTACGTCGCCACCCCGAACTTCCGGCATCCGGTGCATTTCGCTCGGG
>DATMVU010000169.1:0-17973 GCA_035562875.1 Actinoplanes sp. | reverse complement strand
GGCCACACTGGCGTCGGCGATCTCCGCCTCGTGGTCGACCGTGACCGTGAGCATCAGCGAGAACTCGGTGAGCCCCGCGCCGGCTGCCTCCTCGGACGCGGTCTGCTCCGCCGCTGCCACCTCCGACGCGGCTCGCGCCTGCACCATGCCACGGCGGGAGTTGGCCATGAACTGGGCGTTGCGGCGGTCCGATTCGACGATCTTGGCGGACGTCGCCGGGTCGATCGGGCGGTAAAGCAGGGCTACCCGCTTGCGGCGGGTGCCCGGCACCGCCTCCATCATGCCGCGCAGCACGTTCGAGCGGACCGTGCCGCGGGGTGCGAGGGTGAGCATCCACGACCGCGAGACACCTGAGTCGTGGTGGTATGAACCGATCTTCTCAACCGCGGTAGCCGGGCCCGAGTCCTCCCATTCCAAGCCTGTCCCGCCGTGCTCGGCCCGGGCCAGCAGAACGTCACCGGCAACTGCGGGGTCGTAGGCGACCCGTACCGTCTCGGCGATCTCCTCGGCGGTCAGGGCCACCGCAGAACCGCCGCCCGCACCGATCAGGCCGGTCAGCAGTCCGGGGAGACGGATCGCCAGGTCGGTGATCACGTCTTCGCGCTGGCGTCGCTGGCCGGGCAGGGTTCCGTAGGTGAGCGTGATGTAGGAGTGCATCTCGGAGGACGCCGCGGGATAGAGGTCGACGACCTCTTCCATCACCGCCCGGGCGGCGGGGGGAGCGTCCGGGGAGATCCGTGGCAGCACCTCGGTTGCGAGACGGGTGCCGGGGTCGGGTGCCGTCTCGATGACCACCGCAGCGCCGCGCAGCCCCGGCTCGTGGGAGAGCCGCGCAAGCCAGTCACCCCACATCGCCACCCAGATGTCGACCTGGTCGCTGTCCACCAGGCCGCCACCGTCGGGTTCACAGGCGAGCACGATGGTGTAGAGGTTGCGGCTGCGGTGGTGCAGGACCCCGAATGGACGGTCGTAGGCGTCCCGGCCCTCGAAGGCGGAGACCCGGCTCAGCATGCCCGGCGGGCGGAACCGGCCGCCGGCCCGCATGGACATCGGGCCGGACACGTATGTCGTATTGCCCTTGGACTTACGACGAATCCAACTCAAACGCATGGAGACCACCTGAAAAATGTTGCGGCCGTCTGGGGTTCGTACCGCGAGGGGACCGAGGATCAGGATCATCGGTATCGCGGAGTACAGAGCCAACTGGAGCGAGGCCATCGAGGCGAACAGGATCAGGATCAGGCCGGCAAAAACGCCGACCGTGCCGATCAGGCCGAACGGGCCGAGGCCCGCCCGCCGCGGACGGCGCCAGTTGCCGTAGGTCAGTTGCCGGGCGGTGTCTGTGGTCATGACGTGTCTCCCTTCCGGGAATCCGGGCGTTCGCGGAGTCGGCTAGGAGCTGTTACCACTCGGCCCGTCCCCTGCCCCGTCGACTGCGCTGGTGGCGACTCTGCCCAGAGACTGAGCGACACCGATCGTGGCTCCCACCGCCGCGCCCGCGACGCCCAGACCCGCGGCTGCACCGCCGGCCCCGCCGCCGCCGGCGGGACGACCACCACCGGGACCTGATCCGGAGCCACCGCTCGCTCCAGAGCCACCGCCACTCCGGCCGCCGCCTCCACCACCACTCGAGCCGAGGGAGGACGCACCCGACGGTCCTCTAGCGCCAGGCTTCGCCGCCTGTCCGGCTGCGCTCAGTCCGGCTGCGCCGATCGACATGGCACCGGTCGCAGCTGCGCCGGCTACCGCCGTGGTGGCCCCCGCTCCGCCAGTGCCGAGCGCTGCCGTGGCCGGCATGACAAGTTTCAGAAGGGCGGGTAGGGCCACCGCCGAGAGAAGCAGGACCGCGATACCGGCGATGCGCACGTTCGCGTTCGAGGTAGCGGCTTCGAACACGATCGGAGCGCTCTCCCCGGCAATCGGCTTCGGGGACGTCTGCCCCGATTCCACCATCGCGACACCGGCGAACATGATGAGGGCGGCGGCCGGCTTGTACAACAACCAGGCGATCAGCCATCCGAGGTGCTTACGCCACCAGGACATGCCCCAGTCCGTCATCGAGGCGACCGCTGCCAGCGGCAGCGTCCCGAGCAGCAGGATCAGGATGCCGAGTCGCACGTAGAGCAGGATGAGTTGCACGATGGCCGCGATGATCAGCAGGAAGGCGAGGATCAGCTTGAGGAAAGGTTCGATGCCTCCGCCGCTGCACACGCTTCCGGAGATCACATCGAGCGTTGCGTTCGCAAACAGATGGGCGGTGTAGCTGTCCGAGATGATGGCCAGTTTGGTGACTATCCAGGATCCGCCACCGGCTACGAGGATCAGGCGCAGGATTCCCTTGAGGGCGGTCGTGCCGGACTGCGCCTTTCGCTCGATCGCCATTCGGATCGAGGCGTAGGTTATCGACCCGACCGCCACATAGGCTACGACCCATTGGAGCTGGTCGGAGATCTGCAATTGGACCGAAGTCCCACCGTTGGGTCCCGGAACGGTCTCCACCGAGGTGAATATCTGGCCGTAGATGGAAATCGCGGCACGCAGGATCAGGCGAGCGATGATGTCCACGATCGTGCCGACCGGATTGCCGAGGAACGAGAAGAAATCCTTGAGGATATTGCCTGTCTCGCAAGATTCAGCCATCTCATCCCCTCCACAGTACGAAGCCGTTGTTGCCGGATGCCGTCTCCCAGGAGGTAGAGATGGTCGCGGCCGAGGTCGGCAGCACCTTCCAGTCACCGCCCTGCCACACGACAGTCACCAATGTCGATGCATACGACGCGGTCAAGACATTGACCGAAGAGGCACCCGCGGTATTGAGCAGCAGCTTCACCACAGCAAGATCCGGGGTGAAGCTGGGCACCGTGAATCCGGCGAAGTCCGTCACCGGCTCACCGGCTGCGTCCTCGCTGTCAGAGTGCAGAGCTGCATAGAACTCACTGGCTCGGCCCTCGACGAGTTGCTGCCCGGCGACAGCCCGCCAGTCCCTGGTGCTCATCTGGGCGACGATGACCTGAGCGGCAAGGACTGCGCCCTCGGGAGTGCGTGCAAAACACCAGAGGAGCGGTCCGTCCTCGCGCAACGGACCCGCGGTCGTGGACATCGGCACCCGCATCGCGCCGATCGGACGCCACTCGATCCGAGGCGAGACCGTCGGAACGGTGACGTCACCGTCGTTGGTACGGCACCCCTCCGGTCGTCCGTCGGGGCCCCGGGGCGCCTCCGCGGACAGCGGCCCGGCCACCACGGCCGGACCGCGGGGAATCTGGTCCTCACCGGCCGACACCAGTGCGGCGAACGCAGCGACGACGAGCACGACGGCGAAGAACATCGCGGAGATGATCCAGCTCTGCTGCTTCCAGAACGCCGATTGCGGACCCATCGCCGATCGATCGTGCTGAACGGAACGCCGAAATCCCATCACGGTGCCAGCCTGCCGATCAAGCGAAGACGAACTGGATGATCGGGCCCGCGGTGGCGACCAGGACACACCCGCCGAGCACCATGCCGAGGCGGCTCATGTGCTCGGAGCTCTCACCCCGCTTGTGGGACATCGCCATCATCGCCCCAGTGATGAGCACACCCGCCACACCGGCCGCGGTACCGGCCCAGGCAACGAACCCGAGCACCAGATTGACCTTCGTCGCGACAGCGTCGGGGGCGTTGCGGCTACCGCCCGGGTCGGGAATGGCGGTGGCGTGGAAACGTGCGAGCGTGCTGTAAAAAAGAAAGGTTGCAGTGTCGATGATGTTCACTGTTTTCTCCATGGGGGATCGCGGCCGCACTCGGCGACCGTGCTATTGGTTAGAATGGCGCTATTCGACGAGACCGAGTACGCCCAGGAATTGCACGATGGGTCCAGCGGTGACCGCTAGGAGACTGGCCAGGATCACATAGAAAAAGCTACGGAAGAATTCACCGTTCTCGCCCGGTTCCCCACGACGCA
Organism: Actinoplanes sp.; assembly: GCA_035562875.1. GTDB lineage: Bacteria > Actinomycetota > Actinomycetes > Mycobacteriales > Micromonosporaceae > Actinoplanes. The sequence continues at coordinate 14,030 of DATMVU010000169.1, read as the reverse complement.
GTTGTACCGCCATCATCATGCCGGTGATCAGCAGACCGGCAACGCCGGCCGCAGATGCCAGCCAGGCCAGCAGGCCGAGAATGTCCAGTGCCGCCACTGGCGGGGTGAAGGTGTCGGCGGCGGAGACGTTCACCGGTTGCCTCCCGCGTGACCGGCGACGAGCGAGCCGAGTTGAACCATCGCCTTGGGCAGCTCCCGAGTCCGCTTTCCCAGCCGCCATGCCGCGATCCACGGGATCCGCGTCACCGGTGCCACCGAGCGCAGCACCCGGACCCGGCGGGACAGTGCGAGGGGAAGACGACCGGGAGTGTCCGCCACCAGGACCAGGGAGACGAGTTCCATGCCCGGTGGATGCCGGCCCTCACGCAACGCGTTCAGGGCGCGGGCCGCCGCCCGCAAGCCGGCCGCATCGGTTCGCGCGACCAGCAGCACCTTGCACGGCTCGCCCCGTTCCGGGTCGGGCCACCGGCACCCGAGATCGGTGCCGCCCAACACGATCGCCATGGTGGTGGTGCCGGCGCCACCGTGTGCCGCGACCCAGCCGATTCCCTGACGGGACAACGAGGAACGCTGCCCGTCCCAGGACTCGCGTGGGTTCTGTGACGGGACCGCAGGAGCGGTGCGGAGGGCGGTACGGAGTGCGCCGGATGACTGGGGATCCGGTCCCTGTCCCCACCCGGGCGGCCCGGGCGGCGGCACCTGGAAGTGGTCCATCCGTTGCTACCCCCTTCCTTTGCCTGTCTGTTTCTGTCCGGCCGTGAACTTGTGGACCCCAGCGCCCGTTGGCGTAGGTCGTGACACCGTCCGGGCCCTGTCAGGCAGCCAAACGGGCGTTCCTGGCCCCCGGTTCACGACTTCGCCGAGAAATTCGCGCGCGATCCACCGGGATCGGTCGGCCCGGCCAGAATGCAGGAAGAGGGTTCCCGAGTGAGTGATCAAGAAGAGCAGAAGTCCAACGGCTTGAAGTACGCCCTTGCAGCACTCGGCGTGGCCGGAGGCATGTCCGCCCCCGTGGTCATGGCGGCTGCCGCGGTCGTCGTCATCATCATCGGCGGCTTCGGTGTGCTGCTCATGCCACTGATCATTCTGATCATGATCTTCGGTGGCGGCGGCTCGTCGGGAGACCAGTTGAACACCGGCGAGCAGGTCGTACAGATCGCCCGCGGTGACGGTCAGGGCACGCTGGCGTCCGATCAGGTTCCCTCACACCTGTTCAAGACGCTCAACGACGCCGGAAAGAAGTGCGGCACGCTGAGCCCGGTCATCCTCGCGGCACAGATCGAGACCGAATCGAACTGGGACGCCGGCAAGGTCGGCACCGACACCCGAGAAGGCATCTCCCAGCTACCGAAGGCGATCTTCGACAAGTACGGGGAGGACACCGACGACAACGACAAGACCCGGGCGACCGACCCGAAAGACTCGATCACCGCGCAGGCGAAGCACTTCTGCGCACTCGCCGACCAGGTGAAGGAACTCAAGGACAGCGGCCAGGCCACGGACAACGCGCTGGACATGACGCTCGCCGCCTACCACGTGGGAATCGATGCGGTCATCGCGGCGAAGGGTGTGCCAGCCGACCGGGAGGCTCTCGGGTACGTCGTGAACGTCCGTTCCCGATTCGCTCGCTACCAAGGCATCGGGGCCCCGCCGACCAGCTTCCCTTCTCCCGCGGAGTAAGCCCTCTGACCTGCGCCTGGGCCGGCCAGAGGCGAGACGCTCCCGCGTGTCGGCAAGCGGGAGCGGAAACAGCCCGGCTCGGTCATCGTCTCCGAGACGGCGCCGGCGGCGAGGACGCCGACCGGGCGCGGACTACAGGCTCCTGCGTCGCCTGTCGGCCCCGGCCTTCGCTCGCGAAGCTGGGCCGGTGCAACACGGAGCGGTCGGTGACAGGGCTCTTCGGAAAGTTGTCGGCGGCCGTCATGTCACTGCGGTCGTAGAGGATCGCCTCAAAGGACGCCGTCCTCGGAAGTTCCAAGAAGGCGGCCTCGAAAATCTGCGCTCGGGCCGAGGCGGTGGTCACCTCGGCAGGTTGGCCCTCGGCCCGCCCACGACCACTGTTCTGTGGCATCAGGTGCAGCTCCGCCGCGTTCTTGACGGAGATGTTCGGCCCACTCGTGACAGGCTCACGGTCGCGCTGCCCGGTATCCGGCCGTGCTTCGTCACGGGCTCGTCGATCCTCCCGGTCCAGGTTCGCCACCAGCCGTGCATCGGTGTTCCTGAGCTGCCCGGTCAAGTAGAGGTTCTGCAGCACCGGCTCGTCCTTGAGGACCCGGCGGACCTCGTCGAGCACCGCGCCCGGCGGCAATCCATCACCGTGCCGGGCCGCCTTCCTCAGCACGGCGCGCTGCTCGCCCGTCTGCTTCTCAGCCTGCGACCTCTCGTCCGTTAGCCGTTTGATGTTGACTGCGAGCCGGAGAATCTCGGTGGCGAACCAGATGACGCGGTCGCCGATCGGGGCATTCGGGTTCCACGGCTGCGGCTCGGTACCGATGAACGACGCGAACGGCCGCTGTTCCCGATTCGCGGTTCTCCGAAGGATGTCGTCATGGTCCGTGTCAACACGTGACCAGAGACGGCCCAGCGTGTCTTCGAGGCCCGGCAGGTCCCGTGGGGATCTACGCACATGATCTCTGATGTCGAGAGCCAACCCCTCATAAGCCAGGGCTCTCGCCCTCAGTCGCTCGTCCGAATCGGCGGTTGTGGATTCGACCATGACGTACCCCTTCGTGCTACTTCTCGGCGAACTGGATCCAGCTGAGGTTCACGTAGTCCTGAGGCTGAGCGCTGGTGAAGGTGAGGAACACGTCCTGGGTTCCGGTCAGCTGGGCAAGATTTCCGCGGACCACCCGCCAGGTCTGCCAATCGCCGGTGCTGGCCACAGCCACCGAACCGAGCACCTGACCGGTCGGACCGCCGACGCGCACCTCGATGAGGCCGGAGATCCCGGTTCCGGCCCCGGACGCCACCCGGACGATGAACTGCGTTGCGGACCGGTCACCGAAATCGACACCGGAGTAACGGACCCAGTCACCGTTGCCGATGCCGCCCAGGTGCAGTCCCCCGCCCGAGGAACTCATCGTCATGGTGCCTCGCTCCGCGGAATAGCCGTCGGCGGCGATCTGGCTGAACCCGTCCCGCACCACGGGTTTCACGGCGATCGGCGCGATCGGCGCGACGACGGCTGCGGACTCGACGACACTCGGCACCGCGTTCTCACCGACCCCGCCGCCGAACGGTGTCAGTGTGATACTCACTGCCTGTGGCGCGCTGTCCTGCGTATACGAGGCCTTCTCGGTCACATCGTCGAACGGGAAGCCGTAGGCCATGCCATCGGCTGCGTACTTGTGCATGAGGCGCGAGTAGTGGTTGGTGACGGCGCCCTCGTAGAAGGCTGCTGCATCGGTGGTCGGCTGGTTCGGGTTGCCGAGTACCGAACGGTTGAAACCGGCACCCAGGATGGCAGCGACCGGGCCACCGAGTCCGTCGTTGGGGGCCAGCAACGCACCGTCGCAGAACAGCACATCCTTCGTCGACGGCCGGGCGAACGGGCGGACCGCGCCGCTGAAGGTGAGCTGGTCACCGACGACCCGTCCGGTGAACGAACCCTGCAGTGTGGTCACGAACAGATCGGCGGAAGCGTACTTGGCCCAGATCTCGCCGATGTATCCGTCGAAATAGTTCGGGGAGAAGCGGCCCATTCCGATTCCGTGGCCGGGTGCGATGATGCGCAGATTGTTTCCGATGACCAGCTTCTCGAAGCCGGGTTGTTTGCGCATCTCATCGAAGATCTTGTTACGGCTGCCCGCAGCCGGGTCACCGGCCACCTTCTCGCCGCCCGCGCCCTGCAGCCGGATCGCCATCGGAATGCTGAACATGTCAACCTGTGTCGTATTGCAGAACATTCCGGCATCGCTGTAGGTGAATTCACAGCAGTCGTGCAGCACATCGAAGTTCGGATCGTTCTCGGTCCACGCCACCGGATACTGCAACGCAGTCCCGCCGTTACCATCGGTGACGACCTTGAACTTCAAGTTGCCGTTGATCGCGAAGTAGATCCGGCCCGACATCTTCGGTAGCGCGAACGAGGTCGTTCCGACCGTGGACAGCGGCACGCCCAGGTTCGCGTACCCGTCGGGGCCGTTGTCGCTCATCGACACCGGCGTAAATACTCCGGCTTCCTTTACGTAGCCCATCCGGCCGGTCGCCAGATCTGTACCGACTACATACATCGTGATGGCTGAATTAGGAAACTGCCCGGTATTGTTGGCGATCGTGGCAGGCAGCCCGGTGGCAGCCTCAGCCCGGGAAAAGATCGCGGAACCGAGGAAGGGCAGACTGGCCGCCGCACCACCGGCCGCGATTCCAAGAATCGTCCTTCTCCTGGGCATGACTTCTCCTCAAATATGAGTTTGATCGTTCCAAGTCAAACAAACGGGCCGGAGAATTCGCATGGTCCCGTTTAGGGTGTCCCAGTCGCGGTCAACCGTTGCCGATGGTCCCCAGATAGGCGGATACCACGGGCCCGTTCCCGGCCCGGCTGACGGTGAAGAAGACCAGAGTGGACAGCGGCACCTGGACCTGTGCGGTGACCTCCTCCAACTTCCCGTCGCTGGTCCAGTTGACGACCGGCCAGGCGTGACCATCCGAGGTCACCGCCTGCAAGCGGTAGCCGGTCCCGGCTTGCAGACCGTCGACGGTCGCCCGGACGGTGACGCCGGACTCCTGCTGCGTGACGAAAACCGAGAGCGACGCTCCGGTCGCGCTGTCGGCCGCGGTCGCGGCGGCAGTGACCACCGGCACGACGACTGCGCCGGTCTGTTCGTCGCCGTTCAGCAAGGCCCCGAAGGAGAGACCACCGATCATCAGCACCATCGCCAGCAGGACACTCAGCCGGACGAGGGCACCCACGCGGCTGGGAGGACGGCGGTCAGATGGCCTGGCCGTCGGCTGCCGGGTAGGAGGTCTTGTTGACGGGTGCGGTTCTCGGGGGAGTTCCGGGAGCGGAGGCGCGAGCGGCAGGGATCCGGCAGAAACCACCTCCTCGGTGGGCCTCTGCCGAAAGAGGGCCCAGGTCTGCGGCTTCCCGACCAGTTCCTCCCGGCGAGGAACAGGACGAACCGGCACATCGAGTGACGGCGCCGGCGATGGTTCGACGGGCCTGTCTACGGCCGGGAGAGCAACCGGAGGCGGAAGCGGAACACCTGGAGCCGGAGCCTGAGCCGGTGGAGCAGAAACGGGCGGCTCGGGTGCCGGCGTCGAGACAGCGGCGACCGGCGGCTTGGGGAGCGCCTGCGTACCAGGTGATGGCTGCGGGGGAACCAGCGGTACGGCCGTAGGCGGCACCACGGTGGGTGACTTCGGCTTCGTCACCGGCACCGGCGGCTGGAGAACAGAGATCGGTTTCGGTATGACGGGTGATGAGGTCTCCGGCTGTTGCGACAAGACCGCCGGCATCGCCAACGGCGGCGACGCGATCGGGCGGACTGCGACCGGGGTCGGCGCTACCGGAGGCGGCGCGATCGGAGCCGGCGCGACCGGCGGTGGATCCACCGGCTTCGGGCCGGACCACATGTCCGGCACGGGAGCCGACTCGGGAACCCGTTCCACCACCGTCTTCGATCCGGGACCAGGCACCGGCCCGGAACCCGGATCCGACCCGGGCCCGGATTCCAGTGAACGCTCCGGCCCCGAGGCCGGCTTCCCCTCAGGCTGAGAAGCCGACCTCGGCGCGGGCTCAGGTTGAGAGTCTGGTTTCGGCGTCCCCTCAGACTGAGAAACCTGCTTCGGCGTGGGCTCAGAGGGCCGCTTGGTAGCCGCTTCAGATTTCGGCTCAGGAGTCCGCGTAGGCTCGGCGGCCGGCTTCGCCTCAGCCTTGGGTGACCTGCGTTTCAGGAACGCTAATCGGCGAGCCGTCTCCCCCTCGGGCCTCTCCGCCTTTTCCGGTTCAACGGGCTCCAATTCCGGCGCGAAGAACTGCATGAACCTTTCCGGAGCGGGCCCGGTCCGGTTGAGCGCTCCGAAGTTGTCCACGATCTCATCGCGGTCCTTATCCGACAGCAGTGCCAACGATGCCACCGTGTCGATGATCTGTTCCGCGAGGTCTCGGCAGGATGCACATTCCGCCAGGTGAGCTTCGACGACGACGCCCTCGGCGATACTCAGTGCGTCGAGGTAATAGAGCCCGAGCAACTCGGTCATATGAGGCTTATCGCCGCCTATGTCAGCCACCCGGCCCAGCCTTCCTGATGAGCGGCTTACACCGGCGCATCCCTGGCGATACATGATCCTGTTGCGCCGTACCAACGGGTCGCAGCCGGTCCGGGTTCACGGATCGGCGAATTCGTCGTCGACCCGATGAACCAGCACCTTCCGACAGACGTTTGGAGGGGGTGCTTCCGCGAGGGCGGGGGTGGGCCAGGAGGGGTTCATGTTCAGAGTCGCCGTTGTCGCGGACCAGCCCGTAGCGCGGGCCGGACTGGAGAAGCTGACCTCCGATATCCCCGGCATGGCTGTCGCCACCGCAGTGGCTTCGCTGGCGGAGCTGGCCGGCGAGGCGTACGACGTGGTGGTCGTCGATCTGCCGAGGCTCGACACCGCCGGCCTCGGCACCATCACCGAGGTGGCGACGTTCGGCCATCCACTGGTCAACTCGTCCTGGGAGGGCAGCACCAGCCTGCTGGGGACCGTTAGAGCCGGAGCGCGGGGCTGCATCAGCCGGCTCACCGAACAGCAGGACGTGCGTGATGCGATGCAGGCGGTAGCCCGAGGCGGGTTCTACATCTGCCCCCGGCTCACCGGCCGGTTCACTGTCGAGCTGGCCAGCCGAGGAGACGACGATCCAGGCGGCCTGGCGCCCCGGGAGATCGAGACGTTGCAGTGGATCGCTTCGGGCTTCACGCACGCGCAGATCGCCACCCGGATGGGGCTGTCGACCACCACCGTCGACACCTATGCGAAGCGGATTCGCGCCAAGCTCAACGTCAGCAACAAGGCCGAGCTCACCCGGGTGGCGATCGAGCTCGGCCACTTCGTACAGCATTGCCGTCCCACTCCGACGCCTCTTCATCCGGTCAAGCCTTAGGGGTTGAGTGGCATCCCCGCGATCTGCCGCACGACACCTAGGCGCGCAGCAGCCGACGGATGCGGACGATCAGGATGCCGGCTGCGCCGAACGCCAGCAGGATCACCGCAACCAACAGCGCCACCTGGTCTCCGGTACGAGTGGAGTTGACCGTGGTGGTCTGCTCAGCGCCTGTGAGCGAAGAGGCCTCGGCCTCCTCGGGAAGGACCAGAGTCACCGATACCGCCGGGTTGATCATGCCCCAGCCGAAGGTGGGATTCGGCTGCACGCCGTCACCCATCTTGTCGGCACTGACCTCAACCCGGTGGGCGACCTGCCGCGCGTCGAGGTCCGGGTACGCCGTGCGCACCAGCGCCGCCGTGGCCGCCACGAATGCCACCGCATACTGGGTTCCACTCGCGGTCGTCACACCCCTGACGCCCAGGCTGCTCACGTTGACACCCGGCGCCACGACGTCAACGCCGCCGGACCTGTAGTCCGCGGCGCCATGGCCGTCCACGCCGACTCCGCCGACTCGCAGGACACCGTCGGCCGACTCGCCGGCGGCTACGGAGCCGGCCGGCGCAGCGTGCACGACGACCACGTCCTTCTCGACAGCCTTGGTGATCGCCTGCACAACAGCCTTGTCATCAACGTCCGCAAACGACCCGACGGCGATGACCGTGGCGCCGCTACGGACCGCCGCGTCGATCGCCTCGACCACGTCGGTGGCCTTGGCGCGCCCCTTACCGTTGACCACCCGAACCGGCAGGACCTTCGCGTCCGGTGCAACCCCGGTGACGGCATCGTTCTGGTTCTTGCCGGGTTGCGCGGCGATGATGCCCGCCATCGCCGTGCCGGTGCCGAGACAGTCGGTGTCACCGCGGCCCGTTTCCGTAACGGTGTCGTGACCCACGTCGACACGACCGGTGAGCTGACGGTTCGTCGCGTCGACCCCGGAATCGAGGACCGCGACAAGTTGGCCTTTACCCCGGCTCTGCGGCCAGGCTTGGTCAGCGGCGAGCCGTAGACCGGCCCAATCGGATCGCTTGGTCGATGCGGTAACGCTGGTGCAACTGGCCGGCTTTGCGGGAGTCGCGGGAGTCGCGGGACTGCCCGCCGACGGTGGCACCACCGACGGCGCCGACGTTACCGGGGATGAGGAGCCGGTCGCCGGCACGCTGCCGGGCAGCAGGCCATAGCGGACCTCGGCACCCACCGCGTCCCAGGGCAGCTCCAGCGTCCAGCCGGCTTTCAAGCGGTTCGGGTCGGTGAGAACCTTGCCATCCGCCTGTTTGCGGGTCCGGTTGAGGTTGAACACTTCGGCTGAGCGGGCGCCGTCGCCCAGGAATCGGACCGCGATCTCGGTCAGATTCTCCGGCCTATCCTGGTAGGAACTCGCCACTTGGTAGTACTTCACGTATTCGGGGTTGTCGGCCGCTGAGGCGGCGGTCGTGGACAGGCCGATCAGCGCGGCCACCACGCCAAGAGTCAGCAGGATGCGCACGGAGGGCCTCATCGAGTCGGGGCTACGGGGACGTCTGGCAGATACACCGAGACCACCGGCCCGCCGTCGACGACGGAGACGGTGAAGAACGAGAGGTCACCGATCCGCACCGGAAGGTCTCCGGAGACCTCCTGCACTGTTGGAGTACCGGTCCACCGAACTACTTCTCGGGTCGTGCTGTCCGAGGTGACGGCATGCAGGATGTACGCCGTACCGTCACGCAGCCCAGTGACGGTGGCCGTGATGGTCACGCTGTCATCGTCCTGACTGGACACGGTCACTGAGGCCGTCGCGCCGGTGGTGCCGTCGGTGGCTTCCGCCGAAGCGGTCCGGACCGAGGTGGTTTCACCCTGCACCGAACGCAGCAACGCGGTCAGGCCGAGCCCGGCGACGAACAGGACCAGCGCGAGCAGGCTACTGGCCTGAAGAATCTTTCCGATTCGCCCGGGGCGTCTCGTTCGTTCTCCTGGTCGTGCGGATCCCGGACGGGTGGATCCGGTACGTCCGGCCGGCCGGACCGCTGCGTTCCCACGGCGTACCGGGGCAACCGGCACCGGGGCGGCGATCGGAGCCGCTACCGGTTCCGGGGTACCGGGGACCGCGTCGTCGGTACCGAGCAGCGCGAGTGCGGCTACCGCGTCGATGATCTCCTCGGCACGGGCATGGCATTCCGGGCACGCCTGAAGGTGCTGGTGGATCACGTCGCTCTCGGCGGGATCCAGTGCGTCCATGTAGTGGAGTCCGAGCAGCTGCTCGTCCACGTGGGAGTCGCTGCCGATGATCTCAGTCACCTTGATCGCCGTTCCCTGATCCGCCGTTCCGGAAGGTGAAGCCTCGCTTCACCAAAGCCTCTCGCAGTGCCTTGAGACCGTAGAACGTCCGGGATTTGACCGTGCCCGACGGGACTGCGAGCAGGTCGGCCACCTCGGATACCGACCTTTCCTGGAAGTAGATCTCGATGAGGGTCACTCGGAGCCGCTCGGGCAGCGAGTTCAACGCGGCCCGCACCTCACTGGCATCCACCAGCTTATCGATCTCGTCCTCGGAACGGGCGTGCACGTCGATGTACTCGTCCGAGTGTTCCGCCGGGCGTACCTCGGCGGCGCGGATCTGATCGATCAGGATGCGTTTGGCGACCGTGAAGAGCCAGCCACGGCTCCACCGTCCCTCGGCGTTGCGGGCGTCAGGGTTCCGCCAGGCCCGTAACAACGTCTCTTGGACGATGTCCTCGGCCCGGTGGACGTCGCCCCTGGTCAGCCGGGTCAGAAAGCTGAGCAGCACCGGCCCGTGCACTTGCTGCAGGTGCCGCAGTGCGTCGGCGTCCGCGGTGCTGACGACACGGGGCGGTACAGGTGGCGCCGGCCGGACGTCTTCGGCCACGTCGTCGCCGGCGCTCGAAGATAGGTGAGCCACGATCACCACGCTCGCACCAAGGCGCCTCGAAGTCACGGCGGTGGCGGCAGTCATGACCGTATGCCCCAGAGAAGGGGTCCCTTCTTACCTCTCGGCACGGATTCGATGTCCCTTTTCCGGGACACCGGATCCGAGTTCCGAAAGATGATCAACCGCGCTGGGGTGCGGTCGGCGACCGATCGGACCAGTGGCCACCGACCTCCGACCAATGCCCCTCTCCCCCGTCGTCGACCGTCCTCTGCCCACCGAACCCGGAACCAGCGGCCGGTGGTGGAGTGACAGGTGAAGGGGCCGCCGGCGCGGGGCCACCGCTCCTGGACGCGAGGACGGGGGCCGGCGTACGGAACCGGGTGTCATACAGGTCGAGCTCAGGCTCTTCGTAGGGGCCGTCATCCACGGCGGCGGGGTCCTTGCGCAGCAGTCGCCAGATCCGGTTGCCGAGAAGAATCGCGGCGGCGATCATGAACAGGGCGGTGACGACCAGAATCGTCGACCGCCCGCCCGAGTCCTCCGCTGACCCGGACAGGTCACCGCTTCGGGAGTCGGCAGCGCCGGTTCCCGCGTTCCCTGCGGGAGCGGACGGGACAGCACGGGCCTCTTCGGCCAGTACCCTCGTGACCGCTTCGGCCGGGTTGAGGAAGCCCCAGCCGTACTGGTTGTCCGGAGGGTTGCCGTCGCCCATCCGGTCGGCCGTGATCTTCATCCGGCGGGTCACCTGCTCGGCCGTCAGCTCGGGGTATGCCGCCCTGACCAGGGCTGCCTCAGCCGCGGTGTACGCGACCGCGTAGTGCGTACCGCTACCGGTGATCGCACCGCCACCGGTGGCTCCCGAGGCGGACGTCCCGCCCAGGCTGCTCACGTTGACACCAGGTGCGGTCAGGTCCACTGCACCCTTGCGGTAGTCGACGGCCCACTTGTCATCAACCCCCACCCCGGCCACTCGGAGCATGCCCTCACCGATCTTGGCCTGTGGGTTCACCTGCTTCGCCGGAGCGGGTGCGCCCAGGACCACGACAACGTTCTTCGTGATCGCCGCGGCGATCGCCTGGGCCACCGTGGCGTCACTCGCATCCACATAGGTGCCCAGTGCGATCACGGTGGCGCCCGCTGCCACAGCCGCCCCGATCGCCTTGACCTGTACTTCCGGCGTCGCCGCCGGCTGGTTGACAGTGATCCGTATCGGCAGCACCGTGGCGTCGGGTGCGGCACCGGCCGGCCCCTGACCGTTGACCTGCTGAGCCACTACGAGCGCGGCCATCGCCGTACCGGTGCCGAGGCAGTCGGAGTCGCCCCGCTGGCTCGGCTGGATCATGTCGGCGCCCCCGGCGACCCGCCCGGCAAGCTGCGGCATGGCGCCGTTCACCCCGGAGTCGATCACTGCCACGACCTGGCCCTTGCCCCGGCTCTGCGGCCAGGCCTTGTCCGCGGCGAGCCGCAGCCGGGCCCAGTCCGACTTCGCGCTCGATGCGGCGACGGAGGTGCATCCGCCCGCCGCCGCGGGACCGGGCTGAGCCGACGCCACTCCCGAACTGGGACGCGTACCGGTCGAGGGGGTAGTCGTCGCGGGTTTCGTCGGCTTGGGTTTCGATGTGGTCGCCGCTGGGGCGGGAGTGTTGTCCGGCAGGACGCCGTACTGGATACCGGAACCGACGGCGTCCCACGGCATCACGAGCAGCCAGCCGGCCCGTAACGAGCCCGAGTCGGTGAGTGCCTTGCCATCCGGCTGCTTGCGGCCGACGTTGCGATCGAAGATCTCCCCCGATCGTGACCCGCTGCCAAGGAACCGCTCGGCGATCTCGGTCAGGTTCTCCGCAGATCCCTTGTACCCCGTCGTCACGGTGTAGTACTTGACGTATCTCTCGGCTGCTGCTTGCGCAGCCGAAGGCACCGCAAGCAGCACAGCACTAGCCACTGCGGCCAGAGCCAAGCGGATAGCTGTCCGGCTGATCAAGGACATCCAGTTCCCTTTCGTCGATTCCCGCGCTACCGGCCAAGCCGAACTGGTGCAGCCAACATCCGGGGCGTCGACCACCAGACGGTCGGGAACAGGCGGCGGTTCACGCCAGGCAGCGCCGAGTTCCGATCAGCTTTCCGATCGCTCGGTAATCGCCATCTCGGGAACCGTCTGAATGGAGCGGTACAGATCGGGCGACCACCGAGAAGAGCGTCAGCAGCCGGTCGGGGTCACATGCCGGGGGCGCCGTCCCGCCAGGGATGGCCGTACTTCCCTTGCAGGGCCTTCTGAACGGTCGCCAAGCCGATGAACACCCCGGCGCTCGGCGCCGGGGTGTTCAGGATCGGTCTCGCACTGTGCCACGACTCCAGTGCCCACTGTGACATCCGGCGGCACGCCGACCAGGCCGCTTCCCGACCCCGGGCGCGGCGTCAGCACAGGAACATGGGCCGGCCGGGAACACGGGCCGGGCCGGATCCCGTCGGTGACGAGGCTCCTCAGGACCCCAGGCCCAGCGAACGCCAGTCGACGAACTTGAAGTTGGTGCTGGTCCGACCGCCGTCCGGGGTGTTCTCGCCGTCGTGCAGGACCAGCAGGCCCTTCGGGTATCCGGGCAGGGCGACCGAGGTGACCGCGGCCCCGTCGGAGTGCTGAACGCCGTCGGTCTTCTTACCGTCGACCACCGAGAAGATGGTGACCGGTTTGTTGGTGCGACGGTCGTAGACGAAGAAGCGGCTGTCGCCCTGGCTGGAGACGATCAGGTAACCGTCCCGCTTCCCGGTCGGGTAGATGGTGGCGCCTTCCACGTCCGCGGAGATGCGGCCGCCGAAACCGTTCGTGTATTCGACGGTGCATTCCTCGGTTTCCGGATCGTAGGTGGCCGGCTGTCCGAACTCCCGGACGCGCTCGACGATCCGCGGAATGCTGCTGAACGTGCCGCCGGCCAGGTTGATACGCCAGAGGGCGACGTCCTCCTGCGCGACGTAGAGCACACCCGCCTCGGCGTCCACCACCATGCCCTCGACCTGCGGGTCCTCACCCGGTTCGGCGCACGGCGACCAGGTGCTGCCGTCGGGGAGCCGGAATTCACGGGGCAGATCCAGGGTGTCGGTGGTGCGGTAGGTGACCTTGCCGTTCTTCTCCTCGAGGCGGAAGATCCCGAGCCGGGTGCTGTGCCGGCGACTCACCACCGCGTAGCGGCCGTAGACGGCGACCCCGTACCCGGTGGCCTGCTCCTCGACTTCGGCCTGGTCCTTGGAGAACAGCAGCGGCACGTCAGCGGCGGTGATGTCGGTGAGCCCGGACGCCTCGATCCGGTAGAGGCGGAGTTTGTCCTGGCCCCGGTCGGTGACTACGGCGACGTCCACCTTGCGCTTGCCGAAGGTGAAGCCGGTCAGGATGTCCACATTGTTGAAGCGGCCGCCCTCGGGGGTGGCGATCGACTGGACCTCGCGGCCGTTCAGGTTGTAGACGCGCAGACCGCCGTTCTTGGCGGTGCCGATGACCAGGCTGCGGGACTTGTCGGCCGGGTTGACCCAGATCGCCGGATCGTCGGCGTTCGCATCGCCGCCTGCTTCGTCGTCGAAGAGCGCCGGTGTCTCCACGGCGGCCGTTATCTCGTGCGGTACCCGGTCAGCGGCGAAGGCCGGCGTACCGGCGGCCAGTGTAGTGAGGGCGACGAGAGCAGCGATGCCGGAAGAGCGTTGCATAGGACACGACGATCCCGGATCGACCTGGACATTGGGTGGATAGATGCTGAACACCGGCAAGGATGTTACAGATCCGTTACCTAATTCCCAGAACGATGCCCTCCGCAACCGCACCGCAACAGGTGTCCACGGCAGGAACGGGGAAGGTCGATCGGGCCTACCCCGACACAGCTCGTCCAGCGCTCCGCCCGACCGCCGCCACCGAACGGTCCGGTAGCCGCAGACAACCAGGATGCGTCGGTACGGTGATCGCCCACCCGGGACAACCGCTCCGAGTCGACCTGCAGCAGCACCTGGGCCTTCTGAGGGCACCGTGAAGTCCCGGATCCACCAGGCCCGAGGCCGAGTCCGCGAACGTCTCCTGGCCGGCATGTAAGACCAAGC
>DATMVU010000168.1:0-12089 GCA_035562875.1 Actinoplanes sp. | reverse complement strand
CAGAACCGGTGGGCGTACCGGGGCAGACCGGGTAGCCCGCACACCTGCCGGGCCAGCCAGAACTGGCCCAGGTCCAGCGCCGGCGTGATCGTCCAGCAGGCGACCATCTGGAGGTGCGGGGTACCGGCACCCACCAGGAAGGCGCCGATCACCAGGACCGCCGCCAGGGTCAGAGTGATCAGTCCGGGGTCACGCAGCAGCCGGGCGTACAAGGCTGGGGTCATGCCGCCCTCCGTCCTGTCGGAGCCTTCCCGCCAGGTATCGGCTGGAACCCGGTTTTATTTAACTTTCCCGACATGACGCGATGACCGGCACGCCCCGGCTTGTCATGGCTGGTGGGGCGTGCCGGTCATCGGTGGCGGAGGGTCAGGGGTTGCCGGGCTCGACGGAGGCGGTGGGCGCCGGGTTGCCGGGCTCGACCGAGGTGGTGGGCTTCGGGGAGACGGTGGTCGTGGTGGTCACCGTGACCGTCACGGTCGGGCCCGGCGACGCGGTCTGGGTCACGGTCACCGTCGGGGCCGGGGTCGGGGTGGTGGTGGGCTTCGCCCCGCCCAGGTTCAGCCCGGCCTGGATACCGCCCAGGTTGACACCGGCCTGGAGGCCACCGCCGCCACCGAGGTTGATCGCGGCCCGGAGCACGTCCAGGTTCACCCCGGCCTTGAGACCACCCGCCGGGGTGGAACCGGCCTGGACCAGGCCCGCCCAGTAGTCCTTGTCGGAGCGCAACCCGCCCACCGACACGTTCAGCCCCTCGGTCAGGGCCTTGGGCAGCGCACTCTTGCCGTTCAGCAGCACCTGGGCGATCGCCGGCACCTTCACCGTGACGTCCTTGCCGACCAGGTCGGTGGAACCACTGGTGACGTCCACGGTGACCGTACCGGCCTTGACGTTCACCGCGTCCAGCGTCCCGGTGGCGAGGAACGGCGTCAGCAGCCCGCTCGCCTTGGTCGCGGTCGCCGACGGGCTGGCGGTGGCGGTCGGGTTGACGGTCGCGGTCACCGTGACGGTCGGCCGGGGCTTGGCCGCCTGGGTGGGCTTCGGCTTGGCCGAGTCGCTCGGCTTGGGCTTGGCCGAGTCGGCCGGGCGGGGCTTGCGATCCTTGATGACACCGGTGTGGGCGTAGGCGGCGGTACCGCCGGCGATCGACAGCGAGACGGCGGTGGCGACGGTCGTGACGGCGACTGCGGTGCGACGCATGCGCATCAGGTGACTCCTCGGGTTCCTCGGGGTGAGGACTAAAGATTCGGAGGCGCGGGTTTCCAGGCCGGGGTGAGACCGGGTGCGGCTCGGTTGCGCGAGTTTTCACCGCCGACGGTGAGATGCGCCGCGTGATGGCACCAGAAGTGTTGACATGCATGCCGCACTGCGTGAATGTCCTGGGATGCACGAAGTTTGGCCGGACACGGGTGTCCTGCTCGCCTCGCGATATCGCCTGGTGACGCTGTTGGAGACAGGCGGTATGGCACAGGTCTGGAGGGCCACCGACGAGCTGCTGGACCGGCCGGTCGCGGTCAAGCTCCCGGCCGGTGACACCCGGGCCGCACACCTGGCCTGGCGGGAGGCCCGGCTCGCAGCACGGCTGTCGCATCCGGGCATCGCCGCCGTGCACGACTACCGGGAGGCGGTCCGGCCGGACGGATCGGTCGCCCCGTTCGTGGTGATGGAGCTGCTGGCCGGCGAGACCGTGGCGGCCCGGCTCTGCGACCTCGGCGGGCCGATGCCGTGGGGGGAGGCGGTGTCCATCGGCACCGCCGTCGCCGAAGCGCTCGCCGCCGCACACGCCGCCGGAGTCGTGCACCGCGACATCAAACCGGGCAACGTGATGCTCTGCCCCGGCGGCGTCAAACTCCTCGACTTCGGGATCAGCGCGGCCGCCGGCGAACCCGACGACGACGAGACCGGCGCCAGCTTCGGCACCCCCGCCTACGCGGCACCGGAACGCCTCGACGGCAAACCCGCTGAACCCGCGACCGACCTGTACGGGCTGGGCGTGCTGCTGTTCGAGATGGTCACCGGGGATCCGCCGTACGACGTCAACACCTGGGAGGAACTCGCCGCCGCCCTGGTGCACGGGCCCACCCCGATGCCGGAGACCCTGCCGCACCGGCTCCGCGAACTCATCCTGCGCTGCCTCGACGAGGACCCGCACCGCCGGCCCACCGCCGCCCAGGCCCGCCGGTCCCTGTCCCGGCTGATCCCGTCCGCACCGGCCCGGCTCACCATCCCGCTGCCCGGCCGGCCACCCACCGGTCACGCCAAGGTGCTGCCCGCCACCGGCAGCCCGGCCACCCCGGTCGGCCGGCGAGTCGCCGTCGGGGCCGCCCTGGTCGCCCTCGCCGTCGCGTTCGTCTTCGTCGTGCAGGCGGTCGGGACGTCCAGCCGGGAAGGCGAGTTCGCCGCCGGACCGGCCGGGACCACCGAACCCGCGTTCCCGGAAGCCACCGAGGCCGTGCCGCCGGCCCCGCCCAGTCTGTCGCCGAGCCCGTCACCGAGCCCCTCGGCCTCGGCCACCGCACGCCGGCCGTCGCCGTCCACGACCTCGGCAAGCCAGGCGGTCACCGCGTCGCTGACGGTGGACACGGCACTGCGCCGGGTGCAGACCGCCGTCGACCGGGGTGAGGAGCAGGGGGAGATCCGGCAGGACGTGGCCCTCGACTTCCGCAACCTCCTGCGCCTGATCGACCCGGAGTCCGGTGACGACCTGATCGATCAGGTGGACCAGTTGCGGCGCAAGGTCCGCCAGCGCCTGAACGAGGGCGGCCTCACCGAGAACCAGGCGGGGATCCTCCAGGAACGCATCGCCGACCTCCGAGCGGTCGTCTGACCCGGACTCACCACGCCGTCACGGTCTCGAGACGGCGTGGTGAGTCACGGCACGAAACGAACCGCGACTCGGTACACGGGGCCGGAAGTGGCCTGGGGCACCGCATTCGGCCCGGCGGCCGCGGGTCGGTCCCAGCCCCGCGCCCACCTCGCGCGGCGGGAACGGGGCTGTACGACGGCGTACGATATGAAAGGTTTTAAGCGGAGCCCCGCAAGATCAGGCGGGTGGGCAGCACGGTCTCCCAATCGGTGTGCTCTTCGCCGTCGATCTTGGAGAGCAGGATGCGGACCATCTCCTGGCCCATCTGCTCGACCGGCTGATAAACGCTGGTCAGCGGCGGATCGGTGTGCCGGGCGACGACCGAGTCGTCGAAGCCGACCACCGCGACGTCCTGCGGCACCCGGCGCCCGGCGCGGCGCAGCACGCGCAGCGCACCGGCGGCCATCATGTCGGAGGCGCAGAAGACCGCGTCGATCTGCGGGTACTGCTGGAGCAGCCACTCCATCGCGGTCGCGCCGCTCATCTCGCCGAAGTCGCCGCGGGCGGCCGGACCGTCGCCGACCACGTCGCGATAGCCGTCGAACCGGGCGATGCCCACCGCCATGTCGAGCGGGCCGGTGATCGTGGCGATACAGCGGCGGCCCTGGTCACGGAGGTAGGTGACGGCGGCTCGGGCCCCGGCCCGGTTGTCGGCGTCGACCGAGCTGACCGGCTCCGGATGGTACGGCCGGCCGGCCCGGACCGTCGGCACTCCGCGCTCCTCCAGGACCGCCGGCAGCGGGTCGTCGCCGTGCAGCGAGAGCAGCAGGGCACCGTCGACGTGCTGCCGGGTGAGATAGCCCTCCAGCTGGCGGCGCTCCTCCGGGGCCTGCGCGATCATCAGGACCATCTGCAGGTTGCGGGCCACCAGCACCGATGAGATCGACTGCACGATCCGGCCGAAGAACGGCTCGGCGAAGAAGCGCTCTCCCGACTCGAACGCGACAAGGGCGATCGAATCGGTACGCTGCGTGACGAGCGCCCGGGCCGCCCGGTTCGGCACGTAACCAAGCGCGTCGATGGCGCTCTGCACGGCCTCCCGCGCCTTCGGGCTGACCTGAGCCGACCCGTTGACCACCCGGGACACGGTCCCACGACCCACTCCGGCCCGGGCCGCGACCTCTTCCAAGGTCGGCCGCCCGGTGGAGCGATTCCGGTCTTCCCTCATCGCTGACCGTCCTTTCCGCGACCGACCCACGGTACACGCGCCACTAAAGCGTTTCCAGGCACCAGGCACGATTGTTGTGTGCGACCACATCGAATCGCGGTCCTGGTCTTACCGGGTGCCAATCCCATGGACGTGGGGATCATCAGCCAGATCTTCGCGCCCCGGCACGGTCTGGGGTACGAACTGCGTCACTGTTCGGTCACTCCGGGCCCGGTTCCCGGACGGGACGGGCTCGGCTTTACGGTCGAGCACGGGCTGTCGCTGCTGTCGTCGGCGGACACCGTGATCGTGACCGCTTTCAATACCTATTACACGCCGCCCGCTCCGGCGGTCCTGGACGCGTTACGTGCCGCGGCAGCCCGGGGCGCGCGGATGGTGTCGATCTGTACGGCGGCGTTCGCCCTGGCTGCGGCGGGGTTGTTGAAGGGGCGGCGGGCGACCACGCACTGGCTGCGCACCGAGGCACTGCAAACGGCTCATCCCGAGATCTCGGTTGAATCGGATGTGTTGTTCGTGGACGAGGGGGACATCCTCACCTCCGCGGGACTCGCCGCCGGCATCGACCTGTGCCTGCACATCATCCGGCGGGACCACGGCGTGCAGGCCTCGAACGACGTGGCCCGGACCATCGTCGCCGCGCCGTACCGCAGCGGCGGCCAGCCCCAGGTCGTCCCGCGCAGCCTGCCCGAGACCCTGGGCGACACGCTCGCCGCCACCCGCGAGTGGGCGCTGCGCCGCCTGAATCAGCCGATCGGCGTCCCCGAGATGGCCCGGCACGCACGGGTGTCGACCCGCACGTTCGGCCGCCGGTTCGTCGAGGACACCGGCTACACCCCGATGCAGTGGCTGCTGCGCGCCCGGATCGACATGGCCCGCTGGTACCTGGAGGGCTCCCCGCTCGGCGTCGACCAGATCGCCGCCCGGGTCGGGCTCGGCACCGGCGCCAACCTGCGAGTGCACTTCCAGCGCATCCTCGGCACGACGCCGACGGCATACCGGAAGGCGTTTGGCGCAAAGCTTGCGGAAACCGGCGCTCAGCCCCCTCCTGATCTCCGGCTGATCCGCGGAGAGTCGACGGCATGAGAATCGCCATCAACGGATTCGGCCGGATCGGGCGTAACGTGCTCCGCGCAGCACTGCAGCAGAGTTCGCCCGTCGAGATCGCCGCCGTCAACGACCTGGCCGACAGCCGCACGCTCGCCCACCTGCTCCGCTACGACAGCACCCTCGGGCGCTTCCCCGGCACCGTCGAGGCGGGCGCCGACCACCTGATCGTCAACGGTCACAAGATCGCGGTGACCGCCGAACCCGACCCGGCCCGGCTGCCGTGGCAGGACATCGACGTGGCGGTCGAGTCCACCGGCCGGTTCACCAGCGGCGCAGCGGCACACGTCACCGGCAAGGTCCTGGTCACGGCACCGGCCAAGGACGCGGACATCACCATCGCGTACGGGATCAACCACGGCGACTACGACCCGGCCCGGCACCGCGTCGTCTCCAACGCCTCCTGCACCACCAACGCGCTCGCCCCGGTCGCCTCGGTCCTCGACGACCTGGCCGGCATCGAATCCGGGTCGATGACCACGATCCACGCGTACACCCAGGAGCAGAACCTGCAGGACGGCCCGCACCGCGACCTGCGCCGGGCCCGCAACGCCGCGATCAACATCGCGCCCACCACCACCGGAGCGGCCACCGCCATCGGCGCGGTGCTGCCCCGCCTGGCCGGGAGGCTGGCCGGGTACTCGGTCCGGGTCCCGGTTCCGGTCGGCTCCCTGGTCGAACTGAACGCCCTGGTCAGCCGGGAGGTGACGGTCGCGGAGATCAACAGCGCGTTCGAGGCGGCGGCGTCCGGGCCACTGCGCGGGGTGCTCGTTTACTCGGCCGATCCGCTGGTCTCCTCGGACATCACCGGCGACCCGGCCTCGTCCGTTTTCGATTCCCTGCTGACCGCCGCGAACGGCCGGCTCGTCAAAGCGGTGGCCTGGTACGACAACGAGTGGGGATTCGCCAACCGGGTCGTGGACACATTGACGGTACTGTCCCGCTAACCTGTCCGGATGGCGGTCACCCTGGCGGATGTCGCACGGCTCGCCGGGGTGTCCCCGGCGACCGTTTCGCGCGTCATCAACGACAGCGCGAAAAAGGTCAACGAGGAGTTGCGGGAGCGGGTCCTCGCCGCCGTCCGCCAACTGCACTACGTGCCGAACGCGCACGCCCAGAGCGTCGCCCGGCCCCGCAAGTCGGCGGTCGGGGTGATCGTGCACGACGTCTCCGACCCGTACTTCGCCGAGATCACCCGCGGGCTGCAACGCCAGGCGGGCGCGCACGACCGGCTCCTGGTGATCTGCAACAGCTACCGGGAACCGGAGCGGGAACTCGCCTACGTCGGGCTGCTGCGCGCCCAGCAGGTGCACGCGCTGATCCTGGCCGGTTCCGGCTACCACGACGACCAGTTCACCGAACGCCTCAACGCCGAACTCGGCGCCTACCAGCAGGCCGGCGGACGGGTCGCGGTGATCGGCCGGCACCGCCTGGTCGGCAGCGCCGTCCTGCCCGGCAACGAGGTCGGCGCACACGCCCTCGGGCTGCGCCTGCTCGGCCTCGGGCACCGCGACGTCGGGGTGATCGCCGGGCCGCGCTACCTCACCACCACCACCGACCGGCTGACCGGTTTCCGCCACGCCTTCGACGAACTCGGCGTCCCGCTGCCCGCGTCCCGGATCATCTACTCCGACTTCACCCGCGACGGCGGCGCCACCGCCACCGCCGGGCTCCTCGACGCCCAGCCCAACCTGACCGCGATCATCACCCTCAACGACTCGATGGGCGTCGGCGCCCTGGCCACCCTGCGCGAACGCGGCATCCGCGTCCCCGACGACATCTCGGTGACCGGTTTCGACGACATGCCGATCGCCCGCGACGTCACCCCCGCCCTCACCACGGTCAAACTCCCCCTGGTCGAGATGGGCGAACGCGCGATGGCCCTGGCCCTCGGCGACGGAGCCGAACCCCACAGCGAAACCGCCGACGCCACCCTGATCTGGCGCTCCAGCTGCACCGCCCCCGCCGTCCCCGACTGAGCTCCGGCCTCGGAGGATCAACCGCTCTTCCACGCTTCCTGGTGGTGGGGCGGCCATCGCGCCATCCCGCGCTCAGGTGAGGACCGGCAACCGGAGCCGGTCGGCAGCGCCGCTGTGAGCATGCGGGTTGCCCGTCGTGTGCGCGGGTGGCGGGAGGCCCGGCGGGCGCGGGGTGGCTAGGCGTCGACGTGGGTGCGTTCGCCGTCCGGGGTCAGTACCGCGATCACCTCGGCGGGGCCGCCGAGCGCGCCGAACGCGTGGGGGACCATCGTGGAGAACGATGCCGCCTCGCCTGCCTCGACCACCACTACCCGGCCGCCGAGGACCAGCTCGATGGTTCCGGACAGGACGGTGAACCAGTCCCGGCCCGGATGCACCCGCAGATCCTCGGGGCGGCGGGACGCCGGGCGGGTCACCCGGATCCGGGCCACCGTCATGCCGGTGCGGCCCTCCTCGCCGGTCAGCACCCACGTGGTGATGCCGCGCTCCGGATGATGGTGCGGCTTGATCACCACGGCGTCGCCGCCTGCCTCGACCAGCTGGTCGAGGCTGGCACCCAGCGCCCGGGCGATGGCGGTGAGCTGGTCCAGGCCGATCCGCCGGTGCCCGGTCTCGATCCGGCTCAGCGTGGACGGGCTCAGGAAACAGCGGCCCGCCAGGTCGTCGAGCGACCACCCCTTGGCCAGCCGAAGTCCCCGGATCCTGGCCCGGACCAGCGCGTCCACCTCAGCGTCTTGCGTCATACGCAAGATTGTATGCGCTGCACGCAATAACCACCTACAGTCGATCGCATGGCACACGCACACCACTCCCCCGAAGCCGGAACCAGCCCCCGCCCCGCCCACGGGCACGATCCCCGCCGTGAACACGGCCCCGGCCCGGCACCGGCACACGGTTCCGGGCCCGGACACAGTTCCGGGCCCGGACACGGCTCCGGTTCTGGACACCGCTCCGAGGAGGGGCATGGGCATGCGTTCTCCCATGACATGACCGAGATGCTCGATCTGGACGGCGAGGTCACCGCTGGGCCGCTGGCCGCCTTCATCGCTCGGCTCACCGAACTGGCCGGTGATCATCCGGTCCGCGACGTCACCGACCTCGGCGCAGGAACCGGGACCGGGACGTTCGCGCTGCTCCGCCACTTCCCGGAGGCCGTCGTCACGGCCATCGACACCTCGCCGGACATGCTGAGTCATCTGACCGGGAACGCGCAGCGACTCGGATTCGACGGCCGGGTCCGGGCCCGGCAGGCGGACCTCGACGCGGGCTGGCCGGAGACCGGGCCGGCCGACCTGGTGTGGGCGTCGTCCTCCCTGCACCACATGAGCGATCCGGACCGGGTCCTGACCGACATCCGTGGGACGCTGCGCCCCGGCGGGCTGCTCGCACTGATCGAGATGGACGCGGTACCCCGGTTCCTCCCGGATGACATCGGCATCGGCCGTCCCGGTCTGGAGGACCGCTGTCACGCCATCGCCGACCGAGCTCGCGCCGAACACATGCCGCATCAGGGTTCGGACTGGACGGCCCGGCTGACCCGCGCCGGTTTCACCATCCGGGAAGCCCGGGAGCTGACCCTCGACGTGTCCGCGCCGCTGCCCGAACCGGCTGTCCGCTACGCCGTCGCCACCCTGCGCCGGTTCCGGGCGGGTGTGGCCGAGGGCCTGTCCGCCGAGGACCGGGAGACCTTCGACACCCTGCTCGCCGACGACGCCGGGCTGCTGCGCGCCCTGCCCGGTCTCACCGTCCGCAGCACCCGTTCGGCGTGGATCGCCACCCCCGCCTGAGGACCCGGCCGCAATCCACGTCGCGAATCAGCCGGATACGCGACACCGCCCGAACCGGATCGGCTCGGGCGGTGCGGTTCGGGGTGGTGCGGTGATCGGCCGAGGGTTCAGGCGCTGGCGGTCTCGGCGGCCCGGCTCTCCACTGTCGCCTTGATCCGGTCGGCCTGGACCCGGCTCTTGATGCCGGTCACGGCCTGCACCTTGTAGCGGCTCAGCTTGCCGGTGCTGCGCAGGTGCTCGAACAGTTCGGCACCGTGCACCTCGAGGACATCCTCGTCGCTGGCCGGGCGGATCGACTGCGGGCGGGGCATCAGTTCGGCCCACGGCTGCCCGACACCGGCGGCTGCCATGCCGTTCAGCGCGAGCAGGTAGTCCCCGATGAAGGCCCGGACGGTGCGTTCGTCCAGGCGTGGGGCGCTCGGGGCGAGGACGGTGGTCAGGTCGTCGGGGTCCATCGGCTGGCCCTCGCCGAGTTCCTCCTCCAGGGCGGTCCGCAGGTCGGCGAGGGCGGCCAGCCAGGCTTCGGAGCCGGGCTTGGCGGGTGCCGGGGCGGGCAGGAAGTCCCGCCACGGGTACGCCGACTCGACGTGCTCGCCGTCCAGCTCCCGCACGTACTCGTTGATGTACGTCCGGATCACCCCTTCGCCCAGCTCGGACACCTTGGGCGCGAGTTTGCGGGTCAGCTCGGTGATCCGCAGGTAGTTCATCTCCGGCAGGTCGTCCGGCGTGATCTCCTCGGCGACCAGCTTGCTCAGCCGGTCGACGGCCAGCCGCCACCAGGGCGAGCCGACGATGCTCACGGCCGGGCGCGCCCCGGTACCGGTGGACGCCCACGCGGGAATGGCGGGCGGCGCCGGCTGCTCGGCGACCGGTGACTCGGCGACCCGGGGAACCGGAACCGTAGCCCCCTCACCGGCCCGCGGACCCGTGGCGCCCTCGCCGGCCCGCAGGACCGGAAGGGTGGCTTCGTCTCCGGTCCGCTGCGCCGGAACCGCGACCTGGGAAGGACCGGACGCAACCGGCTGCTGCGAGACCGGCTGGGATACGGCCGGCGGTGACGGCTGCTGCTGTGAGGCCGGCGGGGCCGGGATCATCGGGAACCCCGCCATGGACTGCGGCCCGGCCACCGGCTGCGCCGCCGCAGGCTGAACTGAGGCGACCGGCTGCGACGGAGACGACGGCTGCACCGAACCGGCCTGCTGCGGCAGGGAAGCCGACCGGGTGGAGGCGACCTGTTGCGGCAAGGAGGCCGGCTGCGGCACGGCGGCCTGCTGCGGCGGCGCCGGCTGTGCCGCGGCCGCGTTCTGCTGGCGGGCCAGGACCGCTGCCATCGCGTCAGCCTGCTCATCGGTCAGCGCCAGCGCGAGGGGGTCCTCCTCGACCGGTGCCGGGGTGGGATCCGGGGCGGGCTGCACGAACCGCACCGGTTCGACGGCCTGCCGGTTCGGCGACTGCGGGCCGGCCGGAGCCGTCCCGGCCGGGTTCGGCTCCAGCTCCCGCGCCAGTGAGGCGGTGCCGTCCGGCGTGGTGGCGGCCGGGGCGGCAGCGGCCCGCAGGCTCTCCGGGCGGGCCGGCACGTTGATCCGGACCGCACCGGGCACCAGCAGGTCCATCACCCGCTGGATCCGGGCGAGTTGCTCGACGACCTCTTCGACGACCGGTTCCCCGGCGGTACGGGCGTCCTTGAGCAGACGGTTGCGCCACCACGGCTTGGGGAAGCGGCCGGCACTGACCCGGTGGTAGTTGACGACCATCCGCCGCACCTGACGGTCGGCTCCCATCCGTACCAGATCGGGGTCGTCGTCCGGAATGAGGAATCCCCAGCGCTCGGCGAGCCGGCGAGGGCTGTAGGCGAACCGGCCGCGGCGGACCTTCTGCCCGGCGGCGGTGAGGGCCGCCCACCACATCAGGAAGATCATGCAGGGGACCGCGAGGCGGAGCAGCTGCTCGGTGAAGGTGACCGCGTTGCTGGCGACGATGATGCCGGACAGACCGGCGATGAGCGCGGCGATCCACAGCATCGGGCCGGGGTGGCCGGCTGTGACGATCGTCCCGTTCGGAGCGTAGACCGAGGTCCGCCGGTACTGCTCGGCCGCGAGCGACGTCGCGGTCAGGAAACAGATCTCGAAGACGGCGAACACCAGCACCGCGAAGATCGCCGGGAGTTTCAGCTGGTCGATCGCGATGACCCACATGCCCTCGGCGTTGAGAAGCAGCGCGAGGTTCATGCTGACCGCCAGGGCGATCGGGCGCAGTGGCTTCTTGGACCGTTTGGCCCAGATGCCGAGGGCGATCAGCAGGATCACACCGAGCAGGCCCGCGGCCAGCAGGACCAGTGCGGCGTAATCTCGCCAGAAGTCCGCTATCAGGTCGTTGAGCTGCTTCACGGGGTCACGCCTTTCAGGGCTGCCGGGGGGCCGGCCGGGAGGAACTCGTCGAGCGCCGCGGCGATCAGCGCGGAGCGGTTGCCGGTAGTGTGCCGGGCCGCCAGATCATCGATGACGGCGAGGTTGGCGGGGTGCGGCCGGATCGACACCTGGACCCGGTCCTCGCGGTGCCGGCGACGGCCGGACCGCTGGGCGAGGAAGATGCCGTCGGTCCCGACGGGCTCCTCGAAGAGCAGCCCGTCGAGCCGGGTGTGGGTGGCGTTGAGCGCGTCGAAGACCAGCTGGGTGTGCGACCGGCCGGTGCTGGCGGCGAGTTCCCGCAGGCGGGATCGCACGCTCACGGGCAGGTAGACGATCACGCTGCCGCCGGCCCGGACTCCCTCACCACCGGACCCGGCGATCGTGTCAGTGCTAGCCGGCAACGCGGTCCCTCCTGATCGATGTTCGTCGGCGCGTTTTCTACCACGCCCGTGTTACGGCCGGGTCGGCTGTCCACAGGTGTGGCCCTGTGATCCACAGGTGGCGCATGAGGCTATCGGATGGTGCTATCCCTGAGCGATCGGTGGCACCCGCCGGCCGTTCCGGCGACGTCGCCTACTGTCGGGTGGGTCGCCTACTGTCGGATGAAAAGTGTTCATTGGGAGGCTCAGGAAGCGATGGTTTGGGCGTGGATGGCCGCAGCGGCGACCGTCATCGTGGTGATCCTGCTGTGTGTGGCGGCGGTGGCGGCCTGGCAACGACCCCGGCGGGTGCCGGGTGAGACCGACGAGATGCTGACCGAGGCGGGTGAGGTGCGCGCGG